>JAUIKL010000003.1 GCA_030430625.1 Gemmatimonadota bacterium
GCGGCGAGTCGTACTACACGGTGATGCCAGGGCATGGGAGTCTCCTCGGAGCGGTGTCGGGCGCTGGGCCGCTTCCTCACAGGATACGCGCAGTGGGCGAGGCGCGCACCCCGATGCGGGGGCGCGTCTCGATCCGTTACGCGATGGCTACCGAGAGTACACTCCAGGGGTGTCGCGGCGACCCAACCGGCGCCGCCGCGACACCCCCGATCGCGTCAGATCGCATCCGACAAGGACGTGAAGGTGAAGTCCCGCACCTTGAGCGGCGGAACTACGACGGCGTTGGTGAGTCCCGACGACTCGCCGGAAGAGATCCGCACGGGCTCGCCCATCATCTCGATGTTGTTGAGCATGAAGATCGGCGACTCGTTCCACCGGAAGTTCTTCACCGGGTGGCTGATCTCACCGTTTTCGATCAGGAAGGTCCCATCACGCGTCAGACCGGTGTACAAAATGGTCCGCGGGTCGACCCCTCGGATATACCAGAAGCGCGTGAGGAGGAGCCCGCGCTCGGTCGAGCGGATCATGTCATCGAGGGTGTCGTTCCCCCCGGCCATGTACCAGCCGCTCGGGAACCCGGTCGGCTGCACACCCTGACGGTCCGCCCAGTAGCGCGAGTAGTTCAGGTTTCGCAGCTCACCGTTCTCGACCCAGGTCATCGCCTTGTTCGGCAGGCCCTCGCCGTTGAAGGGTGACGAGAGGATACGCCCGTCTCCCGGGTCGGAGTGGATCGTCACCCGGCTGTCGACGAACTGCTCCCCCAGCTTGGTCCCGCCACCGGCCTTGCTGAAGAAGGAACGGCCCTCGTCGGCGTTTCGGGCGCTGAGTTGGTTCACCATGAGGTTGACCATGTTGCCGACGGTGGTCGGCTCCATCACCACGGTCCACCGACCGGGCTCCACGGCCCGCGGGTTCTGCGAGCGCATCGCCTTCTCGACGGCGCGAGCCCCGAGGGCCCGTGTGTCGAGGTCGTCGAAATCGTGGGCGCTCGTGCCGGCCCACCCGGAACCCGTCCCGTCGGGGGTCCGCACGGTCGTGGTGAAGTTCACCCGGGTGTCGACGCCGTAGGCGAAGAGCCCGTTGGTCGTGGCCACGGCGGTGCTCGACGCGGCGTGGATGAGGAAGCCGGTCGAGATGAGGTTCCGGGCCGCGGCCTGCTCGGTGACCGCAGCGATCGCCTGCGCACGGCGCTCGGGCGCCAGCTCACCGGTCGACTCGAAGTACGGATCCGAGTCGGGGTAACTCTGCGGCCCGAGCTCACCCATGTACTCCTCGTTCTCGGGCACCAGGCGCGCGAGCTGCTCGCTCGTTTCGACGACCCGGCGCAGCGCGTCGTCGTCGAAGATGTTCGTCGTCGCCGACGCCACCTTGTTTCCGAGTGCGCTGGTGATCGTCAACGTCGCATTGGTCGCGTCACCCGACGTGCTCATCTGGTTCTGGGCGAACCGGGTGTTGCCGGTCTCGGAGCTGTTGAGATTCGCCCGCGCCTGGTCGGCCCGGGAGAAGGACAGCGCCCGCTCGGTGATCCGCTGCGCCTCTTCGCGTGAAATGAAGTTCGCCATGGATCAGGCCCTCCGGCCGGTGTTGATGACAGTGACGTCGCGGTGCCGGGTGACGGGACAGCCGTGACTGATCGAGTTGGACTGGGCGGGCTGGCCTTTGCCGTCGCCCATCGAACCGCCCATGAAGTAGGTGCTCTCACCGCCGATCAGATCCATCGCATTCCAGAACTCCGGCGTGCGGATCTGGTAGGCGACGTCCTTGAGCATGCCGGTGATCCGGCCGTTCCGGATCTCGTAGAAGACCTGGCCACCGAACTGGGCGTTGTAGCGCTGCTGGTCGATCGAGAAGGAGCCGTCTCCGTCGATCAGGATACCGTTCTCGATACCGTCGATCAGTTCCTCCTCGGACACGTCCCGATCGGGGTGCGGAAGGAGGTTGATGTTCGGCATGCGCTGGAATTGGGTGACCTCCCACGACTGACCGTACGAGTTGCCGTGGGAGCGGACGGGTCGTCCCTGGGATCCGTACCAGTCGGACAGCCAGGGCGCCTGCTCCCGCGTCGTCTGAAGGTCGTTGAGGATACCGTCCTTCACGATCAGGTACTCGTCGGGGCGGACCCCCTCGTCGTCCCACCCGACCGTGGAGAGTGCGCCCGGCGTGGTCCGCTCGCCCTGGACGTTCATGAAGTCGGGGCCGTATCGGAACGAGCCGAGGAACTCCTCGGGGGACGAGATGAACGAGGTCCCCGCGTAGTTGGCCTCGAAGCCCATGATCCGATCGAGCTCCGTCGGATGGGCGATCGCCTCGTGAACCGTCAGCCAGAGATGGGACGGGCGCAGCACGAGGTCGTACCGACCGGGCTGGACCGGCTTGGCCGACAGCTTGGCGACGGCGTCCTCGGCCCAGATCGGGGCGTTGCCGACGAGGTCCGAGTCGACGATGTGTTCGTACCCGATGCCTTTCGGCATCACGTCGCGGCTCGAGCGGGACTGGAAGTCGGAACGGTCGGACGAGACCGCAGTGACGTTCACGCCGCCGGCGGCCTTGTAGACCGTCTGGTCGGTGATGACACCGTCGGTCGACGCGAAGTACTTCTCTTCGCGGAGGAAGGACATGTTCGAACTCGCGAAGGCGACGCCCTGCACGGCCATCGCCGCGGCGTTGGCTTCGAGGAGGAGCGCGACCTTGTCCTCGATCGGGATGTCGAACGGTTCGATCTCGACGGGGCTGCGCCACTCACCACGGCCGGTCCAGTCGAGAGGGGCCAACTCGACGGGGCGCAGCTGGGCGGCGCGGTTGGCGCGGGCCTGGGCCACGGCCACCTGGGCCACGCGGGCCACCTCGTCCATCGTGACGTCACGGGAGGCGGCGAAGCCCCATGTGCCGTCCACGAGGACGCGGATGCCGAAGCCGGACGTCTCCGAATCCTGGACCCCCGCCACGATCGCTTCGCGTGTGGCCATGAACTGGCGACGGTTCGTCGAGATGCGGATGTCGGCGTAGTCGGCCCCGGCGGCCTGGGCGGCGTTGAGGGCGGCGGCGCCGAGCGCGTCACGGTCCTGGGCGATGCCCCGGCCGATCGTCGTCGGCGTCATGATGCCGTGGAGCAGGTTCGTGTGCCCCGCTACGCCCAGCCCGGCGGCGGCAACGGCACCGTGTCGGACGAACTCCCTTCGTTTCATACCCATCTCTCCACTCGAGTCGACTGCGAAGCTGCGGAAGGTGAACGGCCTCGGGGGCTTCAGCCACCCCGGGCGGTGTTGAGGATCGTCACGTCCCGGAAGCGCGTGGCCGGGCAGCCGTGCGAGACGGCGTTGGCCTGACCCGGCTGGCCCTTTCCGTCCGAGAACGTTCCGCCGAGCTCATACGTGCTCGGCCCCCCGATTTGATCCATCGAGTTCCAGAACTCGGGGGTGCGGATCTGATAGGCGACGTCCCGAAGCATCCCGACGACCCGCCCATTGCGGATCTCGTGGAAGACCTGGCCGCCGAACTGGGCGTTGTAACGCTGCTGATCGATCGAGTACGAACCCCGTCCTTCGATCACGATCCCCTTGTCGATCTCGCTGACCAGTTCGTCGAAGGAGACGTCGCGCTCCTGGTTCGGGCGCAGATTGATGTTCGGCATGCGCTGGAACTGGGTCACGGCCCACGACTGGGCGTACGAGTTCCCGTGCGACCGGACCGGCACGCCCTGCGACCCGTACCAGTCGGCCAGCCAGGGCGCCTGCTCGCGCGTCGTCTGGAGGTCGTTGAGGATGCCGTCCTTCACGATGAGGTACTCGTCGGGCCGTACTCCCTCGTCGTCCCAGCCCACCGTCGAGAGGCCACCGTGCGCAGACCGCTCGCCCTCCACGTTCATGAAGTCCGGGCCGTAGCGGAACGAACCGAGGTAGTCCTCGACGGGATAGATGAACGAGGTGCCGGCGTAGTTGGCCTCGAAGCCCTGGATCCGGTCCAACTCCGTGGGGTGGGCGACCGACTCGTGCAGGGTCAGGAAGAGGTGGCTCGGCAGGAGGACGAGGTCCCAGAGGCCCGGTTCGACGGAGCGGGCCGTGAGCTTCTGCACCGCCTCCTCGGCCCAGAGGGGCGCCTGGCCGATGAGGTCGGCGTCCCGCACGTACTCCCACCCCAGCCCCATCGGCTGGAGCGGCGTCGACTGTCGGGATTGGAAGTCCGAACCGTCCGAGGCCACGGCCGACACGGTCATGCGGGGCCAGCACCGATACACGGTCTGATCCGTGACGATACCGTCGGTCGAGGCGAAGAACTTCTCCTCCCGGACGAAGCTCATCGTCGACGAGGCGAAGCGCGCGCCGGGAACCCGGATCGCGGCAGCGTTGGCCAGCAGCATCAGCTCGACCTTGTCCTCGATCGAGACGTCGAACGGGTCGACTTCGATCGGGCTGCGCCACTCACCCTCCTCGGCGGGGCCGATCGGAGCGAGCTCGACCGGGCGCCGTTGGGCCGCTCGGTTGGCGCGGGCCTGGGCCACGGCCGTCCGCGCGATCTCCTCGGCCGAGTCGCTCGACAGGATGTTCGAGGCGGCGAAGCCCCACGTCCCCTCGACCAGCACCCGGATGCCGACACCCGACGTCTCCGAGTCGGAGAGGCCGGTGACGATCTGCTCCCGGGTGCTGACGTTCTGGCTCCGGTTCGTACTGACGCGGACATCGGCGTAGTCGGCGCCTGCACGGGTCGCGGCGTCCAGGGCGGCCTCGGCGATGTCCCGGCTGAACGGATCGCCGACGCGGAGACGGGGGCCGGCCGGAGCGTGGACCCGGGGGTCCAGGATGCCGTGGGCCAGCCCCGACGCCAGTCCAGGCGTCAGCGCGAGCCCGGCCGCGGCCGTCGTGCCGGTGACGAGGAAATCTCTGCGTCGCATGTGTTGCTCGTTGGCTGAAGTACGTCCGCCGATTGTGTCGGGGCCGATCCGCGACGGCAAGCTGTCAGGCCAGGCCCCGGACTCGACGCACGGCCCACCCGGCACCCATGAGGAGGGAGAGGAGGAGGAAGATCCACGGGGCTCGATCGGGTCCGGCATCGACCCTCCGTCCACCGAGCGCGGCGGCTTGCGTGATGGTCATGATCCGCCCGCCCGCGCCACCGATCTCGAGTGCCGCTTCCGCCCAGCCGGGTCGATCGGTGCCGAGCGCGACGACGGCTGCACCGAGGGGGTGCATCGTCGAATCTCCGGTTTCGCTCCGAAGCTCGATCGGGTGCGCGCCGGCCGTCGTAGGCACGAACGACAAGTACCCACGGTCGACCGCCGTCGCGCGCAGGCCGAGGTCGTTCCGTAGGCCGTCCGGGTGGTCGACCGTCACGACCGTGGGGAGCCGACCGTCTATCCGTCCTCGCCAGACGGTCCTGGGTTGGGCCGCCGACCCGGCGAGGAGGGCGTCGTCGGTCATGCCATCGGCCAGCCACTCGACGACCGAGACCCACCACTCCGTGTGTGCCTCGGGTGCGCCACCGCCCAGGATCCACGGCCAGGTGATCAGCCCCGAGCGCAGCACGCGGCCCCGACCTCGCAGCGATGCCGCCACGAGGACTCCGCCCGCCCGGTCGGTCGCGACCGGGGTGTCGATGGAGGCGCGGTCGGTAGAGAGGGGCGCCGCATCGGTGTCGAGGTCCAGCGTGGGGAGGGGGAGGAACTCGGCCGGCCCCGACCAGGTCAGCTCGTCGGCACGCGTGCGTCCACGATCCCCCTCGTCTCCCGGCTCCAGGAGGAGGAGGCCGCCCCCCGACTCTCTGACCCAGCGGTCGAGATCCCGGTGGGCCGCCGACCCGCGCGCGGCCGCCGACACGATCACGTCGACATCCCCCGGATCGAAGGCCTCCCCCGCGGACCCGATCTCCCGAATCGTCTCGCCCCCTTCCGAGAGGACGGCGAGGTCTCGACCCAGCTCCTGGCGTACCGAGACGCCGATTCCTCGTGATTCGAGCGCGCGGACGAGGTATCGGGTCTCCCAGCCGGGCGCATCGGTGACGACGAGCACACGCAGGGGATCGGGTGGCCGGACCCACGCCATGGCCTGCGCCGAGTCGGCACCAGCGCTCAGCGTCCACCGCTCGAGTCCCTCGCGCGCGGGCTCGACGGCCACGTCCGCCACGGTGACGCCCGTGGCGCCCACGACAACGGAGAGGGTGTCCAGTTGGCCGGACCCGTCCTCCAGGGAGATGGGCACCCGCTCCCCGGCTTCACCACGCACGCGCACACGCAGGGCGCTCCGTCGCCGAGCCACCGGAGCGCGGGGTGCGGTGACCCCGAGACGCGGCGGCACGCCCGGCACGGCGAGGGTCACCTCACGCCCCTCAGCGGCCGCGCTGGCCAGGAGGGTGGCGGTACGCCGGTCGGGGGGAACCGAGTCGCGGTACGTCACCGGACCGGATCCACCCTCCGCGACGAGCTCGGCCACGGCGTCTACGGCACTGCGGTGATCGACGACCCGCTCATCCGTCGGCCGGTCATCGCGGCGGACCCCGAGCACGACGAGGGCGAGCAGCGCGATCGCGGAGATTGCACGGGCCGCCGATACGAAGGTGTCGGCCCTCATCGCGTCAACGCGTAGATGAGGATGTTCACCCCGAACCGCGTGTTGTCGATGGCCAGGAATCGCTTGTTCTCGGCGTGGTAGCTCCACTCCGACGAGTAGTCCTTGTTCGAATACAGGACGCCGATCCGGCCGTCGACCTCGATCTGGAAGAGCTCCCGATGGATCAGCCCGTCTCCCCACCCGCTCAGCTCGTGCCCTGTGATCGGCGGGCCGTCCGGGAACGAGAAGAACGCCGAGTACAGCTCATGGTCGTTGGGGATCGGCGTCAGCCGCCCCTGGCCGAAGAGCCTCTGGAGCTCGGACGTGACGGACCGGTGGAAGGCGCCGTCGATGTCGTGGTTGTGGTCGTCGATGAAGACGAAGCCGCCGCGCTCTACGAAGGCGGTGAGGTTGCGGCTCTCGGCCTCGTCGAAGAAGACCGGCAGGTGCCCCGTCAGGTAGAGGAAGGGGTAGTCGAACAGGTCCTCGCTCGAGAGGTCGACGATCACGCCTTCGGCCTGCACGGGGAGGCCGGTGTATTGCGCCAACGAGTGGATCAGATTCGAGGGTACCAGCGGCGCGGAGTCCCAATCCCCCGACGTGTACCGTGCGGTGGCGAAGACGAAGGGGTCTGCGGCAGGCGTGCCGATCGTCTCGACCGATGGCGCCTCACCGGTCGATTCCGACGCCCGCTCCGCTTCGGCGTAGCGGGCCGCCGCGAAGGAGGACGGCCCCGAAAGGGCGTCGGACGAAAGGCGGGAGGGGGTTCCGCGCAGCTCGGTCAGCGCTGCGGAGATTCCGGCCCGCACGGCCTCTGCGTCGTCGGACTCGGCCGCAGCGGCGGCACGAACCAGGGCCTCGCTCGGGGAGGGGTCGTCCAGAACGCCCAGTAGATCCAGGGCCAGTCCGGAGATGCGCACGGCGGCGGCCCGGCCCGTGGCGATCGGGTCCGAGGACAGGAGGTCGTCGAGAATACCGATGACTTCGTCGGTGACGGGGCGCGCCGGAGCCCCCGCCGACCGGTTGGCCGGGTCGGCGTCGTCCACTTCGCCGGAGCCGCGGACGGCATCGACGTCGATCGGTGGGATCGCGACGCGGCCGCGCGGGAAGACACGCTCGGACTCGCGCAGTTCCTGCAGGAGGTCGAGCGCCAGATTCTGCGGAATCAGGGAGGAGTCGAGTTCGGCCGACCGGAGGGCGCGCTCGGCGTCCCACATGTGGTTGTAGATCGTGAGGAGCGATCGGTTGATGGCGACGATCGGATCGGAGTCGTGGTCGTGGGCCATGATCTCGACGTTCGCGATGGTCGCGATCCCCGTCTCGGGGTCGATGACCGGACCCTCGGCGGCGGCCGCCTCGAGCTCGTCGAGGAACACCTCCGGTTCGTGTTCGCCGTCGGCCCCGTGTTCGAGGTCGAAGTCGAGGTGGGATTCAGGGTCCTGAAAGGCCCCCGTGGCACGGCTGAAGATCTGTTCGCCGACTCGACCGCGGAGGCGCGCCTGTTCGTCCGCGATCGACTCGGCCTCCGCGAGGAGTTCGAGTCGCGTCAGGGTCCGCGCGGTGTCCCGGAGCTCCTCGGTGAGAAGGATGATCATGCGCTGGCTCAGGAGCGGTTCGCGCTCGCGCTCGATCGGAAAGCCGATCAGCGTCGTGATGTCCGCCAGGTCCTCGTCCCGCGAAATCCGGATCTGGCGGGTGGCGGAGACCCCCACCCCGGGGCCCGTGACGTCGTTGCGGTCGGTGGCCGTGGCGCGGACATGGATCACGTCTCCCGGGGCGAGGTCGAGGTCGGGGAGCGGAATCGAGTACTCCGCCTCACTCCCGCCGGCCACGGGGCGTCGGTTGTCCCATGGCCACGTTCCCTCGCTGAAGTCGAACGACTCTCCGCTTCCGCGGGAGTGGACCCAGTGGAGCGTGAGGTCACCGACGCCGTAGTCGTCGAGCGCCCGAGCCCGAACGAGAATCGACCCCTGCGCCGCCGCCAGGACGAGGTCTCCGTCGGGTTCGAGGAGGGTGACCCGGGGTGCCCGGTCCGCTACGAGTCGGATCGGGAGCACACGCTGCTCGACCACGCCGCCGTCCGTGAGCGCCTCGATCGATACACCCCGGTGAGCCGTTTCGAGGACCCACTCGACCGCCCACCCGTCCGAGCCGGGCACGGGCGTGAGGGTGGCGCCGCCCGCGACCCGGGCCGCGAGCTGCGCACCCCGAGCCGAGCCGGTACCGCTGATCCGGACGCGGCTGCCCGGGAGCGCGGAGATGGTGACGCCCTCGCTCGTTTCGGTCGGGAGGTCGGCGTACGCCGGCGGCGCGATGCGCACGGTGACGGTACCGAGGGTCGGAAGGGCCGTCGCGGTCGACGCGTCACTCGACGTCGCACCTCCTCGGGCGGAGGCCGCATCGGCGTCGGCCCGCGCGCCCGGGCCCGCCGCGCCCGCCGTGATCAGAACGCTCACGAGCGCCGCGACGGCGGAAGCCGCAGCCCAGCCCCAAGGTCGACCTCCTTCGAGCCGAACGACCCGGGCTGGATCGACTGAACGAAGGGCGGGGATCGCGCGCCGCCTGAACGCCTCGGCCACGGGCCCGTCCGCGTTCGGCGATTGGTAGGTGGAGAGCAGGTTGCCGAGGCCGGAGCGTTCGTCGACGAGGCGGGTCACGCGCGCCCGTGTCGCGCTCCGGTGCGTTCGGGTGACGTGGACGAGTGCCGCGAAGATGCCGATCGCCGGGAGCCAGAGGAGCGGCGCGCGGAGGTCGGGGGCCACCAGCAGGTCGAGCCAGACCAGCGCGACGGTGACGACCCCTCCGGCGGCGACGGCCCATGCCGCGGATCGAAGTCCGGCTCTGCGGACTACGCGGGACCGCACACGGCGCACGAGGTCATCGACGTCCCGGTGCTCTGCCACGGCCCGCGGTGTCATGCGGCCCTTCGACGGGTCAGCGCCACTTCACACCCGAGGAGCGCGAGGGCCAGGAGGAGCAGCCAGGGCGCGAGCTTCGTCCCGGCGGGGCTCCCGAGGTCGGCGGCCGCGATGCGTGCCGGTAGATCCGCTCGCGCCAGGCTACTCATGGCACCGGGATCTAGCGGGGCCCCGGGGTCGATACCACGAGCGGAGGCCGAGCACACGTCGATCAGGTCGTCCAGGTAGTCGACGTAGCCCGACGCGCTCGACAACTCGGGGTCGTCGAGGCGGATGGCGGAATAGACGACACAACCGTCGCCGATCGGTCGGTAGGCCGCGGCCGGATGCCCCGCTTCCGTCACGGCCACCACGAAGGCACCCGGTGCGGGGCCACCGGGTGAGGGGATGGCGGACGTCGAGAGCGGGGAGCGTCCCGGATGGACGAGCACCGTCGGCGTCGTCGGTTCGGGCGCGCTCGGGCCGGGCCTCCAGGGGAGGCCGGCGTGCGTACCGCCCTGGGGTAGTGTCCCCGAAAGCACGATGGTCCCGCCCGCCTCCGCGGCGGACACGAGTCGGTCGAGAAGGTCCGTCGCCGGGTCGATACCGATCACAGTGGACGCTGTAGGGCCACCGCCCGCGGGGCGCCCGAGGGCCTCGAGTGCGCGGTGAACCGGCGACCCGACGGCAAGGCCGACCACGCCGATGCGGTCGTTCTCCTGTGCGGTCGTCTCCTGTGTCGTCGTCTCCGCTGTCGTCGCCTCCGGTGCAGTCGCCTCGGGTGTCGTCGTGGGCGCCGCCCTCGTGGATGGCTCGCCGACCGGTCGGACCTGAATGGCCCCGGGCCACAACGTCGGTCTCGTCAGTCCGATTCCCCTCGACCACTGACGCCACGTCGGTTGAAGCAGCCATACGACCTCGACCGAGTCCGCTCGGGTCTCCTCGCCGACCACACTTCGGAGGGCTCTCAACCCGTCGTGGGCTGTCGAACGGGGTTCGCCGATCCTGTCGAAGAGGGTGGTGGGGTCGTGGCTCGTGAGGAGTGACCCGTCCGCACCTCGGGCATACGCCACGGTCCTGACGGCCCATCCCTCCGAGGTGGCCGACGTAGCGGCTCCGACCGCGGCCGTCAGCTGGTCGGCGCCGACCTCCCCTACGGCGTCCACGTCGACCAGAAGCACCCGCACTCTTTCGGTGCGTTCGGGAAGCCAGGTGAGCCCCGCGAACGCCGCGCCCAGGACGAGCGCGAAGAGCACGCGCACGACGAGCAGGGGGAGGTCCGACGGACGACGCGTCGGGCGAAGTAGTGTCCGCCGGTCCTCGACGAGGAAGCGCGCCGTGGGGAGCGCTTCCCGGTCCGGCGGCCGGCGAGAGAGCAGGTGCAGTACGACGGGAAGCGCAGCGAAGAGCGCACCGACCGCCAGGAACCCGGGAGCGAGGGCTGCGATCACGAGGGGGCGCGCTCCCCTCGTACACGGGCCGTGAGCCAGCCGGCCAGGGCGGAGGTGAGGGGCTGGTCGGTCGTCAGCGGGACGTATTCGGCACCGCGTTCTTCGAGGCCGCGCCGAAGCGTCTCGTAGTAGTCGGCCACCCGCTGCCGGAAGCCCGGGTCGGAGGACGGGGCCGCGGCGATGACGTCGTCGGGGCGTTCGGGGTCGAAGTACCGTGCGGCCGCTCCTCCCCGCTCTCCCAACTCGATCCGGGTCGCGATGCGCACGACGATCACCTCGTCTCCCCGGGCGCGGAGACGACCGACCGCTTCGAGAAGAGGCTCGGAACCGTCTTCGGAGAGACCGTCGGAGATGAGTACGACCCGCCCCCGGCGTCGGAGCGCCGACCCGACCTCGTCGAGCGCGTTCGGGGAGGAGCCCGACCCGTCGGCCCGGAGTCGCTCGAGACCGACCAGAAGGTCGTGGAGGTGGCCCGGACGATTGCGCGGCGGGAGGTGAAAGCCGGTGGCAGCCCCGGCCGACGCGAGGCCGACCGCATCGCCCGAACGGAGCATGACGTGCGCGAGCGCTGCCGCCACGAACTGACCGTAGCGGAGCTTGCTCACGGCGCCGTCCCCGACGAATCCCATCGACGCGGAGGTATCGAGGAGGAGGAAGGCCTGGAGGTTCGAGGCTTCTTCGAAGAGCCGGACGTAGAGCCGGTCGGTCCGGGCGTAGAGTCGCCAGTCGAGGCGCCGCACGTCGTCCCCCTGCTGATACGCGCGGTGTCGGGAGAAGTCCTCACCGGAACCGAGGAAGGGAGAGCGGTGGGCGCCGCTGATGAAGCCGCGCACGATCGTGCGGGCCACGAGTTCGAGTGACCCGAGGCCTTCGAGGACGTCCGGTGTCAGCAAATCGGCACCCGGATCCGCGTCGGCGCCGTGGGTCGGCGGGCGGGGTGTCACCGGGATTCTCCCCGGTCGGACCGCACCACGTGTCAGCTCCTGGGCGGTGGTACGTCAGCCAGGAGGGACGTCACCACCTCGTCCGGGGAGCGGCCCTCGGCTTCGGCCTGGAAGTTCACGAGGACACGGTGACGTAGGACCGAAGGTGCCACGCGGATCAGATCGTCGGGAGCCACATGGAGCCGGCCCGCCATCAGAGCGGCCGCCTTCGCGCACAGGATGAGCGACTGCCCGGCGCGCGGGCCCGCGCCCCACCGGACCCAGCGGTTCGTGACCTCGACGGCCTCCTCTCGTCCCGGGCGGGTACTGCGGACGAGGAGGGCGACGTACTCGATCATTTCGTCCGAGATCGGGATCCCACGGACCATCGACTGCGCGGCGAGGATGTCCGGGCCGGTCAGGACCGATGCCACGTCCTCGAGCGCCGCTCCCGTCGTGCTCCGGAGGACCTCGACCTCGTCACGACGGTCCGGGTAGTCGAGACTGATCTTCAGCATGAAACGGTCGAGCTGCGCCTCGGGAAGTGGGTACGTCCCCTCCTGCTCGATCGGGTTCTGCGTGGCGAGCACGAAGAAGGGGCGGGGCAGGTCGAGGAGTTCCCCGCCGGCCGTCACGTGCCCCTCCTGCATGGCCTCGAGGAGCGCCGCCTGCGTCTTGGGCGGTGCGCGGTTGATCTCGTCGGCCAAAAGCACCTGCGTGAAGACCGGTCCGCGCAGGAAGCGGGTCTCCCGCCGGCCGGTCGAGCGGTCCTCCTCGATGACCTCGGTGCCCGTGATGTCGCCGGGCATCAGGTCCGGGGTGAACTGGACCCTCCGGAAGTCGAGGTCGAGGGCATCGGCCAGCGTGCGAACGAGCATGGTCTTGGCGAGACCCGGGACACCTTCCAGAAGCCCGTGACCTCCCGTGAGCAGGCAGAAGAGCACCTCTTCGACGGCGGAGTTCTGACCGACCACACGCTTGGCGATCTCGCCGCGCAGAGCGTCGAGCCGATCGGTGAGGTGCTCGAGACGGTGTTCGACGTCGTCGACCGCAGTCGTTTCCAACGGGCGCTCCCAGGCCGCGGGTTGAAGGGCGGGGAAGGTTAGTGGACGAAGGGCGCTCTGACGATGGCGAACCCGTCCTCGCCCGCGATCAACGCTCGGCCACGAGGCTGTCGAGCAGGCCGAGCACCTCGTCGGGCAGCCCTCCCGCACCGACGCCGAGACGGTGCCACACGAGCCTTCGCTCCGTGTCCAGTAGCGCCAGGTGGGGCATACCGGCCTGGCGAACGTAGAAGGCCTCGACGAGCGCGTCGTCGACCTCGGTCACGGTGGGGTACGCGGCGCCCTTTTCCTCCAACCAGTCGAGGGCCGACGCCGGGTTGTCGTCGACGAGGATGCCGACGACCGCCAGGCGATCCCCATAGCGCTCGGCCACCTCCGTGACCTGCTCGTGCTGCTCGACGCACGGCAGACACCACGACGCCCAGAAGTCGAGGAGCACCGGGCGGCCTTCCAGATCGGAAAGGGAGAGCCGGTCCTCCGCTACCCATGCGGACCCGGTGGCGTCGACGACCTCCCACTCGGTGTCCGGCAGCCGGTCTCCGACGGCGGGCGGTCCCGGAACGGTGCACGCGGCGAGGCCGAGAGCCAGGAGTGCGAGAGGTGTGGCGCGATTCATGGGTCGATCGATGCTCGGCGATCGTGACGGCGACACCTCCAACATCGACGGGGTCGCGCCTGGAGACCACACCTTGTCCGTGAGGACTCGGTTAACTATATCTTGTTTACAAACTTGGGATCAGTAAGTGAGGGTGGGATGGGAAAGGGTGAGCACCTGGGTGAGTTCGAGACGATCCTCCTGCTCGCGGTCGCCGGGTTGCCCGGGGAGGCGTCGGGTGCCGCGATCCACGAGCAGATCCTCGAGTCCACGGGCCGCGACGTCTCACTGGCCTCGGTCTACGTGACCTTGTCACGCCTCGAGAAGAAGGGCTTCGTCGACACGGAGGTCGACACCGAGCACGCCGACCGGGGCGGTCGACTCCGGAAACTCTTCTCCCCGACCGAGGCCGCTGTTCGGGCTCTGCTCGAGACGCGCCGGGCCCACGATCGGCTGTGGAACCGTATCGACTTCGCTCCGTCCGACGCGAAGGGGGGCGCGTGACCCGGCCGCCGGGCTCCGCGCGCCGACTGCTCGAGCGCCGTCTTCCCGACTCGGTCCGACCCTTCTTCCTCGCCGACCTGGACGAACGCTACGAGGCCTACGCGCGCCGCTCTCGCTGGCAGGCGGACCTCTGGTATTGGAGACAGGCGGTCGCCGCCGTCTGGTCGCCGCTGCCCGGTGCCGCGGGTGTCGAGACGACGGGGCTGTTCTACGATCTGGTCGGGGACCTTCGCGGCGCCGTCCGGACGATGTCTCGCCGACCCGCGCCCGCGCTCGCCTCGATCGTGACGCTCGGCCTCGGCCTCGGCGTGTCCGCGGCCGCCTTTTCCATCCTGTATGGAACGGTGCTCCGCGGCCTTCCGTTCGAGGAGGCCGATCGCCTCGTCCACTTCGAGCGTGCCGATCTGCCGGCCGGTCAGTCCTCCCTGGCCGTGACGCCGCACGATTACCACGCCTGGCTCGAGGCACAGACTTCCTTCGAAGACCTCGGCGCGTACGTAGAGGCCGCGACTACACTGCCGAGTGACGGTGCGCCGCCCGTGCCGCTCAGCGGTGTGCGGATCAGCGCGAACGCGTTCTCCCTGCTGCGGGTGCAGCCGCTACACGGTCGAAGCTTCACACCGGCTGACGAAGAGGTCGGGGCGCCGGACGTGGTCGTCTTGAGCCACGACGTCTGGACCGCTCGCTTCGGCGCCGATCCAGCTGTGGTCGGTCGGGCCGTGCGGTTGGGAGAGGCGCCGGTCACGGTCATCGGCGTCATGCCCCCCCGCTTCGGCTTTCCGATCGCGGAGGATTTCTGGATCCCGCTCCGGATCGACCTCGCGACCATCGTGAGAGGGCAGGGCAGGCTCGACGTCTTCGGTCGCCTCCGACCCGAGTCGTCTCTGACCGAGGCGAGGGCCGAGTTCGACGGGATCACGAACCGCCTCTCGGCCGCCTACCCGGAGACCAACGCCGACATCACGGCTTCCCTGCGGAGCTTCCACGACGAGTACGTCGGCGAGGAGTTCACCAGGACCGCATACCGGATGCTCTTCGGTGCCCTGCTCCTGCTCGTCCTGTGCTGCGCCAACGTCGCCAACCTCCTCCTGGTCAGCGGCTCGCGACGGCGTGGAGACCTGGTGCTCCGGGTCTCGCTCGGCGCCACCCGGCAGCGAATCGCACGCCAGCTGCTCACCGAGGCCTCCCTCCTGGCGGCTGGGGGAGCACTGCTCGGGACCCTCCTGGCCTGGTACGGCGTCACCTGGTTCGACCGGGTCGGCGCGCAGGCGGGGGTCTTCGCCCTCCCACACGGGTCGGACTCCCTCTTCTGGTGGGACATCGGCCTCGATCTCCCCACGGTCGCTTTCCTCGTGGGCGTCGCCGCTCTGGCTGCGCTCATGTCCGGGCTCGTCCCGGCGGTCGGCCTGTCCGACGCGGCGGCGGGTGGGCGACTCCGCTCCCGCGGTCGGATCGGACGGGGACCGGGCAGCAGCTTCGCGTCGGAGGTGCTCGTCGTGACGCAGTTGGCACTGACGACCGGGTTGCTCGTGGCGGCCGGCCTGGTCGTTCGAAGCTCGATGAACATCGAATCGGCCGGTCGGGTGATCGAGGCGGACGACGTCCTCGTGGCCAACGTCGCCCTGACCGGTGGCGGTTTCTCCGACGACGCGGCGCGGCGGGTCTTCACGGAAGAACTCGGCCGCATGCTCTCCGGTGGTGCTGCCGCTCAGCGTGTGGCCGTCGGAACGACCCTTCCGTTGACGCTCCCGCACTCGGTGGGCTTCGCGACGCCGGACGCCCCCGATCCCGAGGCGCACCCCGAAACGGGGGTCGTGTCGGTCTCGACGGACTACTTCGCCGTGTTCGGTGTGGCCGCGGACGAGGGCCGGACTTTCGAGGCCGGCGATCGGGTCGGTGGGGAGTTGGTCGCGGTGGTGAACCGCACCTTTGCCGACCGGTACCTCCCGCTCGGTGGGGCGGTCGGTTCGCAGATCCGGCTCGACGCCGACGCCGAACCGTGGCTCACGGTCGTGGGGGTCGTGCCGGACCTGTGGCGTCGGCACCTCGAGCCCGAGCGCGAAGCCGGCGTGTACCTCCCCCTCGCTCAGCTGTCGGTCGGCGACGGTGCGGTTCGGCTGGGGCGTCTCGGACTTCGGTACCCGGAGATCGTCGTCGAAGGTCGGGGTGATCCCGCGGCCACCGTCGCGGCGGCTCGCGACGCAGTCTTCGGTATCGACCCGACCGTTCCGATCCGCTCGCTTCGCTCGCTGGACGAGGTCGTGGCCCAGCGCACGGGGCGGTACCGGGTGTGGGGGCGCTTCTATCTGGCGCTGGCGGTCGCGGGCACACTCCTGGCCATGCTCGGCGTGTACAGCGTCCTCTCCTTCCGGGTCGCCGAACGGACCGCGGAGATCGGGGTGCGTCGTGCACTGGGTGCGACGACCGCCGTGGTCCAACGGGGCGTGATGGGGACGGCGGGCCGCCAGGTGGTGCTCGGCGCCGTGCTGGGCTTGGCCCTCGGCGGTGCCCTCGCCGGCGGGATGGCGCGTATCCTCTTCGGAGTCGACACGCACGACCCTGTGATCTTCACGTCGGTGGCGGGTGTCGTGGCCCTGGTCGGACTCACGGCGAGCTGGCTGCCGGCTCGCCGCGCGGCGGGGATCCACCCCGTGGAGGCGATCCGGCAGCGCTGATTCGGAGCCCCGGCGGGCGGCCCGGCCGGTTGAAAGGCATATTCGACCGGAGACGTACCCTCTGACGTCCTGGCCCCCGTACGATCGCCGTGACCGCAGACCTCACCCTCGTCCTTCGCTGGACCACCGCCCTCGCGCTCCTCGTGCTCGGGGTCACCGTCGTGTGGCGCCCGAAGTGGAGCGAGGGCGCGAGGATGGCGTTCGCGGTCGTTCTGCTCGTGAACGCCGGGCTCGTCTCGGCGAGCCTCGCGCTGGTCACGGGACTGCTGTCCGCGTCCGCGAACCCTTACGCCTACTCGCTCGTGTTGGGGCTCTTCGCGACGTCACCGATTGCACTCGGCATCGCGGTCGATCGGGTCGTTTCCCCCGCTTCGTTCGGGCGTGCCGATGCCGCGCGCTTTGCCCCCGCCGGCCTCTTCGTCCTGCTGCTCTGGTCGGCCCAGCTGCTCCTCTCCGCGGATGCCGGCCTGTACGAGCGCGTCTGGGGGAACCGGGGGGCGCTGATCGCCCTTCACCTCCTCGTTACCCCCACCCTCGTGCGCGCTGCGGTCCGCTCGGCGGCGGGTCCGACCTGGCTGCGGAGCGTCGTGAGCCTCTTCCTGGCCCACTGGCTGGCGAGTGCCGCGTCCGGTCTCACCTGGGCCTTCGGGCTTCCGGGCGGGGCGGGGCTCGAGTTGGCATCTCTTTCCACACTCCTCCTCTTCGGTGCTTCGGCGGGTCTGCTCGCGTTGCGCCGTGGGGCGTCGAGCCTACCGGTCTACGAAGCCCCCCGCCCGGAACCTCCGGCGTCCCTGACCGATCGTAGGCTGGAGGCGTCCCTCGTTCGCCTCTTCGAGGAGGAGGCGGTCCACCGGGACCCGGAGTTGACGGTCGGTGCCCTGGCCGAGCGGGTCGGCGCCGGGGAACGCGACGTCTCCCGGGTACTGAACGACGCACATGGTGGGTACCACGCCATCCTCCGCCGGTACCGGGTCCGGGAGGCACAGCGGCTTCTGCGGGAGCGGCCCGAGGCGACCGTGTCGTCCGTTCTCTACGAGGCCGGATTCAACTCGAAGTCGGCCTTCCACCGTGCGTTCGAACAGGAGGTCGGCATGACGCCGGGAGCGTACCGTGCCACGGTCGATTCGGTCGAACAGACGGCTGCGGCGTCCCACTTCCGGTAGTGGGACGACAGGTCGGACGGGCGTCGCTATCCCTTGACGGTTCGCTCCTCCATCCCGGTGGTCGCCCCATGTCCAGGTCCTCTCGCCTGATCCCCGGAGTCGTCCTCCTCACCGCCGCAGCGTGTGGCCTCACGGCTCCCCTCACCAGCACCCGTGGCTGCCCGGACGCGGAGTACCCGGCTGCGGACAGCTCGCCCTACTTCGTTCCGTTCGGTGTCGGCACGGTCCTGAACATCGGCCTCGCGAACTGCTCGTCGTCGTACCATGCCGAGGGTCAGCCCGACCAATTCGCGACCGACTTCGATCTCCCGACCGGAACGCCGTTCCTGGCCGCGCGTCCCGGCGTCGTGAGTTTCGTCCAGGAGGATCAGCCGTCGGGTGGTGGTGGCTCCAGCCCGCTGCTCGTCGGCAACGGTGTCTTCGTCGACCACGGCGACGGCACCACGGCGCTCTACCTCCATTCGCCGGAGAATGGGATCTTCGTCGAGGAAGGCGATACCGTGGCCGTCGGGGACACGCTGGGCATCGTCGGCCGTTCGGGACTGGCCGGATACCCACACCTGCACTTCATCGTCGTCGCGGACTTCTCCGGCTATCCGTACGAAGGAGTTCCCGTCTCTTTCCGGAATGCGTCGCCGCGCGACGTGCCGCTGCGGACCTACTCGCGCTACGAGGTGACACCGCCGTAGGGGGCAGAACAGCGCGGAAGGCCTTTTTCGGGACCGCTTCTATTACCTTTCGAGTGTGAGCCCGCCTCGAGCCCTCGGTTCCGGGGGCCGGCCCTCACTCTCGATTCCGCGCCCGCCTACTCGAGCCGCCACGATTTGGACGGCCGGCCTGCAGGGCGCCTCCGATTTGGACCATACCTTGGCGTTCGCCTCACTGAAGCTGCACCCGACCCTGCTCGAAGGGGTCACCTCCCTGGGTTTCACCCAGCCGACTCCCATCCAATCCGAAGCCATTCCGCACGCCCTCGACGGGCGCGATCTCCTGGCGTGTGCCGCCACGGGCAGCGGAAAGACGGCCGCATTCCTCCTCCCCGTCCTCAACGGGATGATCCGACAGCCGCGCGGGACGACCCGAGCGCTCGTTCTCGCGCCGACGCGCGAGTTGGCGCTCCAGATCGTCGAAGAGGCCAACGCCCTCGGACGCTACACGAATCTGACCGCAGCGGCCGTCTACGGCGGTGTAAAGATGGGTGCGCAGGAGAAGGCGTTCCGAAAGGGCGTCGACCTGATCGTGGCCACGCCCGGTCGTCTCCTCGATCATTTCCAGTACGACTACGCGCGTTTGTCCGGACTGCAGTGCCTGGTTCTCGACGAAGCCGATCGAATGCTCGACATGGGCTTTCTCCGGGACATCAAGAGGATCCTTCAGCACGTGCCGGAGCCCGAGCAGACGCTCTTCTTCAGCGCGACGATGCCGCCCGCCATCGAGAAGCTGACCCGCGAGATCCTCCGGGATCCGGCCCGGGTCACCCTGCAGCGGAAGGCGGCGCCGGCCGAGGGTGTGACTCAGCGGGCGTACCCGGTTCCGTCGACGCTCAAGGGCTCACTGCTCGTCGAGCTCCTCCGAGGCGACGGTGTGGACGACGCACTCGTCTTCACGAGGACGAAGCACCGAGCCAACCGGCTGACGAAGCTCCTGAACCGGAAGGGGATCACTGCAGAGCGGATCCACGGGAACCGGTCGCAGTCCCAGCGCACGAAGGCGCTGGCTGGCTTCAAGCGGGGTGACTTTCGCGTCCTGGTAGCCACCGACATCGCCGCTCGTGGGATCGATGTCGAAGCGCTGGGCCACGTGGTCAACTTCGACGTTCCGAACGTGGCGGAGGACTACATCCACCGGGTGGGCCGCACCGCGCGCGCGGAACGCACGGGGGAGGCTTTCACCCTGGTGTCGCCCGAGGAGAGTCAGGACTTCTCCAAGATCGAGAAGGCTGTCGGGACGACCATCGAACGGGTGCGCCTCGAGGGCTTTGCCTACGACGCGACCCCGGAGCGGAGTCCGAGCCGCGAGGGGAGCCCGAGCCGAGAGAAGCGGTCGAGCGGGCCCCGCGGCGCTGGTGGACGCAACGGTGGCGGCGGACGCAACGGCGGCGGTGGTGGGCGCGGCGGCGGTAGCGGTCGCAACGGCGGCGACGCCGCAGGCGGGGAGGGGTCCAAGGCGGGCGAAGGTTCCGGCAAGCGCCGGCCCCGCCGGAGACGCTACGGGAAGAGGAAGTAGCCTACTCCGGCTCGACCTCGACGCCGTCGCGATAGGTGATCACGCCGCGTTCGGTGTCGTACAGGAGGAGGACGGCATCCGGGCTCCCGTGGGTGCGCATGAGGTCCAGCATCATCGGCTCCTCTCCCGGCCACGGGTATCCGTAGACGACATCGAAGTCCTCCAGCGCCCGTCCGAGCAGCAGGTATCCGGACGGACCGTCGTCGATGGTGCCCGTTCGTCGATCGCCGTCCTCCGGTGCCCACTCCCATCCCATCGGTAGGAAGCTGCCCTCGACGAAGCGGGCCGACGACCCGGTCCGTTTCGCGAGGGCCGCGGCCGACCGAACGAGAGCCGGGTCGATCTCGATGCCGAACGCCTCGAAGCCGAGAAGGTCGGCCATGATCGTGATCACCCCGTTCGCCGACCCCCACTCGAGGAAGCGACGGCCCGGTGCGCGCAATGCGATCAGCGCGTCGCGAACGCCATCGTAGTCCGCGGCCACGAAGGGGTGCCACTGGTCCTGGCGCACACGCGTGTCGAAGTCGTGGTTGAAGTCCCGCCCCTCTTCACAAAGGGCGTGGATGCGGCGTGCGAGTGTGGGGTCCGATCCGGCGAGCGGATCGACGGGGTGGTTCAAGGAGGTCAGGTCTGCTTCTGGAGCACGTTCGAGGTCGGTGCAAAGAAGGGCGGGCCGTCCCGATCCACGATCTCGAGCTCGAGGAGGCGACTCCCGTCCGACACCTTCCCCAGGACGCGAAGGACCGTGGCCGGACCTTCGATGGAGACGACTTCCGCTCCGATCTCGGGCGTTTGGTCGCCGACTTCCCAACCCTCCTGCTCGTACGTCGAGATGTCGAGGCGATTGCGCGCGAGACGGGAGGTGTTCTTCGGAAGCATCGGAGGTCCTTGGTCGAGCGAGGTGAGCCGCGCACTTCTGGGCGCGCCCATTGAAGTCGTCGCGGGAATTCGGCGCGATGTCAAACCAAGCTGCGATTTCGGCCCCTTGTCATTACTCCTGCCCTGCAGTACATATACGAGGTAACCACTACAGTGAAGGGGATATCATGTCGCGCGCTCTCGGAGAGTTCGAACAGCTCATCCTTTTCGCCCTCGTGCAGCTGGACGACGAGGCGTACGGAGCCGCGATTGGTCGCGCGATCGAAGACCGGACGGGCCGGACGGTCTCGGCCGGAGCGATCTACACGGCGCTCGACCGCCTGGCCGCTCGCGGGCTGGTGACGTCCGAGATCGGTGAGCCGACCGCAGAGCGAGGGGGACGGCGCCGGAAGTACTACACGTTGGAGCCTGCCGGTGCCGTGGAGTTGAGTCGCTCGGTCGATGTGATTCGCTCGATGTCCGAGGGCCTCATGCCGAAAGTCGAAGCGCTGGCGGCGGAGCGCGCCGGATGACGTCCCGGCCTCCCTGGTCGGCCCGGGTTCTCCTCCGACTGCTCCTCAGGGGACGGGGCTCGGAGTTCGTGGTCGGAGACCTGCTCGAACGCTGGGAGCGCGACGTGGCCGCGGGTGGTGTCGGCGCCCGCCGCCGGGCGCGGGGGCGGTTGTGGAAGGGAGTGATGGGCAGCGCCGCCGCGTGGTGGCGACCGGGTGCGGTGCGGGACCGCCGGCGGTGGCGTCCGGCGGGGCCCGATGGAAACGACGACAGGGGAGGGGATGGGATGGGGATGTGGCTGCAGGATTTGAGGACGGCGGGACGGAGTCTTCGACGTCGACCGGGCTTTGCCCTGGGGGTCGCCCTGACCCTGGGGCTCGGGATCGGTGCGACGACGACGATCTTCAGCGTCGTGGACGGCGTCATGCTTCGCCCGCTTCCCTACGACGACCCCGGACGGCTGGCTGCGATCGGGACGACGTTCCCGACTCGCGAATGGGCGGACGAAGGGGCCGGCCTCAAGTACCTGGCCGGGATCTCGATGCTGAACGTCCGGGACTTCGCCGAACGCACTCGGTCCTTCGACGCGCTGGCGGGCATCGAGACGACGAACGTCCTCCTCCCGGACCAGGGGACGGGGCCGGAGCTGGCCGGCGCGGCGCGGGTCTCGAACGAGCTCTTCCAGATCCTCGGTGTGGCTCCCGCGCTCGGGCGCACCTTCGTTCCCGAGGAGCACGAGGCAGGGGCCGACCCCGCCGTCATCCTCTCGTACGGCGCCTGGGAGCGGCGCTTCGGCGGCGACCCGGACATCATCGGACGGACCGTCGAGCCGGTCGGGCTCCCCTTCACGATCGTCGGAGTGCTCCCCGCCGACTTCGTACCGCCCGAGACCTTTCTCGGCTCGATGCCGGACTTCTGGATGCCGTTGCAGCCGAACCACGCCCGGTACGCCTCACGGGGATCTCGGAGCCTCGGCGTCGTCGGGCGCTTGGCTCCCGGTGTAACCCTCGAGTCGGCCCGCGCGGAGGCCGACGGGATTGCAGCGGAGCTGGCGGCGGAGTTTCCCGACGGCAACGTCTACCCGGACGGGAGCTGGTTCGGGATCGGGATCAACGGCCTTCACGAGGACACGGTCGGCACGACGGGCAGTACGCTGAGGATCTTCCTCGCCGCCTCGGCCCTGGTGTTGCTGCTTGCCGCGATGAACTCGGCAACGCTCCTCCTGGCGCGGGCGCTCGACCGGACCCGGGAGCTGGAGGTACGGGTTGCCCTCGGGGCAGGGCGGGGGCGGGTCATCCGACTGCTGATGACGGAGGCGGGCCTCCTCACCGCAGCGGGTGGACTCGTCGGTGTGGTCGTGGCCTTTGCCGGGGTCGAGGCCTTCTTGAGGATGGCGCCGTCGTCCCTCCCGCGTATCGACACGGTGGCGGTCGACGGTCGGGTGCTGGCCGCCGCCGCAGCCGTCTCCGTGGGGGCGGGTATGGTGGCCGGGCTGCTCCCGTCCCTCTTCGCGACACGCAGGGGGCCGTCCTCGGTGGCAGCGAGCCGCACGACGACCGGCGACCGCTCTCGTCTCCGAGCCACGCTGGTGGGCGGACAGATCGCCGTTGCCGTGGTGCTACTCTCGGGCGCGGGTCTGCTCTTCACCTCCTTCGTTCGGATCGTTTCGGTCGACCCCGGCTTCGAGCCAGAGGGTCTGACCACGATGTTCGTGGCGCTGAAGCGACCCGGCGCGGAGGCGGAGCCGGGGTGGGTCGGTTGGGACCGGCTGGTCGAAGAGGTCGCGTCCGTCCCCGGTGTCGAAGCCGCGGCGGCCACCTCGAACCCACCCTTTCAGTCCCCTTCCTGGGGGCCGCGCCTCCTCCTACCCGGGGACGAACCCGATCGTCGGCGGGAAGGCATCGGTGGCTTCGCCGTGACACCCGAGTACCTCGAGACGATTGGTACCGAACTGGTCTCCGGTCGACACCTCCTGCGGTCCGACGGACCCGAGGCGGAGCCGGTCGCGGTCGTGAACTCCGCGTTCGTCCGTACGCAGCTGGACGGCGCGGATCCTCTCGGGCTTCAGATCCGGCAGGTGGAGGGTGACACCGAGGTCGTCCTGCGGGTCGTCGGCGTCGTCGAAGATGTCGTTCAGACGTCCGCCGACGAAGGGCCCGTACCCGCCATCTATATGCCGCACACCCAGGTCGATTGGCCCTTCGCTCAGCTGGTGGTTCGATCGAGCCTTCCCGCCGAGACGCTCGTCCCGGAATTGAGGGCGGCGGTGGCACGCTTCAACCCGACGGTTCCGCCCCAGGATGTGCGTACCATGACCGACCGCATGTCGGCCAGCCGGACGGACCCCCGTTTCCACGCCTTCCTGATCGGGGCCTTCGCGCTCATCGCACTGCTGCTGTCGGCTGCTGGACTCTACGGAACGCTGGCCCACGCCGTACGGAGTCGTCAGCGAGAAATCGGCGTCCGGATGGCGCTGGGTTCGGCGCGGCGTGGGGTCGTCGGACTGGTCCTGCGCGAGGGTATGGCGATCACGCTCGCCGGGCTCTTCCTCGGGGTCGTGGGTGCCCTGCTCACCTCCCGGGTCCTGGCCGACCTTCTCTTTTCGGTCGAGCCGAACGACCCGGTCACGTTCTTGGTGGTCTCTGGTGTCCTACTCGCCGTGGCCGCTGTCGCTTGCCTCTTGCCGGCGCGAAGGGCTTCCTCGGTGGATCCGGTGGAGGTGCTGCGGGCGGAGTAGCGCCGTCAGTCGCGGCGTCTACGGACGACCTCGACGCCGATCCCGGTCTCGTCCTCGATGACGCTCCTCAGCTCGTCGAGCAGGTGAGCTCCGCGGATGCCGTCCCCGAGGACGATCCGTCCCCCGCCACGCAGGCGACCGGTGATGGTGTACGAGGTGCGCGCTCGACTCCCCTGGCCGGACTGCATCGTGACGCGCGCCTCGATGCGCTCGAGGTCGCCGAAGCGGGCCTCTCGAACCGACCGGCCGATCCCGTGCGAGCGCGTCGAGCGGACTGTTCCTGTGCCGATGGTGACCTCGCGGTGGCTCAGGATCATCGAGCAGGCCATGCCGACGCAGAGAAGTCCTACGAGGCCGAAGACCACCAGAAACAGTCCCCCGAACGCCAGCCCGAACACGCCGAGCCCCATGCCGAGTCCGGCCTGCGAGAAGACGAACCACCCGGACGCGAGGGTCAGCATCCCGAAGGTGAGGAGGCCGAAAGGAGCGAACCCGAACCGTCCGCGGCGATACCGGATGCATACCTCTCCGAGCCCGCGCTCGACGTCGATGCCCCGGCCTCCCCATGGGTTGTCGCGCGTCGGCGACTGCGCGGCCGGTCGGTCCGCTCGGAGAGGAGGCTCGACCCGGTAGACAGGAACCTTGAAGGTCTGATCGAGGTCGGCGCCCGGGAGCTCTGCGGCCAGGTGCACCGACCAGTAGTGGTAGTCTTCGGGACGGAGGTCGTCATGCGCCGTCTCGGGAAGGTCCTCGTCGGGGATGTCGAAGGTGAAGGCCAGCCTCACCCCCGTTCCCGAGCGCTCGACGGCCGGGACGACCTCGGTCGACCAGACGACGTCCTCCCGGCGGGAGCGGTCGTCACCGGAACCGCGCATGTAGCTTCGGATACAGTGCAGACTCGCCCGCGCCGCCGGCGTCATACCGGCGCGGATAGGGAGGTCGACCGTACCACCGGCCTGGCCCCCGATCGACCCGGGAAACGGATCCAGCCGAAGGTGGGTGTCGCGAAAGCGAAGGTGCCGAGCCGTCCGAATCGCCGCGCCGATCGCCATCGGTATCCCGAGCCCGAGGAACAGCAGAAGAACGCCCCGCACGAAGAGGGGGATACCTCCCCAGCCGTCCGCCCACGTGGCGTACAGCACACCCACGGCGAAGAGGTTCCACACCGCCGCGCCGAGCCAGTAGGCGACCACCGGCCGCAGCCCCTCTGGGCGGGCGATGCCGTCCAACCAGCGGTCGTCGGCGAGCCATGGGCGCGATTCAGTCATGGCATCAGTCTACGTCGCGCGGCTTGGCCCGATCCAGATCGTTCTTGTGACGGAGCCCGCGTTTCCGCATCCTCCCGACCGTATTGCGACCGCCTGGGAACGTGCGGCGAGCTTCCGGCGCGCCGCCCTTGTGCTGAGAGGGGTATGTGAAGAGGTCGATTCGAAGTGTGCTCGCGTTCGTCGTGCTCGCTCTTCCGGGGACGGCGATGGGCCAGAGCGCCGAGCGTACCGCAGTGGCGACGCGGGTCTCTCAGGGCCCCACGATCGATGGCGTGCTCGACGAAACGTTCTGGCAGACGATTCCGGTCATCTCCGACTTCGTGCAGCGGGAACCGGTCGACGGAGCCCCTGCGTCCGAGCGGACCGAAGTGCGTATCGCCTACGACGAGGGGCACCTGTACTTCGGCTTCGTCCTCTACGACTCAGAACCCGAGCTGATTCGGCGGAGCATCCTCCACCGCGAGGGACGGATCGACCAGGACGACCATATCTGGATCGGTCTCGATTCGTACAACGACGACCGGAACGGGTACATCTTCGAGTTGAACTCGTTCGGCACCCAGGGTGACGCCCTCTTCAACGACGAGTCGATGACGCTCGACGATTGGAACTGGGAGGGCGTCTACGAGAGCGAGGCACGCATCACCGAGGAGGGGTGGACCCTCGAGGTCGCGATCCCATTCACGACGATTCGGTTTGCGGACGCCGCCGCCCCGGAGATGGGCATCGCGATCCGCCGGGCGATCCGCAGGAAGAACGAGGACGTCTACTGGCCTCACATTCCTCAGGAGTATCGCAGCGGCTTCACGACCGTGTCGCAGTACGCCACCCTGACCGGGTTACAGGACCTGCGCCGCGGGCGCTACATGGAGGTGAAGCCGTTCGCGATTGCGGGAGTTCAGAAGAACGCAGGCGAGGACCGGGATGTCCTGGACGACGTCGGGGTGGACTTCAAGTACGCTCTCACGTCGAACCTCGCGCTCGACCTCACCTACAACACGGACTTCGCCCAGGTCGAGGCGGACAACGTCCAGATCAACCTCACCCGTTTCTCTCTCTTTTTTCCGGAGAAGCGGGAGTTCTTCCTCGAACGGGCCGGCCTCTTCTCCTTCGGCGCGGCCCGGGACACCGAAGTGTTCTTCAGTCGTCGGATCGGTCGGGAGAACGACATCATCGGTGGTGGACGACTCACCGGGCAGGTCGGGCCACTCTCGATCGGTGTGCTGAGCCTCCAGACCGATGACCTGAGTGAGGGAGCGACCGTCCTCGCGCCGGGGGCCAACAACTCGGTCCTGCGCCTGCGGGCCGATGTCATGCCACGGACGACGTTGGGAGGGATCGTGACGAGCCTCCAGGACGGGGACGGGCACAGCCGAACCTTCGGTGCGGATACGCAACTTCGCTTCTGGAACAGCAGCGCCCTGACCGCGTGGATCGCGAGCGTGAGGGACTCGGATGCGGGCACCTCGACCGCAGGGGCGGTCGAACTCCGGTTGCAGCCGGAGCGTTGGTACTCCCTCACCGGGAACTACCAGACTGTCGACGAGGACTTCGACCCCGCGCTCGGCTTCGTGCGACGCCAGGACATGGTGAAGTACGGGGGTACCGTGGCGTACACGCCTCGCTTCGAAGGAAGTGCGTGGGCGCGCTCCCTCGTAGCAGCCTTCGTAGTCGACCGGATCGATGGTCAGGATGGGGGGCAGCAGTCTTCGAGCCAGCTGTCCCACAACATGCTCACGCTGCAGTCGGGGGACTTCGTCACCCTCAACTTCCGACGTCGGTTCGAGAGGCTCGACGAGGCGAGCAGCATTCAAGGACGGACGCTCGACCCCGGAGACTACTCGTTCTTTGCCGTGGACGGATCCTTCCGAACGAATCAGAGTCGGACCGTCTCGGGCTCCGCGAACCTCTCGGTCGGGGACTTCTGGAACGGGGATCGCACGAGCTTCGGAGGATCGCTCATGTGGAAGACCGGTCCCTACCTCACGCTGACGGGTTCGGCGAACCGGAACGACGTGAGTCTTCCGGTCGTCGACGGTGACTTCTCGACGACGGTGCTGAGCCTCGATGTCCTCGGCGCGGTCTCGCGGAACCTCTTCGCGAACGCGCTCGTGCAGTGGGACGACGTGTCGAAGGAACTCCAGGCCAACATTCGGATCGACTGGATCCACACCCCGGGTAGCGACCTCTTCCTCGTGCTCGACACCGGCTACTTCACCGGTGAGCTGATGGATCCGAGAGACCCTCGCTTTCTTCGACGGACCGGGGTCGCCAAGCTGACGTACATGAAGGCGTTCTAGCTCGTTCGCTTCAGAGGGCCGTCCGATCGGCTCGGGGCCTCCGCCGACTTTGTAGCGAGTGCGTCACGAAATCCGTCCGTGATCGGTGCTGGTACCGGGTGTCTCGACGGACGTACGAGATCGGCGGACTTCGCCGCCGGGCCGGAAGGCTGGGGGGCACCTTGGTGCCATTCCGATCACTCCTTTCCGCCCCGACGGGGGGCGCCAGCGACTGGGCCTGAAGCGGCGTGAGGGGACGGGAACCCCCGCGCCCCGGTGCGATCCGCGTCTCGAGTCGCTTGTGGCACGGCTTTGGCAGACCGAGTCGACCGTGCGCAAAAAAAATCGGGACCGCCCGATCGATGCACGACGCTGAAAAGAGCAAAACCGTCGAAAGGCGGTGACGCAGAGCCACGGGGCCTCCGCGATGAGCCATCGTCCATCGCGAAGCCGGCCGAGCCGCCAGCGATCCTCCAGAAATGGAGACTCACTGGCGGCCCGATTCTTGATGTAGGCCGGGGGAGCACCGCGCACAGCCCCCCCACTTACAAATCACTCGAACTCGAACTCGTACGAGTCACGAATCCGTGGAGCTGTGCATGTCGTTTTGGACCCGCTGGGGGGCGGTCGTACCAACCTGGTGTACCCACCCATCCAGAAACGCTCGATCGAATCTGATCATCCTTGCGATCTCGGCGATGAGTGCGTGCGCGGACGCGACGCCGACCACGATCGTTTCGCTCGAAACCGGACCCGATTTGAGCCTCGCGTCGATTGCAGTCGTCGGAGGTGACAATCAAGCCGCCGAAGTCGGGGAACTCGCGCCCGGCACGCTGGCGGTTCACGTCGTCGATGGTGAGGGGCGGCCGGTGCCGTCTCTGGCCGTGGAGTGGGACTTCCGTGACGGCGTCGGTCGCCTCGGATCCACCGAGGACTCGTTCGTCCGCGGCGTGACCGACGCAAACGGGCGGGCCGAGATCCGCTGGATCCTCGGTAGCCGTGCCGGACTTCAGCAGGTCGATGTCTCGTTCGGTACACCGACGTCTTCGGCGAGCGCTGCTCCGGGAGGCAACGGCAACGGCCGTCACTCCACGCGGTTCCTCGCCACGGCGCGCCCCGGTCGCGGCACGACCTTGGTCGTCGAGCCGGGGTCGTCCACCGCGATCGAGGGCGAGGAAGTTCAGTACACTGCGGAGCTGCAGGATCGCTACGGTAACGCGGTCACCCCGAGTGACGTCACCTGGTCGTCCGCGAGTCCGGCGGTCGCGACGGTGGACGGCGCCGGGATGGTCTCGGCTCTCGGTGACGGGACGACCGACATCAGCGCGGAGACCGGTGGCGTCACGGGTACGGCCCGCCTGACCGTCGAAGCGGCGCCCGAGCCCGAACCCGGTGCCCCCGATCGCATCACGGATCTGACGATCGAAGACGTGACGCAGACGTCGATTCGTCTGCGCTGGACGCAGGTTCTGGACGGCGCGGGTAGCGCGGCACCGACCATGATCCGGTTCGACGAAGGTTCGATGCGCTGGAGTGATGCAGACAACACCGAGGTGACCGTCGCCCCGACTCAGGCCGGCCAATCGATGGAGTACACCATCTCCGGGCTCGAGCCGGACACCCGGTACCAGTTCCAGGTCGCGGGCTATCGGGCGGACGGACCGGACATCGTGTTCGGCAGCCGGTCCCCTCGTGTCGCGGCATCGACGGACCCCATCCCCCCGGTCCTGACCACGGTGCTCGTGAGTCCGGGGCAGTCGACGATTCCTGAGGGTGGGGTCGCTTTGCTGAACGCAACCGGCTTCGACCAGAACGGGCAGGTCATGTCCGTCGGGTCCTGGAGCTGGACCTCCTCGAACAACTCGGTCGCAACCGTGAACCAGAACGGACTCGTGACCGCACTTTCGAACGGAAGCACCACCGTGACCGCCGTGTCACAGGGCGTGTCCGGGGCTGCGAACGTTTCGGTGACGACGGCCGCGCCGATCATCGACTGGGTCGTGGTCACCCCCGAGACCACCACGGTCGACGAAGGAGCCGCGGAGCAGCTTGAGGTCCACGTGTTCGACATCTACGGGAATCAGGTTCAGGGTGTCGATGTCTCGTGGGTGAGCTCGAACCCCGCGATCGCGGGCGTTTCACAGGACGGCTCGGTGCTCGGCAACGAGGCCGGTTCGGCGACGGTGTCGGCCTCCGTCGATGGGGTCACGGGGTCCGCGGCCATCGTCGTGAACGGCGACGATCCGGAGCCTCCGGCGGTCGACGAGATCGTGGTGACGCCTGCGACCTCGACCCTGACCGTCGGTGCTTCGATCGACTTTTCGGCGACGGTATACGACACCGAAGGGAACGTGATGACCGGCGAGTCCGTCACCTGGAGTTCGTCGAACAGCTCGGTCGTCTCGGTGAACGGTGGTGGTGCTGGCCAGGCCGTCTCCGAGGGAGTCGCGACGGTCAGCGCCACGATCGGATCCGTGTCCGGCTCGGCCTCGGTGATCGTCGAGGAGGAGGAGGTAGCGGCGGAGGTTGACTGGATCGTCGTGAGTCCGCCGACGCCTACGGTCAGCGTGGGCGGCAACGTGTCGTTCGCGGCGACGGTCTACGACACCAACGGCGACGTCATGGCCGGTGAGTCGGTCTCGTGGAGTACTTCGAACGGAGGTGTCCTGTCCGTCGATGGCAACGGCGACGGTGAGGCGCATGCGATCGGTGTGGCCACCGTCACGGCCACCATCGGCTCGGTGACCGGTACCGCGCTGGTGACCGTCGAGGGTGGGCCCGGCGATCCGCCGCCGGCCGCGACCCCGTTCTGGGAGCACAACTGGGACTATGCGAGTACCCAGGAGATGATCAACGCGAACACCAACAGCTACTCACTCGGAGAGGTCTCGCTCGAGTCGGGAACGCTCTTCGATGGTTCGACCGGAAACTTCATGCGCGCACATCTGCGCGGCGATGGCTCGGAGGACGAGACCAACTACGACATGAACATCCCGGGCGCCGGCGCTGGTGTCACCGATGAAGTGTGGATCGAGATCTGGGTGCGCTTCGATGACAACTGGTACGGCACCTCTGACGACAAGACGCTGTTCGTCTGGCCCGCGCGTGGTAGCCGTTGGGAGATCCACTATGGCCTCGGACAGCGCGTGTACGGCGGACCGAGCAGCATGCCGGGTGACTTCTTCATCGTGTCGGATGACGGAAATCGCCTGGACGTGGAGGACGTGTGGGATGGTCAGTGGCACCGTCACAGGCTTCATCTGCGTGCCTCGTCTTCTCAGGGCGCCAGCGATGGAGCCTTCGAGTGGTGGTTCGACGATCAGGAACTGGTGACCGCGAACCAGCCCGCGCTGTACGGCAGCCGGACCGGTGAGGGTCTGAACACGGGGTCGTCGTACGACACGCACTTCACCTCGATGCGCCTGGGCGCGAACGCGGATCCGCGTGGTTCGGGGCAGCGGGACTGGGGCCGCATCCGCATCTGGACGTCGAACCCTGGCTGGTGATTCTCGAGCGGACGGCCCGGTGGCATGTGCTCCGGGCCGTCCGCCGAGCGGGGTTCACGACTCGGTCCGGTCGACCGTGACGGACTAGTCGGAGGTCCGATGCTGCAAGTTCAAGCGCTCGTCGCCGCCGTCCGGGAACACGGGCTCGTGCTCACGTTGGTCCCCGACCATGACCGACTCCGCGCACGCTCCTGGCGTCGCATCCGGTGGGTGGATGCCTTGGGGACCGATCTGGTCGTTCCGGTCGACGACGAGTTCAGTGACGCGGACAAGGCGTCGCCGGCCCTCCTCCTTCAACTCGTCTTGAATACATGCGAGTACTACGAGGAGTGTGAGGACATCCTCGAATGGGCAACCGAGACGGAGTTGGATGTGGCCGAGCCCTGGGTCCTCGAGCTCTACAGGACGCTCGGTGACGTCGTTCCGCTCGTACGTGCCGTGGTGGGACCGGACCTCCGAGCGCTTTCGCCGTGGGACTTCAGCATGAACGCCGGAGAGGCGGCCGACCTCCGCGCGCGCGAAGGGTAGGGGTCAGCCGCCGGCGCCGGTGAGTCGAACCGACAGGGCGCGCAGCGCCGCCTGAGCGTCGCGGTCGTACGCCTGCGCGTGGGCGCGCGAGTGCCTCGTCTGATCGAAGTATCCGCCGCTCCCGACGTTCTCACCGTCGATCAGATTCATCAGCGAGTCGGCCCCGTCTTCGACACTGCTCCGTACCGGCATGCCCAACTCGGTCACCATGTCGGTGTCCATCAGCGTGGCCGGGTGGACGGCGTTCGTCGTCACACCCGTGCCCTTCAGCTCGTCGGCCAGGTCCATACTGAAGATGATCTGCGCGAGCTTGCTCTGCCCGTACGCGCGGCCCTGGCCGTACCCTCGCTCCAGCATCGGGTCGTCGAAGTCGATCGGTTGTTGAGAGATCGAAGCGACGTGGACGACCCGGCTCGGGGCGCTGGACCGAAGGAGAGGCAGCAACTCGAAGGTCAGCAGATAGCCGGCCAGGTAGTTCACGTGGAAGTGAAGTTCGTGCCCATCGGCACTCTCGAGCCGTCCACCGTCGAGCAAGACCCCGGCGTTGTTCACCAGGACGTCGAGCCGGGGGTAGTCGCGGCGCACGGCGGCGGCCAAGGCACGCACTTCGTCGAACGAGCCGAGGTCGGCTTGGTAGAAGCGGGCGCTGCCGGACCCCGTCGCCCGAACCTCCTCGACCACCTCGGCACCCCGTTCGACGTTCCTACCGTGCACGATGACGTGGTCTCCCTGGCCCGCCAGTCGGAGGGCCACCACGCGCCCCAGTCCCCCGGTGGAGCCGGTCACGAAGACGACGCGCTGGCCCGGCGTCGGAGGATCACCGGCCACGGCCTGACGCTCCTGGGACGCGGCCGACGCGGCGCTCACCGCAAGGACGAGTGTGACGGCGACCGCGGAACGCAGGACGAACGGGAGTGATTTCATCCGACCAGTGTACGCCCGGCCCAGGCGACGCACGAGGCCGGAGGACTCAGTCGTCGACCTCGACCTCGATGTTCGACAGGACCGATCGTCCGGTGATCCTCACCAAGGTGCTTCTTTCGTGGTCTCGCCGCCCGGATCGCCCGCGAATCGAAAAGCTCGACAGGAAGGCCTGGCCCTCGTCCTCGACGTGGACGTGTTCGGGCAGCTCGATCTCGATATTGGCCATGACCGCCTGCATCCGGATCTCTGTAACTCCAGGCGGAAAGTCCGCCCGCCTCAGATCGAGTTCCAACGAGCCCATCACGGAGCGGACTTCGAGGCATTCCGGCATCGGCCCCTGGATCTTCCTTTCGATCGAGGAGAGCACGGACGTCATTTGTCGACTCGGGCGACGAGCGAGGGATTCCGACGCCTCGGTCCGCATCGGCACGTCGGAGGGCGCGTCCGAGCGTGTCGCCAGGTCTTTCGTGATCGACACGAGGGCCTTGGACGTTTGTGCCGCATACACGTCTGCGACCCTCCGCTCGAACTCGTCCACGGCGATCGCGTCCTGAGCGAAGGCCTGGGACAGGACGCGCACGGCCGCGTCTCGTTCTTCGGCTGTCGGGAGCCGGACGACGGCCTTCGGGGATCCGTTCGGGTCGTTCATGTTCGCTCGCTCATGCGCTCAAGGTACCCGGTCCGCGGTGACCCGCCGAGACTTTTTCGCGCGGGGCGGGGGCCGACTGGCCCGACCGGCCCGGGCGCGATACGATCCGGCGCCGATCGGTCGCGCCCCGCCCGCCAGACCCTCGCGACCGGCCACGGATCGCGGAGATCGTACAGTGAGGAACGAAGGGCGGTTGCCAGCGGGCGGCCACGGGTATTCGAAGCAGACGGGGCCGGCGATGGCCACCCTTCTTCTGGGGGGGCTTCTCTTCGCAACCGGGATCACGGCCCAAACGCCGATCGACCTCGACGACGCCCCGCGACCGACGGCACAAGCGGCTCGCGCGAGCGGACCCATCGAGATCGACGGCATGCTCGACGAGGCCACGTGGTCCGCGGCGCCCCTGATCGACGACTTCTGGCAGCAGAAGCCCGACGACGGCATGCCGTCGACCGAACGCACCGAGGTGCGGATCCTCTTCGACGACGCCTACCTCTACGTCGGTGCCGAGATGTTCGACGAGGGGCCCGGCGGGTACCGAGCGATCGTACCGACACTTCAGAGGGATCCGAATACGCGCGACGGTGATGCACTGGGAATCGCCTTGGATCCCTTCCTCGACGGATCGACCGTCTTCGCCTTCTTCATCAACCCGGGCGGGGCGATCCGGGACGTTCAGACCGCGGACGACGGGCGCATCAACAACGCGGCCTGGGATGCGGCGGTCGACCTGCGCACCAGGGTTCACGGGACGGGGTGGACATTGGAGCTGGCCATCCCGTGGTCCCAGCTCCGCTTCGACGCTTCGGCCGACGAGCAGGTGTGGGGGTTGAACCTCCTTCGCCGGATTCGCCGGAAGAACGAGGACGCCAGTTGGGCGCCGATGGATCGCCGGTGGCAGCTGTACGTCACATCGCGCGCGGGCCGACTGACGGGCATCGAGGGTGTGCGGCCCGGACGAAACCTGTCGATCAAGCCGTTCGCCCTGGCGTCGCATCCCTCGGGGACCCTCCTGGAGGGCGTCGGTAGCGACTTCGACGCCGGGCTCGATCTGAAGTACGGGCTGACGCCGGGCCTGACCGCCGATCTCACGTTGAACACGGACTTCAGCCAGGTCGAGGTGGATCAGGAGCAGGTGAACCTGACTCGCTTCTCTCTCTTCTTTCCGGAGAAGCGGGAGTTCTTCCTCGAAAATGCCGGTGTGTTCCAGTTCGGTGACCAGGGGAACCGACAGACCCGATCGGGCGCGACCAATCAGGACTTCACCCTCTTCCACTCACGCCGCATCGGCCTGACACCCACGGGCGCTCCCCTTCCGATCCTCGGCGGCGGTCGGGTGACCGGATCGCTGGGGCCCGTCTCGCTCGGGGTGCTGAACATGCAGACCCGCCGCGACGGAGACTTTTCACCGGAGAACTTCTCCGTAGCCAGGGTGCGCGGTGAGCCGGCGCCGGGCCTCAGCGTCGGCGGGATCTTCGTCAACCGAGCCGAGACCGGGGGTGGGTCGGCGGTCAATCGCAGTTATGGTGCGGACGCGAGTCTGCAGGCGATGAACGGATACCTGCTCGTGCAGTCGTACCTGGCTGCGACCGACGGTGCGACGGAGGATGGGACGTCCATCGACCGGGGATGGGCGGGACGCTTCTCGGCCGGCTGGCGCGACCCGTTCTGGGAGGTATTCGCGCTGTACCGCCAGCTCGACGAGGCGTTCGACCCGGGGGTCGGGTTCGTCCGGCGCAAGGGAATGCGCCATACGTACGGCACGTTCGGTGTTCGACCTCGCACGACGGTACTCGGACTTCAGTCCCTCAATCCGTACATCGAGGCTCATCGGTACGCGGACTTCGACGGCGACCTGCAGACACGGCTGGCCACATTCGGACTCGGGTACGAGTTCGGGGACGGTGGGATGGGTTCGATCGGAGTCACGGACCGTTTCGAGCGGGTGGACGAGCCGTTCTCGGTCCGCGGGGTCGAGGTCGGGGTCGGGGAATACGGCTTCGTCGAGGGATCGGCGTCGTATCAGTCGAGCGGAGCGAGGCCGGTTTCGATCCAGGCCAACGTCAGTGGAGGTCAGTACTTCGGCGGGGATCGACGCTCCGTTGGCGGCACGCTCCTCGGTCGAGTCGGAGGCCAGCTGCTCATGAACGTGTCGGTCGACCACAACCGCATCGAGTTGCCGGGGCAGGCTGCGACGACGGCTGATGTCTATGGCACGAACCTGGATGTCTTTTTCTCGACCACCCTCATGGCCAGCGCTTTCCTCCAGTACAACGAGGCGGAGGAGCAGTTGGTCACGAATCTCCGTTTCCGGTGGATCCACGCGCCGCTCTCCGACCTCTACATCGTGCTGACCGAAAGGAGGGACACCGGAGCGAACCAGGTGCTGGATCGTTTCCTCACCGCGAAGGTGACCAAGCTCATCGCGTTCTGACGGGTGCTCGTCGCGTCCGGTCGAGGTCGAGCTACTCGGCCTTCAGCGCCGCCACCGGATCCACCCGGGACGCGGAGAGGGCCGGACGGACGACCGCCAGAACGGCTCCGCTGAGCAGGAGGAGCGGCACGAGCCCGAAGACGAGGGGGTCGTGCGCCCGCGCTTCGGCCTCGGCCAGCAGTTCCCGACTGACCACCGGGGTGAGCGACCACGATACGGCGAGGCCCACCGCGAGGCCGATCCCCACTGGCCGGAGTCCTCGACCCAGGACGTCGGCCAGTACCGTCGTCTCGGTCGCGCCGAGGGCCCGCATCACCCCGATCGCATGCCTTCGTTGGCTCGTGCTGAAGGCGACGACTCCGTGAAGGCCGACGATGGCCAGGAGGAGAGCCGCGAGACCGAGTGAGCCGAAGAGGAGGCCCATCACACGACCGCCGTCGTTCTCGCGCCGGACGAGCGCCTCGAGGGTCATGACCCGATCCAGAGGGAGCGCCGGATCGATCGACGAGATGGCGGCGGTCAGCGTCTCGAGTGGCTCCGGCGCTCCGGGTCGGCTCGTCACCGCGATGCGGAGGCGCTCCGGATCCCGCTGCGCGACCGGAAGGAAGAGCGCGGCCACCCGTTCGCCGTCGTCGACGCTGACTCCGTCGTCGCGGACCTGACCGACGATCTCGTAAGAGACGGGCTCCGCGTCGCGCTCACGGACGTGGACGACGAGGCCGAGTGGGGAGGCTCCGCCCAGCTGCTCGTCGACCCAGGCATCGTTGACCACAGCGACGCCAGGGCTGTCCGGGCCGTCGGCGTCGGTGAAAGCTCGGCCCGCCGAGATCTCCATATCGAACATGTCGAAGAAGCCGGTCTCGACCACGCGGCGCTGGGATCGTGGCCAGTCTTCGGCGCGGTCCCAGCTCGTGCCTTCGATGGCGATCCACGCGTCCGATGTCCCGTCGCCGGGCATGGCACTGGCCAGGGTATGGGCGGCCACCCCAGGGTCGCCGTCGAGCCGCTCTTTCAGGCCGGACCAGAACGCTCTCCGGGCGGCGGTGTCTTCGTACGCGAAGGGCTCGAGGAAGAGCTCGGCCGTCAGGACTCCCTCCGTCGGAAAGGCTCCCGCCTTCTGGATCGTGCCCAGCGCGCCTCGCACGGCGACCGTGGATGTGACAAGAAGAACGCAGGCCAGCGCGACTTCGACACCCACGAGCGTCGAGAGGAGCGGGGCACGATCGATCGAGGTGCCCCTCGAGTCCCGCTTGAGTGCGTCCGCCAGATCGACCCTCGTCGTGCGGATGGCAGGGATGACTCCGGCCACCACCGTGGCGCCGAGCATCAGTGTCAGGGCGAAGGCGAGGAGACCGGGCGAGGGCTCGAGGTCCGCCCAGTACGGGAGCGTCCCCCGCGCCTCGAGGGTCGCCCCCATCCACCCGACGATGGCCTGAGCCCCGAACACACCGATGCCGGCACCGAGAGCCGAGACGATGAACGCCTCGATCCCGAGTGGACGGATGACGGCCCACCTGCCGCCGCCCGTCGACATGCGCAGGGCCGTCTCGGACGTACGCGTCAGGCCGCGCGCCAGAAAGAGTGCCGAAACGTTGGCGGCCGCGATGACGACGAGGAGCCCGACGAGGAGGTTCAGTCCCCAGAGAAGTGTGAGCGTGCGGCGTCCCTGTTGGGCGACGACGAACTCCTCCACCTCGACCGAGGTGTGGGCCGGGTCGATGGTCGAGTCGCCCAGCGCGCCGAGCGATCCGATCAGACGGGTTTCGACGGCCTCGATCGAGCGGCCGTCGGCCAGGCGTCCGATCACGTCGACTTGGGCGTAGTCGTCGATCGGCGAGCGAAGGGTTGTCCACACCTGGTGGGCCTCGGGGAAGCCGAACGAAGCCGGCATGATGCCGACCACGGTGAAGACGTCAGGACCCATCGTGATCTCGGCGCCGAGCGCGTCGGGTCGGCGGTCGAACCAATCGTCCCAGAGGTCCTCTCGAATGAGCGCGGTCCTCGGTGCGCCGGGAGCCGCGTCGGACTCCGTGAGGGTTCGTCCGAGCACCGGCTCGACGCGGAGGACCTCGAGTACCCCTGGGGTGACCCGAACCGAGGGGACTCGGACCGGCGAGAAGCCGGGACCGCTGACCGCCTGGTCGTGATCATCGTAGGCGCCAAGGGCCTCGAATCCGTCGGGGCGGGCCTGCCAGGCCGAGTAGATCGAACCGGATGCCGCGAAGGTTCGGCCCGACTCACGGTCCAGGAGGTCCACCGCGACGACCCGGTCGGGTTCCTCGACGGGGAGTGGGGAGAACATCGCGGATATGATGCCGAACGCGGCGGACGGCGCGGACATCCCGAGGCCGAGCGTCCCGACGGCCGCCAGCGTGAGGCCGGGTGAACGACGGAGCGAGCGCACGGCTCGACGAGTATCGAGCAGGAGGGCACCGGAGGTGAAGACGTTTCGGATTCGGATCCCCGCGAACGCGACCGCCAGGATGAGCGTCTGTCGCCAGTACCACCGACGCGCACGGACGGAGGAATCGACCCGGCATCGCCTCGTGAAGCCTTCGTCCAGGTCGGCCAGGAGGGTGTCGACCTCCGCCCGTTCGACGATCCGCTCGAGGAGCTGTTCCGCCCGACGGGGCGGGCGTGCGTCGGGCGAGGTCCTCATGACAGCTCCTCACCGATGGCCGACCACATCGAGCGCAGGGTCGATTGAGCGTGCGCCAGTCGTGTCCGCCCCTCGGCCGTGACCGAGTACGTCTTTCGGGGACGGCCTCCGCTCGAGGGGCTCCGCGCCGCCGTGTGTCCTTCCAGCCACCCCTTCTTTTCGAGGCGGCGGAGGGTGAGGTAGACAGCGGCCTGGGCCACGTCCTGGTCCGTCTGCTCGCTCAACAGCTCGGTCACGGACACCCCGTAGGCGTCGTCTCGGAGCTGGAGGACCGCCAGAAGCACGAGGTGCTCGAACTCGCCCAGGATGTACCGCCCCATGCCCGCCCTCCCGTCCCTTTGAGTATACGAAGTTAAGTATACAAGATTGAGTGTAGTGGGGAAGTCCATGGAGCGGGGGAGCCTGGAGGCCGTTCGGCGGGTACCTTCTCCTCCCTTCGCACGCAGTCGAACCACCCGGAATCTTCAGAGGTCCGAAATGGGGAAGTCGTCCCTTCCGAAGCTCGTCCTCGCCGCCGCAGCCCTCGCGGTCGCCCACCCCGCGTCCGCCCAGGAGCCGAACTTCGGTCGAGCCGTGGCGATGACCGGCAGCGAACTCTTCGTCGGGCAGCCCGTGAATTGGTACGGGCCGGGGACCGTGTACGCGTATACGCGCTCCGGTTCGAGTGGCTGGGCCGAACGGCAACTCGTCACGGCACCCGACTCGTCGAGGATGGACGACTTCGGGCGGGCCGTAGCCGCCGAAGGGAACACCCTCGTCGTCGGCGCTCCCCGCAAGCACGACGGCGCGGGCGTGGTCTACGTCTTCGGGCGGGCCTCGGCTTCCGCGCCGTGGGCGCACACGGCGACGCTGACGCCTCCGGAGGAAGACGGGGAAGCCCAGCTCGGTCGAGCGCTCGCTCTGCGGGGAGACGACCTCCTCGTCGGTGCACCCGAGGCGGGATCCGCTGGTGCGGTCCACCATTTCCGACGGAGCGGGCAGCGATGGACGCTGGTCGGTTCGATGCGGCCGGACGATGGCGAAGCGGATGGTTTCGGTGCGTCCATTTCATGGGATGACGAATCCGCGCTGATCGGCGCTCCCGACTCCGACGGGCGCGCCGGTCGTGTGTATGCAGCCTCGGAATCGGGGGCGTCCTGGAGCGTCGGGCCCGCCCTCACACTGCCCGCCTCGTTCTCCGCCGAGAACGCGGGAGCGGGCGCGAGCGTCCTCCTCGGAGACGGGCAGGCGTTCGTCGGCGCGCCGGGGGCCGGCGCGGTGGCGGTGCTCGACAGAGGGCAGGGCTCGTGGACCGTTCGTGAGACGCTCGTCTCCCCCGAGGACGCGGAAGGATCCCAGTTCGGCTTCGCGGTGACGCAGGCCGGCGACGAGTTGTGGGTCGGTGCCCCCGGCCTCCACCGCAGGAACGGTCGGGTCTTCCGCTACCGGACGACCGCGGCGGGAGGGTGGGGGAGCCCCACCCGCCTGGATCCCGACGACACGTCGGGAGCGTCGTGGCCGCTCGGCTTCGGCTACGCGCTCGCCTCGTCGGGGGACGGTGCGGTCGTCTCCATGCCGAGTCGGGACTTCGGCGAGGGGCGGGTCATGGCGCTCGGTCGGACGGCGTCCGGCTGGTCTTCGGGCGAACTCCTGGAAGGCAGGATCTACCGGATCGGTTCGGAACTCGAGACGGGGGCCCGCTGCGATGGGGGCCAGATGACCGAGTTTCCTTGCACGAACATGGAGATGGTCGCGCACATGCCGATCAGCGATCTCGGCGGTGAGCGCGGTGTGTGGGTGAACGACGTGTGGGGGTGGACCGATCCCGATACCGGGAAGCGGTACGCGCTCGTCGCGCGCCGGGATGGGGCGTCCTTCGTCGATGTCTCCGACGCCACCGCGCCGCGGCTCGTCGGCAATCTGCCGAGGACGGTGGGGTCGCCTCCCTCGGTCTGGCGCGACATCAAGGTGATCGACGAGACCGCGTACATCGTCTCCGATGGAGCGGGCGCGCACGGCATGCAGGTCTTCGATCTCAAGCGACTCCGGGAGGTCGGGGCCGAGCCCGTCGACTTCGAGCCGAACACGACCTACCACGAGGTCTTCTCGGCGCACAACGTCGTGGCCGACACCGCTTCCAAGTTCCTCTACATCGTCGCGGCCAACGGCGGAGGCCGGACGTGTGGCGGCGGTCTCCACATGGTGGACGCCCGCGACCCGCTGAACCCCGAGTTCGCAGGCTGCTACCACGATACCGCGAGCCCTGGCGCTCGCGGGTACACGCACGATGCCCAGTGCCTGGTCTACGAGGGGCCGGACGACGACTACCGCGGTCGGCAGATCTGTGTGGGCTCCAACGAGTCCGAACTCAACATCGCCGACGTGACCGACAAGTCGAATCCGGTGACGGTCGCCCGGATGAGCTATCCGAACGTCTCGTACGCCCACCAGGGGTGGTTCGACGAAGAGCAGCGTTTCTTCTACATGAACGACGAACTGGACGAGGTGGCCGGAAACACCGACGGGACCCGGACCATCGTCTGGGACCTGACCGAACTCGACGACCCGGTCGTGGCCAACCAGTACATCGGGCCCGTCCGCGCCACGGACCACAACCTCTACGTCGTCGGCGACCGGATGTACCAGTCGAACTACGGGAGCGGTCTCCGGGTGATCGACATCAGCGATCGTGCCAACCCGCACGAGGTCGCTTTCTTCGACAGTGCGCCGTACAACAACAACGACCCGGGCACGAGCGCCGGGCAGAGTGGTGCGTGGAGTAACTACCCGTTCTTCGAGGACGGTCTGGTGATCTTCACCAGCGTGCGCGAAGGCCTGTTCATCATGCGGGTGAGCCCGCCGCCGGTCAGCTGAGGAGCGGGGCGTGGCGAAGCGATCGAAGGGACGTACGGGTGCTTCTCGTGCGGGGGGCTGGAAGTGGGGTGCGGTACTCGGGGTCTCGATTGTCGTCGCGGCTTGCACCGATCCCCTCGTCTACGATGATCTGTCGGGTGACTTCTCTGGCTCGTTCACGAGTGTCGAGCCCGGCGGACAGCAGTTCGACGGGGTGTTCTCGCTGAGCCTGACCCAGGTCGAGGGTGCTGTCACCGGCTCGTTCGAGATCGACGGTACGATCATGGGGCAGGGCTCGGTCGAGACGACGACCACGGGGGGCGTGGTGGCGACGATTCCACTCGGCGAGCATCCGACCTTTCAGGTCGACATCGCGTATTCCTTCTGCCCGCAGGACACGATCGGGTTTGCGGCCTCGTTCGATTCCTCGACCGAGACGCTGACGTTGGTCGGTGACCTCGACATTCCGAACTCGTCCTGCAATGTACTGACTGCCTATCCGATCAACGTCGCGCTGACTCGATGATGCGGGCCCGAGGCGCGATCAGGCTGTTGACCACGGTGCTGTTCACGCTCTTCGGGGCCGCTTGCGGTGAGGCAGGGATCGAGCCTGAGAACCCCTCCGATGGTGCCATCACCTTTGCCACGATCGGAGCGGGCGAGGGCCACACCTGTGCGTTGACGTCGGACGGCGTTGCCTACTGCTGGGGGAGTAACCGGGATGGGCAGCTCGGGATCGGGTCCGACTTCGTCCCCGGTCCGATCCACCAGGTGACAGGGGACCTGACATTCTCGATGCTCTCGGTCGGCTGGGCGCACACCTGCGCGCTCACGCCCGAAGGGATCGCGTACTGTTGGGGCGGGAACAACAGCGGACAGTTGGGGACGGGGAACCAGACGGACAGTGACGTTCCCGCACCGGTCCTGACCGGGGCTCGGTTTTCGTCCATCGCCGCGGGCGGAGCGCACACGTGCGCGGTCGCCGTGTCCGGGAGTGTTCTCTGCTGGGGCTTCAACGGGAACGGTGAGCTCGGTGACGGGACGTACGAGACGCGCACGACTCCCACGCTCCTCTCGGGTGGCCTTCCTCTCGTGTCAGTGGCTTTAGGTGGCAACCACGGATGCGGGTTGACCGACAACGGGGCGGCGTACTGTTGGGGGAGCGGGGGGAATGGGCAGCTCGGCATCGGCCCTGGGGGAAGCACCTCCCCCGTGCCTGTGGACGGCGGGTATACGTTCGACGAGGTGGCCCTGGGGTCGACCTTCACGTGCGGTATCGAAGCGTCTGGCGCCGTCCTCTGCTGGGGAGAGTTGTTCGGTCTCGATCCAGTTTCGATTGCCTCGGGGACCTCGTTCCGTGGCTCTGCGGCAGGCTTCAGACATGCGTGTGCCATCGATTCGTCCGGGGCGGGACATTGCTGGGGCGACGGCGACTGGTCGACCTTCGGTGCCGGAGCGAACGATACCGCGATGGCCCCTGTGCCGATCGCCGGCGGGCACGTCTTCCGTGACCTGGCCGGGGGGTGGCGCCATTCGTGCGGCGTCGCGGTCGATGGGACTGCGCTGTGCTGGGGCGTCAACCAGTTCGGTCAACTCGGGACCACAGCGGTCGATGAGATCGCGAATGTCCCCGTCGTCGTCGAAGCCGAGAGGCGTTAGCACTGTGGGGAGCGGGAGGGAGACCGGCCCCCTTTACGTCACCGGCCGCTGCGGCCGCAGGATGAACAACCCTTCGTTCATGCTCGACACCACGATCATCCCGCTCTCGAAGAAGGGCCACGCCGTCCACGCGCCTCCGCCGAATCCGGGCGGGTTCTCCCCGTAGGGCGTCGTGTCGAACCAGCCGATCTCGACGGGGCTCTCCGGGTCGGAGACGTCGAGGACCCGAAAGCCCGCCTGGTAATTGGCCAGGTAGGCCCGGCTTCCCGAGATGAAGAGGTTGTGGTCGGTGGCCTGGTCGGGCCCGAGGTGTTCACCGATGAGGATCGGATCGTCCAACTCCGCGACGTCGTAGATGAGGGTCCGAGTCCGGTCGGTGGTACCGACGATCTCGTCCAACTCGTCGTTGACGTAGAGGTATCGGTGATCCTCGGTCAGCCAGCCCTGGTGGATGTAGGCAGTCCCGGGATGGCTCGCGGTCGAGATCGGGCGCGGTGCGGATTTGTCCGTGACGTCGACGATCCGCATGGCGGTCTCGTTCGAGGCGAAGCAGATCTGGCGGCCCGTGTAGTTCTCGTCGGGTCCCCGGTACACCGTGCACTGTGCGTCGTGTGTGCGACCGCTCCAGATAAGCCCTTCCGTGTCGGTGAAGCAGCCCGCGAAGGTTGGCTGGAGCGGCTCGCGGATGTCGATCATGTGAAGGCCGCCCCCACACGACTGCCCCCCCGTGTTCGTACCGACGGTATACGCGAAGCCGGACTCGGTGTCGATCACGAGGTTGTGGGCGCTGGCCACCTGGTCGTAGCGGGCGTCGGGCTCGAAGGTTGCCGGCTCTCCTCCCGAGAGGCCGCGTAGGCGCGCGAGGTCGAAAACGAGGAGGCCGTGCTCTCCGGCCCCGTCACCCGTCATGAAGGCGTGATCCCGGTAGACCTTGATGTCTCGCGCATGGGAGGGGTTGGCAGGCATCAGTCCCAGAAAGGACGGAGCGCCGGGGTCGGTCACATCGATGAAGGCCAGCCCGGCCGTGCGACCGGCCAGAACGTACTCCCGACCCGTCTCGGGATCGGTCCATCCCCAGATGTCGGTCATGCCCTCGCCCGGCTGGGCCCCGAGCGCCGACAGGGGAAGGAAGGAGACGAGGTCGACCCCGTCACACGAGAAGCCGGCCGCTTCGCCGTCCGAACACCGAATGGGCTCGGTCCCCGCCACAGCGGCGAGTTCGGACACCGGCTCGAGCCAGACCGGTGACCCGTCCGTGTCGAGTCCGAAGACCGCGACGCGCCCGTCACCCCCGAACGCGCCGGGTGCCCCCACCGCGGCGACCGTACCGTCGAGTCCGACCGACACCCCGAAGCCGGAGTCGTCGATCCCACCGGGTGTGAGGGTTCGTTCGAGTGCCCAGCCGGCAGCACGCCGCCCGTACACGTAGACCCTCCCTTCGCCTTCGAATGCGAAGGGAGACCCGACGAGCAGTCGGTCGCCATCGAGAGCGAGGGCGGAGCCGAAGCCCAGGGCGTTCGGGCCGGTTGCTCCGGGTGGAACCAGGGTGTCGACCGCTGTCCACGACCTGTCGGCGCTGGGTTCGTAGCGGATGACCCTGCCCGCGCCCGGTGCCGAGGCGAAGAGGGTCTCGCCCGACCGGTCCAGAGCGACGACGCCTCCGAGGAGCGCACCCGCCGCCGACGAGTCCGCCTCGACGAGGCCGAGCACCTCCCCATCGCTGCCGGCAGAAAACACGGTCACCATGCCGCCGATCCCGGTCTGCGCGGCGCCCACCGCGAGTCGATCCTCGGACAGAGAGAGGGACGGGGCGAAGGCAGTCGAAGCGTGGTCTACCGTCATCGTGGCCTCCACCGCCCACCCGTCGTCGGTTCGAGTCAGGAGCTGCACCCGTCCCGGCTCCAGGAAGCCACCGGCCACGGCCATCCGGCGCCCGTTCGGAGAGAGTGCGACCGTCCGGGCGGGCGGACCCATCAAGCTGCTTAGGGTCGCCATGTCGAGCCCTCCCGAGGGAAGGCCGGAGGGCGTGGTCGCGCTCGGATCCATCTGCACGCGGGTGCGGGGCGACCATACCCCGTCGACCCGCTCGTACCAGTGACCGGCCTCCCGGCCAGCCGGGTCGCCACTTCCCACGATCAGGGTGCCGCCGCGCGCCGCGACGGTCGGAACCAGCGTCTCGCCGGGATAGCCGCCCGGTAGCTTCGCGAGCCTATCGTGCTCGACCCACTCGCCCTCGGTGTTCGGGCGAAAGACGACGGCCGTGGGTGCCCCGACCGCATTCCCCGGTTTGACGACGACGACGTCCTGTCCGACGACCGCCACAGCGGCGCCGAACTGATCCTGGGCGAGCAGGGGCGTGGCTGTGCCCGAGCCGCCTACGAGGGCGAGCGCCGCCGCGGCGCGGATCGCGCGGGTAGCGAGTGGATGGGCGACGATCGGCACCCGTCCGGTCGGCTGCTGTGGGTCGGTTGAGCGGGAGCAGTTGGGCACAGGCTTTCGGGCTCGAGACGTGCAACGGCCCCCGAAGATGGATCGGGTCATACGCATCGGCCAGCGCGTGAGGGGGAGCCTTCGGCTCGACAAAGGAAAACTCCTCCCCGACGGGCTGTCGGGGAGGAGTTGGACGCCGAGGCGCTCGAGGCTACGCGAGGACGGCGCAGAGCCGGCGTCTACTTCACCGGCGTCACCGCCGCCGAGTCCACCTCGCCGGTGCGGATCCGAACGACCCGCTCGACCGGCAGGACGAAGATCTTTCCGTCGCCCACGTCCCCGGTGCGTGCGTTTTCGACGATCGCGTCGATGGTCGCCTCGACGTACGGCTCGCTCACGCCGACATCGATCATGATCTTCTCGGTCAGTTCCATTTTTACGGTCGTGCCGCGGTACGTCTCGACGGTCTCCGCCTCGGCGCCGTGGCCGTGCACCCGGGACACCGTCATCCCCTTCACTTCGACCCGGTAGAGCGCCTTGAGGACGTCGTTGAGTCGATCGGGCCGAATGACTGCCTTGATCAGCTTCATCGGGCTTCCTCCGAGGTCGTCACGAAACGCGACGGCTTGTCGTGATCGGGGTCCATGTCGAAGACGCCGACGGCCTCGTCGTCGAGGAGCAGCAGCGCGCCCTCCCCTGTCGAGTAGGCCTCCTCACCGTGGTTGGCGAGGTCGAGGCCCTGGCGTTCCTGCTTGTCGTCGACGCGAAGCGGGAGGACGAGTCCGATCGCCTTGAGGATGCCCACGGTCAGGATCCCGCTGTAGGCGAAGACCGCGATGACCGACAGGGCCTGCGACAGCACCTGGCCCGGGTTGCCCTCGACCAGTCCGGCCGCGGGGCTGCCCAAGGACGTCTGGGCGAAGACACCGGTGAGGATCGCTCCCACGATCCCTCCCAGTCCGTGTGCGGCGAAGACGTCCAGCGAATCGTCGAGCCGTGTTCGAGCCCGCCACTCGAGCGCGAAGTAGCTCGGCACGGCGGCGAGTGCTCCGATCACCAGAGCCGAGACCGGAGAGACGAACCCGGCCGCGGGCGTGATGGAGACGAGACCCACGACGACGCCGGTCGCGAGGCCGACTGCGGTGACCCGCTTGGTGTTCATGAGGTCCAGGATGGCCCAGACGAGGAGTGTCGCGGCCGGCGCCAACATCGTGTTGGTGAACGCCAGAACGGCGATCCCGTCGGCGGCCAGAGCGCTCCCGCCGTTGAAACCGAACCAGCCGAACCAGAGGAGGCCCGCTCCGAGGAGCACGAACGGCACGTTGTGCGGAAGGAGTGCCTGCCGACCGTAGTCCTTCCTGGGGCCGAGCACGTACGCGGCCACGAGCGCGGCCGCACCGGCGTTGACGTGCACCACGGCGCCACCGGCGAAGTCCAGGGCGCCGAGCGTGTGGTCGACCCACCCGCCACCCCACACCCAATGCGTCACGGGGGCGTAGACCAGGACGAGCCACGCTCCGATGAAGGCCATGTAGGCAGGGAAAGCCATGCGGCCGACCACCGCGCCCGAAACGAGGGCAGCGGTGATGATGGCGAACGTCCCCTGGAACGCGAAGAAGAGCATGTGGGGGATCGTCCCGTTGGCCTCCAGGTCGACCCCGTTCATGAGGACCATCGAGAAGTCACCGATGAAGGAGTTCCCTTCACCGAAAGCCAGGGAATACCCGACCAGGGGCCAGAGTACACCCGCCACGCTCATCGCGATGAAACTCATCATCATCGTGTTGAGCGCGTTCTTTGATCGCACCAGCCCTCCGTAGAAGAAGGCCAGCGCGGGTGTCATGAGAAGAACCAGCGCGGTCGATATGAGGACCCACGCGGTATCGGGAGCAGAGATCATGATGTCGGAGGAGATGGTGGAGTGGGAGGGCTTTCCGCACGGCGGCGTTCAGTCGTTCCGAACCGTGGGGAGGGACCGGTGCTGCTCTGTTCTCGGCCCGCCGGGCGCTGCGCGGTACTCATGCTCGACGCCAGGCGAGCCACGCGTTGGTCCGGTTGCCACTCTTGCGCCTCCTCCGGTGCACTTCTCGGCTCGACCCTCCAGAAGCGGGTCGCGCTCGCGGGCCACGCATTGAGGACGCGCGCGGCCTTCTGGGAGCCCGTCGCGGCGCGATGGGCTTCGAGGAGCAGTCTCAACTCCTCCAGTGCCTCGTCCTCGGTCACGAGATGGTAGCTGACGTGTCCGGGGTTGAGGCGCGCCGGGAAGTCGCCCAGGGAATCGAGCACGTACGCCCGCCCCCCCGACATCCCGGCGCCGAAGTTCCGGCCGGTCGGCCCCAGAACGGCCACGATGCCCCCGGTCATGTACTCACAGGCGTGCTTTCCGGCCCCTTCGACAACGGCCAGCGCACCCGAGTTGCGGACCGCGAAGCGATCCCCCACGCGGCCCGCCACGAAGAGCGAACCACCCGTGGCTCCGTACAGGAGCGTGTTGCCCGCCAGGACGGCCTGTCCGCCCATGATGCCCGAGCGCGCAGGGCGGCGGATGGAGATACTCCCTCCCGTCATGCCCTTGCCGACGTAGTCGTTCGCCTCACCCTCGAGGCGGATGTGAACACCGTCGACCAGCCATGCGCCCAGAGACTGGCCCGCTGAGCCGACCAGTCCGATGTCGATCCGGCCGTCCGGAAGGCCCGCGTCACCGTGGAGAGCGGCAATCGCTCCGCTCAGGCGAGCGCCGACCGTTCGATCGTAGTTCCGGATCTCCCACGTCCCCTCGAAATCCTCCTTCCGGCTCACGGCGCCGGCGGCGGCCTGAAGGATCGCGTCGTCGAAGCGTTCCTCCGTGCCGCGGTTCGGGATTCCGGCGGAGACGAGGGGCGCGTCCGCGTTCGACACGAGGAGGCTCGACAGATCGACCCCCTCCCACCGTGCGTCCGCTGGCGTCGGTAGCTGCTCGAGCAGGTCGGCACGACCGATCACCTCGTCGAGGCGCTCGTACCCGAGGTGCGCCAGGATCTCCCGCACTTCTCCCGCGACACCCTCGAAGAATCGGATGAGCATCTCGGGTGTGCCGAAGTACTTCTTCCGGAGGTGTTCGGCCTGGGTCGCGATTCCGACGGGGCAGGTGTTCGAGTGGCACTGTCGCGCCATCTTGCACCCGAGGGCGATGAGCGCCGCCGTTCCGAACCCGTACCTCTCGGCACCCAGAAGCGCGGCCTTCACGACGTCGCGCCCGGTGTGGAGGCCACCGTCCGTCGTGAGCATGATGCGGTTGCGCAGCCCGTTGCGGACGAGGGTCTGCTGGGCTTCGGCCACACCCAACTCCCATGGCGCGCCCGCGTGCTTGATCGACGTCAGCGGAGAGGCTCCGGTTCCGCCGTCGGCACCGCTGATGTGTACGACGTCGGCGTACGCCTTGGCCACGCCGGCCGCGATCGTCCCCACACCCTCGCTCGCGACGAGCTTCACGGCGATCCGTGCTCGGGGGTTCACGGTACGCAGGTCGTAGATGAGCTGTGCGAGGTCCTCGATGGAATAGATGTCGTGGTGGGGCGGGGGAGAGATGAGCGGCGTTCCGGGGCGCACGTGACGCCGCGCCGCGATGTAGGCCGACACCTTGAAGCCCGGAAGCTGGCCACCTTCACCCGGCTTCGACCCCTGGGCCATCTTGATCTCGATCTCGTCGGCGGCGGCCAGGTACCCGGCCGTCACACCGAAGCGTCCCGACGCCACCTGCTTGATGCGGGAGTTCGCATCGTTCATCGGGCCACCCGGTGTGTAGCGATCCGGGTGTTCGCCCCCCTCACCGGAGTTGGACTGCGCTCCGATCCGGTTCATGGCTCGGGCGATGTCCTCGTGGGTCTCGGCGCTGAGCGCACCGAGGGACATCGCGCCCGTCTGGAAACGCCGGGTGATGTCCGCGACCGACTCCACGCGGTCGATCGAGATCGGCTCCCGATCGGAGGAGAAGGTCAGAAGGTCACGGAGTGACGTGGGCGGCCGGCCGTGGACCAGGTCCGCGTACGTCCGGTACTCCTCGTCACCACCGTCTTGAACGGCGGCGTGGAGGGCTCTCCACACGGGCGGCTCGTTCGCGTGGTACTCCGGTCCGCGCCGGTACCGGAACCACCCGCCCTTGTCGAGCGCCGGCTCCTCGAGCCCCGCCGCGTCCATCCTCGCTGCGATCTCGTCCGCGATCGCCTGAATCTCGATCCCTCCGATCCGCGACCGCATGGCCGGGAACCAGTCGTCGATCAGCTGCCGGCCAAGGCCGACGGCCTCGAAGATCTGAGCTCCGTGATACGAGGCCACCGAGCAGATGCCCATCTTGGCCATGATCTTCAGGAGGCCGGACTCGCTGGCCTGGACGAAGCGTCGTTCTACGTCGTCTGCATCGCTGGTCGCGCGTACGGTGGCGAGGGCCAGCCAGGGGTTCACGACCTCGGCGCCGAAACCGATCAGCGTCGCGAAGTGGTGGACGTCCCGGGCATCAGCGACTTCCGCGCCGATGCTCACCCGGGTGCGCAGTCCCTCGTCGATGAGGTGGTGGTGGACGGCCGACACCGCGAGAAGCATCGGGATGGGCGCGGAACCCGGCGTCCCCATCCGGTCCGAAACGACCACGAAGTCGTAGCCATCCCGGACCGCGTTGGCCGCCGACACGCGCAGGGCCTGGAGGGCAGCGGAGAGGGCCGGGCCTCCCCCGCCCACTTCGTACTCGGCCTTCAGGGTGATGGCGTGCAGCCCCGACGCCGCCTGAGTCCGCAGGAGGTCCAGAGTGGCGTCGGTGACGATCGGGGAGGGAATGTGGGTACGCGCCGCCGCGTCGGGACCCGGTTCCAACCATGAACCACGCTTGCCCAGGTAGGTGTCGAGCGACATGACCAGTCGCTCCCGAATCGAGTCCATCGGCGGGTTGGTGACCTGGGCGAAGCGCTGACGCAGGTAGCTGTACAGCGTTCTCGACGCATCCGAGAAGACGGAGAGCGGTGAGTCGTCTCCCATCGAGCCGATGCCGTCCTTCCCGTCCTCGGCCATGGGCGTGAGGATGAGCCGGAGCTCTTCGGCGGTGTAGCCGTGGACGATCTGCAGACGATCGAGATCGACGACCGCGTCGGACCCCCCCCTTGGGGTGTCGACCGGGGCAGACGCACCGGTGACCGAGGGATCCGACGCGGTTGTGTCGATCGACTCGGCAGGATGAACCCTGCGGAGCCGTTCCTGAATCCACGTGTGATAGGGGCGGCGCTTGGCGATCGTCCGCTTGATCTCACGGTTGTTGACGAAGCGACCCGCGCGCGTATCGACCGCGAGCATGCGACCGGGCCCGATCCGACCCGACTCCAGAACCTCTCCGGGCGGCAGGTCGAGGATGCCGACTTCGGATCCTACGATCACGAGCCCGTCGCTGGTCCGTTGATATCGAGCGGGGCGCAGACCGTTGCGGTCCATCGAAGCCGCCACGACGGCTCCGTCGGTGAAGACGAGCCCTGCGGGGCCCTCCCACGGTTCACCCACGCAGGCCCGGACCTCGTAGAAAGCGCGCAGCTCCGGGTCGATGCCGGGCATCCGCTCCCAGGCCTCCGGAATCAGAGACGCCATCGCCTCGAGTACGTCACATCCCGAGGTGATGAGGAGGTCGAGGGCTTCGTCGAGGGAGGCCGTGTCCGACCCGGCGTGGGAGAGAACCGGCGCGAGGGAAGGGACCTGGCGGCCCCACTCCGATGCGGCGAGCTCACCTTCCCGAGCCGCCATCCAGGCCCGGTTTCCGAGGAGGGTGTTCACCTCGCCGTTGTGGGCGATCCGCCGGAACGGCTGAGCGAGATGCCACTGCGGTGTGGTGTTGGTGGCGAAGCGCTGGTGGAAGACGGCCAGAGCCGAGACCGTCTCGGGGTCGGCGAGGTCCGGGTAGAACCGGGTCAGGACTTCCCCTTGAACGAGCGCCTTGTACACGACCGTCCGGGACGACATCGAGACGATGTAGGCGTCGAGACCGACGTCGGACAGCCTCGCCTCCGCGTCCCGACGGGCCGCGTACAGCAGCGTTTCGAAGGCCGAGTCGTCGGGCGCAGAGGCCAGGGCGCCATCGTCGTCGTCGGCCGTCGCAGGAGCAGAGCCGAGGATCAGCTGTTCGACACGAGGCATGGCCGCGTGTGCCACCTGCCCGAGGGCGTCGGGGTCGGTCGGAACGAGCCGCCACCCGAGGGACACGGCGCCGGACTCGACCGCAGCCGTCTCGATCAGAAGGCGGGCGTGTTCCGCGTCCGCCGGGTCCTGGGGCAAGAAGACCATGGCCACGCCGACGAGACCGTCATGGTCTGCGATCGTCGGGACATCCCGTTCGAGGAGTCGGACCGGCAATTGAATGGTGAGGCCCGCCCCGTCGGCCGACTGACCATCGGCGCCGACGGCCCCGCGGTGGGCCAGGTTGGTCAGCCCACGAAGGGCCAACTGAATGAGTCTGTGGCTCGGATCACCCGCGATGGATGCGACGAAGCCCATGCCACACGCGTCATGCTCGAATTCGGCGTCGTAGAGCGGGTATGCGGCAGGTCCTTGGGCTTCGTTCTCGTGCATGATCGGTGTGGGATCGAGGGTAAAAAATGACCGGCACTTCGTCAGGGAAGGGCCGGTCCGTGTCACTTCGTTCGCTACTCGCGTGGGATCACAGACTCCGGCGGTACGGCTCCTTATTCAGGTTCGCTGGGGATTTCATACGACAACAGCGGTTCATTATGCCAAACCCCGACACCCGTCCGAGTGCATCGGCACTCGGTTGGCTTAGTTTTCGTTGGCATCGGGGCATCTTCGAGGTTCCGTACGCGATACGGCGGTTTGAATATTTATTCAAATGTACACACTTGTGATCGATGGTGCAAGTCGGGGTGCGCGTTGCGCACGGGAGACCGGTGCACCCGCCGACGGGTGGAGGCGCTCAGCGCTCCCCGCGCAGGACGCGCAGAAGGGCTCGGCCGACCTCGTCGTTCCTGCGGATCCCGCCGAAGGCTTCGGCGCCCGGGCCCCGCGCAAAAAGCGGGACCATGACCCCCGTGTGGGATCCCGAGGAGTAGCCCATCACGACGTCGCGATCGTCGTCGTAGTCCAGGGAAACCCCGCCGGTCTCGTGGTCCGACGTGACGAGGACCAGCGTTTCGGGATGCGCGGCCTGATAGTCCAGGACCTGTCGGACGGCGGCCGCGAAGTCCAGCATCTCGCCGACGATCGTACCCATGTCGGCGTTGGCGTGGGACTGCGTATCCGACTCCTCGTTCTCGATCATGAGGAAGAACCCGTCCGGGTCCCGATCGAGGATGCCGAGCGCCTTCTCGACCATGGTGGCCAGCGCGCTCTCACCGCGGTCGGGCACGATGCCCATGTCCCCCTGCGCGAGGAGCCCGAAGAGCCGATCGGTCGAAGACGGGTCGACAGCGGTGAGCTCCTCGATCGTCTCCACGTACGTGTAGCCGGACCGAATCCGATCCATCAGAGCGCCGTCGTCCCCCTGTGCTGGACCGTCGAACGACATGCGACCGCCTCCGAGAACGACGGTCAGTTCGCGGTCGACCAACTGTCGGGAGAGTTCGGGGAAGGCGTAGCGTGTCGGACTGTGGAGTGCGAACGAGGCCGGAGTGGCGTCGACGATCGAGGTGGTGGTGATCAGTCCCGTGGCGAGCCCGCGCGCCGCGGCCGCCTCGGTGGCGTTCTCCACGGGCAAAGAGTCCGGCCCGACGCCCACAGCTCCCATGAAGGTCCTGACCCCCGTGGCGTACGCCGTGGCCGTGGGCGCGCTGCCGGAGACGACATGATCGGCGCCCTGCGTATCGACGAGGCCGATCTGCATGTCCGACACCCCGATCGAAGGGTCGGCCATGTAGGCCATGGTCCAGTGGGACAACCCGGCGCCGTCGGCGATCATGACGACCACACGCGTGGGTGCCGGGGTGGAGTCGGTTCCGGTCCCTGTACGATCGGCGGGCTCGGCGCGTCCGCAGGCCGCACCCAGCAGGGCGGTTCCCGTGACGAGGGCGACGGTGAGTCTCGAACGTAGGGCGTTCGTCATGGTCGTCGGTGGTGTGGCGTGGGCGTTGACCGGGTCCGTCGGATTCTCGCGGATATCGCCGGGGAGCGGGGGGTGCCTGCGGTAACGGGGAGGTCACGGTAGACCGGAGGCCTCTCCTTGACAACTTAGGAGAGTGCGTCGAGCCTTCTCCTAACTGAACTAGGAGAGTCTGTGTCCGAACATGCCGAGATCCTGCCTGGCACCCTCGACTTGCTGATTCTGAAAGCGGTGTCCCTCGGCGCCGTGCACGGGTACGGAGTGCTCCTGCGCATCCAGGAGATCTCCGGAGGAGCGATCGCCATCCAACAGGGGGCGTTGTACCCGGCTCTGTATCGGCTCGAGCACCGAGGCCTGATCGAGAGCGAGTGGGGGCGATCGGACAACAACCGGCGGGCGAAGTTCTACCGCCTGACCGGCTCCGGCCGCGAGCACTTCGTCGAAGAAGAGGCAGGTTGGCGCCGACTCGCCGACGCGATGTCCCTCGCGTTGGCCGCCGAAACGCGGGAGGTGGAGTCGTGACCGGGCCACCGCCGCGGCCCCCATTTCACCGCCGCGCGATGGCGTGGTGCCGCTCGATGGTCGATGGCCTTCTGCGCCGGAACCGCATCGAGGCCGATATGAGGGAGGAGTTTCGCACGCACATCGAGATGCGGACCGACGATCTCGTGGCCCGCGGCATGAGCCAGGCCGAGGCGTCCCGACGTGCGCACGTCGAGTTCGGCCACGTCGAGTCACACCGGGCCGCGGCTCGGGCGGCCAGGGGGCTGCGGTGGGTCGACCGCCTCCGCTTCTCGTGGGTCGATGTGCGTCTGGGGCTGCGGATGATGGTGAAGCACCCGGGGCTGACCCTCGTCGCCATGGTGGCTCTCGCCCTGGGGATCCCCACGGGGATGGCGCCGATGCATTTGGCCGAGGCGTTGGACCGGCCTCTCCCGGAGGACAGCGGGAATCGGATCCGTACCGTCCGCTTCTGGGACCCGGCGTCCGGGGTGATGACGCTTCCCACCGAGGGTGACCTGGAGATTCTCTTCGACGAGTCGTCGTCCTTCGAGAGTCTGGGGGCCTTTCGGAACGGCGCGTTCAACTTGGCGTCGCCCGACGGCCGGGCCGCCTCCGTCCCCGGCGCCGAGGTCACGGCCGCGGCCCTGGCCATGCTGGAGGTCGCTCCCCTGATGGGGCGACTGCTCGACAGCGAGGACGAGCGCCCGGGAGGAACCGACGTGGTCCTTCTGGGCCACGATGTCTGGACCTCCCGCTTCGGCGGGGACCCTGAGGTCGTCGGCAGCACGGTTCTCGTCGGCCGCACCCCGCACACGGTCGTGGGCGTCATGCCAGAGGGGTTCTTCTTTCCCTTTCGGGATCAGCTGTGGGTACCCCTGCGGCGGAGTCCCGCCACGGGACCCGGTGAAGGGCCCCCTCTGCGGGTCGTGGCCCGCCTGGCGGACGGGGTGACGACCGACGAGGCGCATGCGGAGGTGTCGAGGATCCGACTCCCCGACACGCATCCCGCCAACCGGGGGCCCTCTCGGCTGGCTCTCGAGGTCGTGCCCTTTTCGTACATGTACGTCGGACTCCCGCGGGGGGGCTTCGGTGCGCTGCCGGAGTTCCACTTCATGCGGTTGCTCGGGGGGCTCCTCCTGCTCGTGGCCTGTGCCAACGTCGCGATGCTCGTCTTCGCGCGGACAGCCACTCGATTCCGTGAACTCGCCGTTCGCACGGCGCTCGGGGCCGGGCGGAGTCGGATCGTCTCCCAGGTGTTCGTGGAGACGCTGGTGCTTGCCGTCTGTTCCGCAGGCGCCGGCCTGCTCGTCGTCGACGTGGCCATCCGACGGGTACCGTGGGAGGTCATGGCCGGGTCTTCCATCCTTCCGTACTGGGTCGACCTGGGCGTTCCGATGTCGGTGCTCCCCTGGGCTGCCCTCTTCACGGTCATGAGTGCGACGGTTGCGGGTGTCGTGCCCGCGCTGCGGATTACGAGGGGGGACATCCACGGCAACATCCGGGCCGCCGATTCGGGTCGCTCGGGTGTACGGTTCGGTGGCGTCACCGGCGCGCTGATCGTGGCCGATGTGGCTCTCGCCGTCGGCGTCATCGGCTTTGCCGTGGGGATCACCGGTTACCTGAACGAACTCGCCGACTCCGACCTGCGGGTGGGTGTTCCCGCAGAGGAGTTCCTGGCCGTCGAACTCCGCCGGTCGATGAACGAGACGCCCGCGCTCGGTGAGGCAGCTGCGTCTTCGCAGAGCTTCGGTGCCGTACAGGAGCGGCTCAGAGAGCGGCTCGCATCGGAAGCCGGTGTGCGCGCAGCCGTCTTCGCCGACGCGCTCCCCCGGATGAACCACCGGTCGCGGCTCGTGCGGGTCGATGGGCCGGACCGCGACGACGCGTCGGCGCGGTGGGTTCGCGTCGCGCGTGTCGACGTCGACTTCTTCTCACAGCTGAGACAACCGATCCTGGCCGGTCGGGACTTCGACCGCGGGGACATCGACGGCGACGTGCGACCCGTCATCGTCAACGCTCGCTTCGTCGAGGAGATGATCGGGGGCGAGGGTGCGGTCGGTCGGAGAATCCGGCTCGTGTCCTCCGCCGAGTCGACTGATGATCCCTGGCACGAGATCGTCGGTGTCGTGGGCCGCCTCGGGATGAACACGGTATCGAGGAACGGTTCACCGGGCGTGTACTTCGTCGAGCCGGCTGGCAGCATCCATCCGGTTCAACTGGGCGTTCACGTCGGCATCGGCCCGGAAGAGTTTGCCCCTCGGCTCCGGGAGATCGTCTCCGAGACCGATCCTTCGGTCATCGTCGGGACGCCGGTGGTGCTCGGGGAGGTCCAGCAGGGAGACTGGTACGTGGCGGTCGGGATCACGGCCGCCATGAGCCTCCTCGTCGGCATTCTGATCGCCCTGGCCGCGTCCGGCATCTATGCGATCGTATCCTTCTCGGTCTCCGAGCGTACGCGCGAGATCGGTATTCGGTCGGCCCTGGGCGCAAGTCGGACGACGTTGGCCTATACGATTCTACGCCGAGCACTGGCACAACTCGGGCTCGGGGCCTTGTTCGGCATCCCTCTGGCGGCCTGGCTTCTGCTGCAGCTCCAGGATCCCGATGCGGAGAGAGGAGCTATGCTCGCGACCATCGCTCGGTCCGTGGCACTCGGACTGGGGACCGTGGGTCTCGTGGGCCTCGTGTCCTGCGTGGCACCGGCGCGGCGCGCCCTCGCGATCGACGCGAACGACGCCCTCCGCGCCGAGTAGAACGCTCCCACCGCGCACGAAGAAGCCCCGCCCGGTCCGAAGACCGGGCGGGGCTCTTTGTACGTCCTACCGGACGCGGTCAGGATCAGGTGCGGACGCGATCCTTCAGTCCCTTCCCGGCCTTGAAGGTCGGAACGGTCATGGCCGGGATCTGAATCGTGGCTCCCGTGCGCGGGTTGCGGCCCTCACGAGCCTTCCGCCGGCGGGTACCGAAGGTGCCGAAGCCGGTCACGGTGAAATCGCGGCCAGCGTCGAGCTCGATCGCGATGATCCCCTCCCGCGGCTCCGTGGAGAAGATGCAGTCGATTACCTCGCGCGCCTTGGCTTTGCTCAGGTCGGTCTTCTTAGCAAGCTTCGCCGCGAAGTCGTCTTTGGTCATGCTTGATGCTCCCGTTCAGATAGTGAGACCCGCATCCGGTACGAACGCACTCATTGTCGGCTAAAAGCGGGTGAGTCCGCAACCCCCTTGACCGCGTGTTTGGCAAACAACCATGCGGTTTCCCGAGGTTTGAAGGATCGCGTCGTCGCCCGTCGGGACCCGTCCCGGGTGCCGCTGCCAGCGGGGGATCGGGGTGAACATGCGTCGCTTGTAGGACGAACCCGAAGGCCTTCAACAGCTTAGGCACCATTCTCGCGCCGTTCCGGCCCCATCGTCGGCCGCACTCGAGCCCACCGTTTCGCGGCGCGCGCTTGCCCGGACTCGCCGCAGACGGTAGCCGTTCGACCTGTTCGGGCTTCACCTGGAGACCTCGATGAATCGCCTCCTCTCCGCCGCAGTACTCGTCTCGGCCGTTTTTTCAGGGCCTCCTTCACACGCCGAGGCACAGGGGCTCGCCTCCCTGTACGAGCCCGGGATTTCTCCCGACGGGTCGGAGATCGCCTTCGTCTCCGGCGGCGACATCTGGACGGTCCCGTCGAGCGGAGGCGCCGCGCGCCTCCTGGTCGCTCACTCCGCGCACGAGTCTCGGCCCCTGTACTCGCCGGACGGGCGCTTCCTGGCCTTCAATTCCGATCGGAACGGAGGGTTGGACATCTTCGTCCTCGACCTCTCCTCGGGGGCGCTCCGACGCGTCACCCATGACGCGGCCTCGGAACAGTTGAACGGGTGGTCACCCGACGGGGCGTGGCTCTACTTCAGTTCGAGTGCGCAGGACGTGGCGGGTACCCACGACGTCTACCGCGTCCGTGTGGCGGGAGGTACGCCGATGGTGGTGGCCGGGGACCGCTACGAAGGGGAGTACTTCGCGGCCCCGGGCACGGGCGGGCGGCTGGCGATCTCGACCCGCGGAGACATGGCGCTCGGACAGTGGTGGCGGAACGGCCACAGCCACATCGACGAATCGGAGATCTGGATCGTCGACGAGGCGACCGAGGAGGGCGGGGTTCCGTCGTACCGTCCGGTTTCGGTAGGCGGCAAGAACCTCTGGCCGATGTGGTCGGCGGGGGGCGATGCCCTGTACTTCATGTCCGATCGTTCCGGTGCCGAGAACATCTGGCGGTCCACGCTCGGTGGCGCCGACGAGGCCGTTACGACCTTTCGAGGCGGTCGTGTCCTCTTTCCCTCGATTTCGGCCGATGGATCGAGGATGGCCTTCGAGCGCGACTTCGGCATCTGGACACTCGACACCTCGACCGGGCGCCATGCGCAGATCGATATCACTCTGATGGGATCCGTCGAGGCTCCGACGCCATCCTTCGAAGAGGAAGAGTCGGGCTGGAGTGGGGTGGTGGTCTCTCCCGACGGAGAGAAATGGGCCTTCACCGCCGGAGGGGACGTGTGGGCCGCATCGATGGAAGGCGACGCCCCCGCCAGCCAGGTGACGCGAACGTCGGCTGCAGAATTCGGGATCGCGTGGACCCCAGACTCGAACGGGATCGTGTACGCCTCCTGGCGCTCGGGCACGCCGAAGCTCTACCACTACGACTTCGTCCAGCGAACCGAACGGGCCGTCACCAGCGGCGGTGCTCGTGATCAGGTCGGCGGCTTCTCTCCGAACGGGCGCCACCTGCTGTACTTCCGCCAGCTGCACGACGAGCGTGAGCTACGGGTCGTCGACTGGGAGAGCGGTGACGACCGGCGGCTCGCGTCCGACCTCGCGGGAGGGGCGGCGTGGTCACCCGACTCCCGTTGGATCGCGTACGGCGGGGAGACCGACGAGTTCAGCAACGTCCTGGTCGTCCCGGTCGACGGGGGGCGGCCGCGCCAGGTGAGTTTCGTGGCCAGCTCCTTCTTCGGATCGATCGAGTGGAGCGCCACCGGGGACTTCATCGTCTACCGTACGGCACAGAGGACCGAGCCGGGTGAGCTGATCCGGGTCGATCTGGTGCCCGCACCGCCGACCTTCGACGAAGAACGCTTCCGGGACCTCTTCAACGAGCCGTCGGAGGAAGAGGACGACGAAGGGGCCGAATCGGACGAGGCTCCGCAGCCCGGGCAGCCCGCCGCGGTTCCGGATGAAGTCACGATCGACTTCGACGGGATTCGGCGTCGTGGGGGTGTCGTGCCGACGGACTTCTCGGTGGGTGCCGTCCTCCTCCATCCCGACGGTACGTCCGGGGTGCTCACAGGTGAGGGGGCTCTCCACCGAATCACCTTCGGCCCGAACGGAGACGTCGACATCGACGAGCTGGAGGTGGCTGGGAACCCGCTCGCCTTCTCAGAAGATGGACGCTCCCTCTACACGACGAGGGGCGGACAGCTGCGTGTCGTCTCGTGGCCCGGTGGGAGCGAGCGCACGGTGACCACGTCGGCCGATGTCCTCGACGACTTCGAGCAGACCAAGGTCGCCGCGTTCGAACAGGGGTGGGGTGAGATGCGTGATGGCTTCTACGACCCGGACTTCCACGGCGTCGACTGGAACGGCGTCCGCGACACCTTCCGACCCCGGATCGAGGGAGCGCGAACTCGAGCCGAGTTCGGCCGACTCATGGACATGATGCTCGGGGAGTTGAACGCTTCCCACCTCGGCCACTCCGGACGCACGGGTGCACCCGGTGGGGGCGATGGACACACGACGGGTCGGCTCGGGCTGCGCTTCGACCGGATCGGCTACGAGCGGGACGGACGATTCATCGTGACCGAGGTTCTCGAACTCGGCCCGGCGGATGTGGCGGGTGGCATCTCTGCGGGGGATCGGCTCGTCTCCCTCGATGGCGCGATCCTCGATGGTTCCTCGGACCTCTCCGCCCTCCTGCGTGACGCCGACGGTCGTCAGGTCGTGCTCGGGGTGTCGGACGGGTCGAATACCCGGGAGGTCGAGGTCCTCGCCACGTCGGCAGGTGCCGAGAGTCAGCTCGTGTACCGGAATTGGGTGGAGTCGAGGCGCACGTATGTCGAGGAGGCTAGCGGTGGCCGCCTCGGCTACGTGCACATCCCGTCGATGTCGGCGGAGTCGCTCACGCAGTACATCCGCGACCTCGATCAGCTCAACCACGCCAAGGACGGCGTGGTCATCGACGTGCGGGACAACAACGGCGGCTTCGTGAATGTCTACGCCATCGACGTCCTGGCGCGCCGCAGCTACCTGACGATGGAAGGGCGGGGGAGCGACGTGCGCGCGCCGGCGCGGGTGCGACTGGGTCAGCGTGCGCTGCTGGCACCGACGGTACTGGTCACGAACCAGAACACCCTGTCGGACGGCGAGGACTTCACGGAGGGTTATCGTGAACTCGGCCTCGGCTCCGTCGTGGGTGAACCAACGGCCGGGTGGATCATCTTCACCGGGAGTCGCGGCTTGGTCGACGGGACCCAGGTGCGTATGCCGGGCACCTATATACGCGACAACCGGGGTGAAAACATGGAGTTGGTGCCGCGACCGGTCGACGTCGAGGTCGAGCGCGCCACGGGAGAGTGGTACCGCAGCGTCGATAGTCAGCTGGACGCCGCGGTCAGGACCCTACTGGCGCAAATCGGAGGGTAGAGAGAAGGGCGGGGTCGACGCCGGTCGACCCCGCCCCTCGTCCTGCCAACTCGTCAGCGGATGACTTCCGCCCCGATCGCGGCCAACCCGGCGCGTACCGCCTGAGCGTCCTCGGAGCCCCGAGCGCCGCTCGCGGCCATCGCGCCGACGAGCACTCCGCTCATCTTCACGGGAACACCGCCCTCGTAGTGGATGCCGCCCGGAATGCTGTCGACCGTGCCGGCAGCCAGCCCTTCGCCGTACTCACGCGTCGTGGCCCCGGTCTCGAGGACGACGTGGACTTTCATGCCCACGATGTCGTAGGTCCGCGGGCTGGCACCGTCCATCCTGCGCAGATAGACCGGCACGCCCTCGGCGTCGACGACCAGGAAGGTGAGGTTCCAGCCGTTGGCGCGCGCCTCGGCCTCGGCCGCGTCCACGGCCGTCTGGGCCTGTTCCATCGTGAGTTGGGCCTCGGCCGACTTCGGCGCGATGGCCATCAGTCCCAGCGCAGCGATGGCGAGGGTGGAGCGGAGTATCCTGGACGTCATGTTGGTTTCCGTATTGAGGTGAACGCCGGCGTAGCTTGGACGCGCGGGTCGATCCGGGCCAGAGCCCGATCGGTGGTGTGCTACACACGGAGGGCACCCGGGTTCGGCGCCGTGTGACGGGTCGGGCCCGAAGACCCGACCCGTCGGTGTTCGCTCCGGGTCGCTCTACCGGAACTGGTACTGCAGCGTCACGGTCGCATACGGGCCGTACTGCTCCCACTGGAGGAGCCGGGCCGAGTCGAGGCTCGGATCTCCGAGGTACTGATGCTCCTCGTTGGCCGTCAGTCCGTTCACCTGTCCGCTCACGACGAGCCGGTCGGAGATGGACTTGGTCACGGACAGGTCGAGCTGGAACTCCGCGTCGAAGTAGACGTCGTTGTGCTCCGCATCCCCGACTCCGATCAACAGCGCATCCCGGTAGTTGCCGGCCACGACGAACGAGAGGCCGAGCCCTGCGTTGTCGTAGAGGATGGAGAGGTTACCGGTATGCTCGGGGCTGTTCGTCAACGGAAGCATGCGTCCGCCGACCTCGCCTTCGGAGTGTGTGTAGTTGTAGTTCCCGAAGAGGCTGAAGTCCGCGAGCGCGGGCGCGATTCCGGACAGCCGCTGGTTGAAGGCGAACTCGACCCCGAAGTACGAGGCCGTGCCGTCACCCATGACCTTCTGCGTGGCCTCGTAGACGTCGGTGCCGATCGTCTCGTTGAAGCGCCGGGTCGTCTGGAAGGCGCGGAAGCGCTTGTAGAACACACCCGCGCTCACCATGCCGAGACGCGACGTGTACCGCTCGTACATGAAGTCGAGGTTGTCGGCCGTACGCGGCTCGAGATCGGGGTTGCCGTAGCTGATCGTGAGTTCGTCCTCGTCGACCACCCGGCGGGGCACGAGGTCCTGGTACCTCGGGCGAGCGAGTCCCGTGGTGTACGCCAGGCGGATGTTGCTCCGGTCGTCCGGGCGGATCGTCAGGTGGACGGACGGCATGAAGTTGCCGTACCCACCGGACCCCGTCAGAGGCGCCGACTCCGTTTCGGGGTTCGGCTGCTGGTACTCGGTCGACGTGTCCTCGTAGCGACCACCGAGCAACACGGACACGCTCGCGGACGGGTTGATCGTGGCCATGGCGTAGACCGACGCCACGTCCTCGGTCGCCTCGTAGTCGTCGGTGACGTTGCGCTCGTCCCCCCAGTCGGTCAGCAACGGCTGCAGCGCTGCTCCGTCGTAGCGCACGTCTTCGAACCCGAACTCGCCCTCGCCCAACGTGGACGGCTGGGAGAAGCTCGTCATCTGGAAGCGTACCCGATCGAACGACACGTCCTTCCGGAGGAACTTCCCGCCGAATTGAACCGTGCTCCGACTCCCGCCCATCGAGAACGGCACGGTGAAGTTCGTCTGGAACGAGGCATCCTGGTCGCGCTTCAGCATGTCGTCCCAGCGAATTCGATTCAGGGTCGGGGCGTCCGCACCCGTGAAGGTCGTGGTCCCGTCGAAGCCCTTGATCTGGTCGTTCGAGAACTGATCGAGTGGGACGTCCCGCTGGTAGCGGAGGTACGTCCGGTCGGGTAGCTCCTCGGTCGACCGAATCCATGCGCCTTTGTAGTCGATCAGGACCGAGCCGAGGTCGTGGCTCCCGCCCGCCATGAAGAGCGCGACGCGCTGGTCTTCGAGGCGGTTCCGGGTCTCACGCGTCTCTTCACCGTCGTCGATGTTGAAGTCGACCAGGCGGCGCACTTCATCGTCGAGGTAGACGTTGTAGCTCGCGGTCCCGTAGACCTCGCTGCCGACTGCGGGGACGAAGTCCAGGGTGGCGCTCCCACCGAACCGCTGGCGGTGAACGTCGTAGTCGTTCGTGTGCTGGGCGAAGATGACGTCGTCGATCGAGCCGTCTCCGTCGTCGTATTCGAACTCGCGCAGCTTGGAGTCGCGGGCGGTCTTGAAGTAGGCGCCGTCGAGCAGAAGGCCGAAGCGACCGTCCGTCGAGCGAGTCCCGAAGATCCCGGCGAAGTCCTGGATGTCCGAGCCCAGCGTGTTGAAGTCCGACGTCTGGTCGTTGAGGCCGAAGCCGGCGCTGAGGGAACCGACGCCGCCCTGGGGCGCGCGTCGAAGACCGAAGTTGACGACGCCTCCGACGGCGTCGGCGTCCATGTTCGGCGAGATCGCCTTCACGACCTCGATTTCGCCGAGGAGCGAGTTGTTGATGAGGTCGAGACCGACGCTGCGCTGACCGTCGGCTTCATCGGGGGCGGGGATGCGGATTCCGTTGATCGTCAGCGAGTTGTACTCCTGGTCGACGCCGCGGATCTGCACGTACTCACCCTCACCCTGATCCCGGTCCACGGAGATCCCGGGCAGGCGGCGGACGGTCTCGGCCGCGTTCCGGTCCGGGAACCGGTTGAAGAGCTCCTCCGAGACGACGTTGGTGATCTGAAGGGAGGTTCTCTGGCGCTGCAGGGCCTCTGCCTGACCTCGGGTGGCGGCACCGTACACCACGACGCCGTCCAGCTCGACCGCGCTGACCTCCATGCGGATCGACCGCTCGGCCGTCTCACCCGCGCGAACCGTCACCGGCTGCCGGACATCGGTGTAGCCGACGTACGATACGATCAACTCGTGCGTGCCGACCGGTACGCGGTTCAGGGCGAAGGCGCCCGTGCTGTTCGACAGAGTGCCGACACCGGGCCCCACCAGTCGAAGCTGGGCCGAGGCCAGACCCGAGCCTCCGGCGGCTTCGACGACGCGCCCGGAGATTGCGCCCGTTTGGGCGGCCGCGGACCCGACCCCGGCTCCGCTCAGAAAGGCGGCGAGCATCCCCGTGCCGAGGATCGCGCGCAACCGTGAATATCCCATCATGCGTTCATTGCTCCATGCAAGCTTCGTGTTCGAGGCCCTGTGCGGGACCCGTCGGGGGGAGGCTAGCCGTCGAGCGCATCGATTCGGGGGCGGATCTGCTACGGCTCCGAAACGACTCTCGGAGGGCAGGGTCACGGCCGTGTATCGGTTTCGTGTGTGCCCCGGATCGGCGGTTGTTCGTCGGCGGCACCATGGTGATCCTGACGGCGTCGTTCGCTGAACCACCCCCGGTCGCGAGGTACTCGTGTCCATCCGGCCCACCGCTCTACTCCGCCTCGTAGCCACCGTCATCGCCCTCTTCTCGGCCTCGACGTCTCACGGGGCCGGCCAATCGCTGCACGGAGATCGAGTCCTGATCGTCGTCGTGGATGGCCTCCGGCCGGACTACATCACCCCCGACCTGATGCCGCGCCTCGATGGCCTGGCCGAGTCGGGGGTGCGCGGTCTGCGCCACCACGCGGTCTTCCCGACGGTCACCCGTGTGAACGGGCCTGCGATCTTCACGGGCACGGCGCCGGGAAGGCACGGTCTGTTGGGTAACTCGGTGTATCTCCCCGAGGTCGATCCGCGAAGAGTGCTCGATGCCAGCTCGGCCTTCGACCTGCAGGAAGTGCACGCATCGACCGGCGGGCAGCTGCTGACGGTCCCGTCACTCGGTGAACTCCTGGAGGCGCGAGGGCTGACGTTCTTCGCCGCTTCGTCGGGCTCCGCCGGCTCGGGCATGTTGATGAATCACACGGGAGCGGGGGCGGGTCTGGTCCACCACTCCCTGACGATCCCGGATACGCTGGGACCCGTAGTCCGCCGGCTTCTCGGCCCCGTGCCGGGCGCGCCTGGCGACGGAGCCCAGACGGCGCTCGCCGCGCGGGCTATCGACGCCGTGTTGGAGATCGGCATCGACCGGGCCGACGCCGACGTCCTCGCCGTCTGGCTGACCGAGCCGGACAACACCGCACACGCGTTCGGAATCGGGGCGCCCGAGACCGAGGAGGTGTTGCGGGCCGTCGATGCCGAGATCGGGCGGTTGGTCGATGGATTGGAGGCACGGGGCCTGCTGGCCCGGACCAACGTTCTGCTGACTTCGGACCACGGCTTCTCCACCCGCGTAGGCGGCGCGTCCATCACGGACCTGGTCGTCGGGGCAGGCCTCAAGGAGAGTGACGATTCGCGGGACGTGGTCGTCGCGGGCGGGGCGATCCATGTGAACGAGGGAGGGTCGGCGCGCGTGGAGGCGATCGCTCGCGTACTCCAGGCGTCCCCGGACATCGGGCCCGTGTTCAGTCGGAGTTCGGCTCCTGGCTCCACGGCCGGGGTCGTGCCGGGAACGGTGTCCTTCGACGCGATCGGTTGGGAGCACGAGCGGTCGGCGGACCTCCTGGCCGCAGCCGCCTGGTCGGACGACGAGAATGCACACGGGTGGGCGGGGGTCGTCCACGCCGGAGGAGTCGGGGGACACGGAAGTGCTTCCGACTTCGACTTGAGGGCATCCTTCGTGGCCTTCGGTCCCGACATCGGGCGCGGCGTGGTCAGTGATGTCCCCACCGGTAATATCGACATCGCGCCGACGACCCTGGCCCTGCTCGGCGCGCGCCCTGCGGATACCGACGGCCGCGTCTTGTCCGAAATCTTTGCCGGAGGGCCCCTTCCCGAGACGGTGCACTCGGAGATGGCCCACGTCACCGCGGCGGCGATGGTGGATGGGACGCGCTACGACCTCACCGTGCGTCGCCAGCGCGTCGGGGAAACCGTCTACATCGAGGGAACGACGGTGCTGCGGTCGGAGGCCGCCCGCTCTCTCGACGAGGTTCGACGCATCGGGTCGGAGCAGGCCCGACAGGCGGTCGCGGTGGACGCCGACCATCTCTACGCCATCGACAACTTCGCCATCACGAAGCTCGACAAGACGACCGGGGAGGTCGTCGACGCATGGAAGGGCGAGGACGGGGGCGAAGTGATCCACCTGAACAGTGGCATCGTCCGCGACGGTGTCCTCTACGCCGCCCACTCGAACTACCCGGACGTCCCGATGGTGAGTTCGATCGAGATGTGGGACGTCGACGCGATGGAGCACATCGGGAGTCGGAGCTTCGGCGTCTTCCAGGGCTCTGCCACCTGGGTCGATCGTCACGACGGTTCGTGGTGGGTCGGCTTTGCCAACTACGAGGGCCGCGGGGGCCAGCCCGGTCGGGGACCATCATGGACCACGATCGTTCGGTTCGACGACGAGTGGCGCCCGATCGGCGGGTACGTTTTCCCCCCGGTCATCGTGGAGCGCTTCCTCGACCGAAGCAACTCCGGCGGGGCGTGGGGTCCCGACGGGAAGCTCTACCTGACCGGCCACGACTGGGCCGAGGTGTACGTCGCCGAACTACCGGAGGCCGGCTCCGTGCTCCGACTCGTCGAGATCGTCCCGATGCCCGGAGAGGGGCAGGGTATCGCCTGGGATCCGTCCGAGCTCGATGCTTTCTATGCGATCGTCAGAGATACACGAGAGATCGTCGAGTCCCGATTCCGGACCACCCCGTCCGCCTCCTACCGGTGACGTGAAACTGAGCTCCGCGTCAGCGGCGCCCCCGGAAGGCTCCCCGACCGCGGTCCCCTCCGCCCATCCCGAGTGATCCGAGCCGGTAGTTCACGCGGAGCATCACATAACGTCCGAGGGTTTCCGCTCTCCGCTCCGAGATGAAGCTGGAGCCGTTGGTGTAGGTGACGCCCTTGTTCTGGTCGAGCAGATCGAAGCCCACCAACTCGATCTCGACCCGGTCGTCCATGGCCATGCGGGAGACCGATGCCTGGAGCATGGCCACGTTCCGATCACCCTCACCGAAGACGTCTTCGTCGTAGAGCGCCCAGTCGAGTTGGCTCTGGAGCGTCCAGCCGGCGCCCACGTGCAGCGTCCCATTCGCGTAGAGGCGCTTGTCCAGATACCCCTGGTCGAGCTCGTCGTTGAGTGTGTAGGAGATGTCGTTGAAAGAGAGCCTCGCGCCGCCTCGGATTTCGAAAACGTCCTTGTCCCGGTTCTCCAGGCTCACGTCGATGCTGTTCCGCCAGATCCGGCTGTTGTTCTGGACCTCGTTGAGCAGCTCGACGCCCCGCGTGTGGGCAACGCTGTACTCGATGTCGATGTCCGCGCCGAGCGGGCGGATGGGTCGACCGTAGTTCACGCCGAGGTTGGCGGACCAGCTGTGATCGATGTTGACCGGTGTCGTCGTCTGGAACGCGCGGTCGTCGTACACGCGGCTCTGGATGATCTCGTTGTCGACGTACGAGAAACGCGCATAGGTGAAGAGGTTCACGAAGGAGAACTGGTCGAAGAACCGGTACTCCGTGTTCAGCGTGTGTGCGTACTCGGGCGTCAGGTTCGGATTGCCGACGTACGTCCGCGTGGGATTGGTGTTGTCGACGAAGGGCTGAAGCTCGGTCATCGACGGCTCGCGCGTTCGTGTCGTGTAGCGGAACCGAAGCGTCTTGCTGTCGTCGTACTGCAGTCGGTAGTCGAGGCTCGGCAGGACGTGGGTGAAGCCGTTCTCGATCGTTTGGTCCCGTTCGTGGATCGTGCTCTCGAGCTTCGATCGCTGGGCCTGGACCCCGAGCACGAGGCGGTGACGCTCCGAGTTGCGGCTGAAGCGAAGGCCACCGCGGTTGTACGCGTACGTCCGATCGAAGCCCGAGCTGAGCGTCGGGTTGAGGACGGGGTCGCCGCTTCCGAGGTCGAAGACACTTCGCCTGCCGTCTTCGTCGACCGAGTGCCGTTCTCCGAAGAGTTCGATGACGGACCCGCCGATCGGCTGGGTGATCGACAGCCTCTGGGTCATCTCGAGATTGCGCTCGGAGTCCTCCTGGCTCTGGAGGATGTCGAGAGGCACCAGGGCTCCGGTGCCGTCCCGGACGAGTGTGGACGACTCCAGGTCCCGAACCGACTCCGGATCGTCCAACTCGGCGGACGCAGTGGCCACGAGGGCACGTCCCCCGTCACCGAGGCGCTTCCTCCACGTGAGCGAAGCAGACCCGCCGAAGTCGTCGGAGTCGACGACGTTGGTGCTCGATCCCGAGTTCTGGCGCTCACCCGCGAGCGTCTCGCTGGAGCTGGCCTGGAGCGTGGTGCGAAGGGCGTTCCCGGCTGAGGCGTTGCCGCGCAGGCGCACATCGTGACCTTCCGAGAACTCATACTGCGCGTTGACGTTGAGTCGGTGGCTCGTGTTGTCGGTGGTCTGATCGCTGGCCGACTGCTGGAGCGCCGCGCCCGCCGAGCCGAGGAGCTGCTGCGAGGTCGTCACCTGGCGCTGGACGTTGTCGAGACCTGTATAGAAGTAGCTCGTCCGGATCCACGTCTCCTCCGAGAAGTCGTGGTTCACGTTGGCGCCGAGGGCCAGCGTCTCGGTGAAACCGTCGTCGCGCCCGCCCCCGAACTGACCGCCGCCACCGCCGAACTGTCCCCGTCCGCCGCCGCCGCCCACGAACTGTCCCCAACTGAAGCCGGCCTGGTTCACGTTGTTGGCCCCGCCGAGCAGGGCGAGCTGCGTGTTCGGGCTGAACCGGTTCACGTTGATCGTCTCGTGATACCGGGTGCGCCCGACCGGCTGGGCCTCGATGACCGCGGAGGGCTCGAGGCCTCCGCCGAGTCCACCGACGACGGAGCCGAAGTACCCGGAGCGGGCCTCCTCCCGGAGCTGGAGATTGATCGTCCGCTGCTCCTGACCATCGGCGATCCCCGTGAACTCGGCCATGTCCGATTCGCGGTCGTAGACCTCGATGCTTTCGATAGCGTCGGCGGGGAGGTTGCGGGTCGCGATCGTGGGGTCATTGCCGAAGAACTCCCGCCCGTCGACGAGAACGTTCTGCACCTGTTCACCCTGCGCGGTGATCGTCCCGTCGGAGTCGATCTCGATGCCGGGAAGGCGCGCGAGCAACTCCTCCACCGATGCGTTTGCTCGTGTCTCGAACGCGTTGGCGTTGTAGGCCAGCGTGTCGCGGCGGTTGACGAAGGGCACGTGTTCGATGCTGACCACGAGCTCCTCCATGTCGACCGCCATCACATCGAGCTCGATGGTGCCCGCATCGAGGTCGGAGTCCTCGAGTGAGAAGGGCCGCCGGATGGTTTCGCGTCCGACCATCGTGACCTGGAGGAGGTAGGCGCCGGACGGGACACCGGTCAGGGTGAAGCGTCCACTCCCGTCGCTCAGCGAGAACTTCGTGAGCACGGAGTCCGGCAGCGCCAGCGCCACGACCATCGCCCCCTCGATGACGGCGCCGTCCGTGCCGGCAATCCGACCGTGTACGGCGTATGCGTCCTGGGCGTGGAGTGGGGCGGTGGTCGTGAGCGCCCCCCATGCGATGGCGCATGCCGTGAGTGCGCGCCTCACTGTCCGCCCCCCCGCGTCCGGCGGAGTTCCTCGAGCTTCTCTGCGACCATCTCTTCGTACGCTTCTCGGGAGTACACCTCACCTTCGGTCGGGGCCACGATGACGCCCTCCGCGACCTCGGAGAGGGATACGGCAGTGGCCGAGTACTGCTCCTTACCACCGTCGACCGATACGACGAGGATCATCCCCGGAAGCCCACCGAACGATCCGGGGCCCCCCATGATCGGGATCTGAGGCGTGAACCAGGCTTCGATCGTGCGACCCTCGTACTCCGCGGTGGCCTTCTGGGTGAGGTAGCCGAGGAACTCTGCCTGCTCACCGCTCAGCCTCCACGCGTACTGCGGTCGCTCGCCCTCGATGAGGAAGGCGCGGGTCAGGAACTCGCGCCCCTCCACCGTCGTGCCGACCGCGAGGTCCGTGTAGACGCCCACGAGTGTCTCGCGGTCTCCCCGAGCGGCCGAACGTTCACGCATCCTTCGCTGGAACGCCTGGGCTCGGTCTCCACCGCGGCCGCCGGGTCGACCCTCACCAGGCTCGCGCGGGATCGGCTTCATGAGCGAGGCCTTTCCGTCGAAGAGGACGGCCACTTCGCTCGTCCGAGTCCTCGGGAGGGCGCCGGGCCCTCCGGGCCGACCGCCTCGCTGACCTCGGTCCGGGCCACGCCCTTCGAAGCGGGCGCGCATCTCCTCCGGGATCTCGACCTCGACCGAGTGCGTGTACACGATCGTGCCCTCCTGGGCCGATAGCGCCGTCGCGGTCGTGGCACACGCGCCGATCCCGAGTGCGAGGACGAGGAGCGGGGTGGAGCCGAAGCGTTCGGTAGCGTCTGACATGAGCGTCCAGGGGTCGGTGCGTTTCCGTGCACCCTAGATGCAGGGCGGTGCGCCCTCGTTAAGGCACACCGCCCTCGCGGGCTTCTACGAGATCGGCCGCGTCCGCTTCTTCACCATGAACAGCCCTTCCTGCATGCTGGTCACGAGAATCGTGCCGCTGTCGAAGAACGGGTACGTGCTCCACGCACCCCCGAAACCGGCGCCGGTCCCGTGTGGTGACGTGTCGAACGTCCCGACTTCGACCGGGTTGAGCGGGTCGGAGGTGTCGAGGATGTGCAGCCCGTACTTGTAGTTGGCCTGGTAGGTGAAGTCGCCCTTCACGTACAGGTTATGCGCACTGGCGGGCATCGAACCGAAGAATTCCTTCGCCAGCACCGGATCCTCGAGGTCGTCGAGGTCCCAGATCAACGTGCGGGTCGTCTCGACGTTCCCGGCAATCACGTCGCTCTCGTCGTTCATGATGAAGTACCGGTGATCGTCCGTGACCCACCCCTGGTGCATGTACGCCGGGTTCGGGTGCGAAGCGTTCGACAGTTCGACCGGATTCGCCTTGTCGGTGACGTCGGAGATCTGGAAGAGGTCACCGGCCATACGGAGGCAGATCTCGCGCCCCTGGTACGCGGCGTCCGGCCCCCGGTAGACGATGCACTGCGCATCGTGCGTGCTGCCCGGCTCCGAACAACCGACGAAGGTGGGGTTCATCGGCTCGTTGATGTCGACCATGTGCATGCCGGCGCAGCCGCGACTCGTCAGGTAGGCGAAGCCGGTCTCTTCGTTGATGATGACGTTGTGGCTGCTCTCGACGACGTTGAGCCCTTCGCCCCGGTAGAGGAGGTCGGGCTCGAAGAGTACGGGCGGATCGACGACGTCTCTGAGTCGGGTGAGATCGAAGACCTGCATCCCGTGCGCACCCGCGCCGTCGGCGACGATGTACGCGTGGTTCCGGTACGTCTTGATGTCTCGCCAGAGCTGGGAGCGCGGGGTGTTCTCGGTCTTCGGGAGGTCCCCGAGCAGGATTGGGTTCGTCGGGTCGGTGATGTCGATGAAGGACGTCCCGTCGTTGCGGCCGACGAGGGCATACTCCCGTCCCGTTTCCTCGTCCGTCCACCCCCAGTTGTCGTTGGCCCGCACGCCCCGCGCGCGCTCGGGTGTCGTGAGGAGGGAGATCGGGATGTAGGCCAGGAGCTCCACGTCCGAGCACTCGAAACCCTCGGCCATGCCGTCGGTGCAGCGGTGTTCTTCGCCGAAGACGGCGCCGAGCGCGTCGGGGGGGCTGAGGAGCAGCTCTGTCCGGTCCCACGTACCGCTCGCGGACCGCTCGTACACGAAGACGCCGCCCGCCTGGTGGTCGAGTCCGGACGCCGTGACCGCCACGATGTCCTCACTCCCGGCGATCCTGTGTCCGAAGGAGTCTTCGGTGTTCGTCTCCTGCTCGGTGAAGCGGAACCGAACCGGGTCCGTTGCACCCTGCGGGTAGATGAAGGTCATCCCGTTCTCGATGCCTCGGTTCACCGGGGCCCCGACCCAGAGATCTTCGCCCGCGATGGCGACGGCGTGCCCGAACGCATCGCCCTCCTCCGACTCGGGCCCGTCGATGCGATCCGTCTCGGTCCAGAAGCCCGTATCCCGGTTCAACTCGAAGACATACGCGGCGCCGTACCCGAGTCGCGCGAAGGGTGCACCGACGACGGCGCGGTCTCCGTGCGTCGTGATCGTCAGGCCGAACGAGGACTGCGCCTCGGGCTCGGCGGGTAGCTCACCCACTTCTTGCCATGCACCGTCCCGGAGCTGGTACTGGAAGACCCGACCTGGCGCGTCGTCCGGGCCGCCCCCGTGACCCGCCAACGGGGCACCGACGAGCGCCTGATCTCCGGTGATCGCGATCGCGGCGCCGAACGCGTCGCCGTACTCGGGCGCATGAGACTGGAAGCGCTGCTCTTCGGCCCAACGCCCGTCGGGCTGTCGGCGGTACGCGTACACGGTGCCGGACGGGACCTGCTCCACCCCTTCCCCTCCACTCCGTCGACGCTGCCGAAGGCGGCTCAACTCCGTCTGCACGTTGGTCTGACCCACGAGGAGCCAGTCCCCGGACACCGCCATCGACATCCCGTAGTCGATGCCGCAGTAGCCGTTGTAGTTGCAGCGCGGGTCGAGCGGGGCGAGGTCCTCGGTGTCGAGTGTGCTCGCGTGCGCCCACGTCAGGCCGGAGCGTTCGAAAGCGTCGATCCGCCCGTCTCGGCTGGCCACGAACAGGGTGTTTCCGTCGAGCGCGAGGAGGGCTCCGAAACCGTCCGCCCTTTCGGACTGCGGTGAGGTCACCCGACTCGCTTCGACCCAAGCGCCACCGACCTTGCGGTAGACGTAGACGGTCCCGGACCGGAAGGTGTTGTTGGGCTCGCCGACGATGAGGGCGTCGCCGTCGACGACGACGGCGTTCCCGAACGAGCCCGACTGGGCGTAGGCGTGGGGCGCTCCGATCGCGACGGTGGCCAGCGCGAGAACGGCGGTGCGGATGACGAGACGGATCGATCGAGCCACGGGTTCCTCCACGAACGAGGGCAACGAGTTGGGGACCGCACGGTCCACCCACCCGACCACCGATCCGAGCGGTAGCGTATCGACCGCGTCGGTCCGCCACAAATCGGGCCCGTCTGTGTAGGCCTCTGAAGCGAGTCGCTCGAACCCGAGTCCAGGTGCCGGATCGCCCGATTCTTCACTCTGGTCAACGCGATGCGGCCGCAGTACATCAAACGTAGGTCACCCCCCTCAGCGTCATCCGGAGCAACCGTGGAAGGCCCCGACCTTCGCCCGACTTTTCGAGTGCCCCTCGACCTCACGAGGGAAGACGCGGTCGAACGGCTGCGCGCGCGCCTCGTGGCCCGACCGGAGCTTCACGGGCGTTGGCATGGGAAGGGGAGGTGGGCCGAGATCGGTGTGCCGCGGGACGAGCGAAAGTTGTGGTCACCGGTCCTCTCCCTCCGTGTGGACAAGACCAGGTGGGGGTCCGAGCTGTTCGGTCGGTTCGCACCGCAACCGCACGTCTGGACCTTCTTCATGTTCGTCTACGGTGCCGTCGCGTTCCTCGCGCTCCTGGGGGCAGTTCTCGGCTACGCCCAGTGGGCATCGGACGAGCCGACGTGGGGCCTGCGGGCGGTGTGGTTCGGTGTGCCCTTCTTGATGAGCCTCCACGGAGTCAGCGCGGTCGGGAAACGGCTGGCCCGGTCCCAAATGCGGAGCCTTCACACCCTCGTCTTCGAAGTACTCGAGGAGTTGAGCGACGAGGTGGAGGGGGCGGACTCCGACCGAACGGGCGCCGATCGGCCCGAGTCGGACGCACTGGCGGCGGAAGAGTAGGGCCGGCGGCACGCACGCACGCCCAGCTTCGCTAGATTCGGGGATGCAAGGATCGGCACCCACCCACTTCGAACTGCTCGGCGGCGAGGCCGGTGTCCGCGCGATCGTGGATCGCTTCTACGACGTGATGGACGAGGAGCCGTGGGCGGCCGGGATCCGGGCCATGCATCCGCCCGACCTCGCTTCGTCGCGCGACAAGCTCTTCTACTTCCTCGTCGGATGGACGGGCGGACCCCCCCTGTACGTCGAGCGCTTCGGGCACCCCCGGCTGCGTGCTCGCCATCTGCCGTTCGCTATCGGAGAGGCCGAAGCGGCCGCGTGGGTAAGGTGTATGGACACCGCACTGGACGAGAGCGAGACGCCGGATGAATTGCGCGACTTTCTCAAGTCGCGATTTCGGGCGGTCGCCACCCACATGCGGAACCGCTAGCGCACCGGACGCGTGGCCAGCCGGTCACGGGTGATCTCTTCCGCGGCCGTCAGGTCGACGTAGCCGAGCCGGCTCAGATGGTCGTCGGCGCGACCCGTCAGAATGAAGCTGTAGTGCCAGGGGATGGCCCCGGGTTCGATCTCGTTCACGTACCGGATGAGCGACGAGGTGCAGTTCGTGAAGAGCGTGTTGTACCAGCGGGGTGTCGTGGCGAGTGCCTCGGTCTCCCGCACGAACTGGTCGAAGATCCGGGCGATCACCTCTGTGGGAACCGTGACGGGGTACCGGACGAGCGGGTAGTCGAGGTATTCGACCCTCCGACGCACCAGGTCTTCCTCGAGCGCCCAGATATGGGTGACCTCGAAGCCCCGAAGCATGCCGCGCACGATCGAGTACTGCTCACCGACCTCACGGCGGGTCTCGACCGAGATCCCGAGCCAGCGCGCCTCCTCGTAGTGCTGGGGAAACTCGAAGACGAGGAAGGTGTGCGCGATGCGCCCCCCCAGTCCGAGCGCTTGTTCGTACATCCAGAGTCCCTGGACGTCGGCCGGGTCGTAGCGGAACGGCCGGTATTCCTTCGTGAGGACGTCGTCCCGGGTATAGCTCCAGTCCCGCACGGCTTCGAGGAGCACCGAGCCGTCCGCCCCCCGGGTCACCTCGGTGAGCACGCGGACGTCTTCGTCCCACCTGCGGTCCAGGGAGGGTGTGCGCATGGCCACCACGAGGACCAGGACCACGCCACCGATGGCGGCTGCCAGGCCCAGGCCGAGCACTCTACTCATCCTCGTTCGTGCCGACCGTCGTGGTCCTCCGGGAGGGGACGTCGTCGAGTCCACCCCCCGGAGGCACCACGCGCGGTCTGCTCCTACCGGTAGAACAGGTTCCGCTGGAACCCGTTGTAGTGCTGCACGCGCACGACCGACATGTCCTGGTGGTCGAGCACGCGCATCATCGGGACGCGCTGACGGGCGGGCTGGCCGTCGTTGGGCTCGCGGAGGATGTGATCGGTCCACCCCCACGTGATCAGGTTGTCGTCGGTCTCGGGCTCCATCAGGTAGGTGATGAGGTTGCCCATCGACTGAGCGGTCGGGACGTAGAACCACCCTTCCTGTACCTCGAGAGACTCCGACTCCTTCACGACGTCGACTTCCTTGAGGTAGTGACCCTGGAAGTAGCTCTCGGTGCGTACATCGGTCGCGTAGTAGACCTCGGCGTCGACCGTCGTCGCTTCGCGGAAGCGGTACACGGCGATGTCGTGATCCAGGAGGATCGGAACGACGGAAGCCATGGCGGTCGGAAGGAGGTAGCCGACCGGGCGGGAGGTGGTGCGCGTCGGGACCCACTCGAGGTAGACCGGGACGTTCTCGAGGCTGTAGCCCATCTCCGCGTCGTCGTCAGGCATCCAGACTGGCTCGGTGCCCCGGCTGGTGAGCTCGTAGTCGAGGACGACCTCACCGGTCCCGTTGTGGCCGGCTTCGATCGCCCGCATCCGCGAACCCGTCGTGAGTTCCCGAATCTCTTCGCGTCGCTCCGCCGCGACCTCGAGGATGGTCGTCAGGGCCAGCACCCCGCCGCGGACCTGGTGGTAGTAGACCTCGTCGAGCGGAATTTCCTGGACCTCACCCTCGCGCGTGACGCGGAGGGAGTTCCTCGGCGTCTCGAGAAGGATGCCGATCGAGTTCGTCAGCCCTGTATACACGTGGTGCTTCCTGGGCTCGACCGACGTCGAACCCCAGCCCCGCACCCCGTCCTGCGTGCGCACACCCGAGTAGTCGAATGCCCGGTAGTCCTCCTCCATCACCGCTTCCTGGATGCGCGGGAAGATGTTCTCGTACGGCCACCGGCGGAGCTGGTCGTCCGCAGCGGGGTTCAGCGTCCCCTGGTAGGTGATGACGTACGGATCGGAGCCACCGTGGTGGCCGTCGACGTGGATGTCGGGGGTCCACTCGGTCATGACCTGGGTGACGTACGCTCCGATCTCCTGCGACTCCAGCTTCACGTAGTCACGGTTCATGTCGAAGCCGGCGTCGTTGGTGCGCCGTCGAACCTCACCACCGTCCGGGTTCGTGAGCGGCGTGCCGATGACGATGATGTCCTCGAGGAGGTGACGGAGATCACCTCCGACCAGTTCCCGGGCCACGAGCTGGAACGACTCCTTCGGTGAGACCTCACCTCCGTGCACCGACGGAGCCACGAAGACGATCGTCTTTCCGGAGCGGATCGCGTCCTGGGGGCTGACGATCGGATCTTCCGCGATCACGATGAGCTTGAGGTCGCGACCGCCGAGTGTGGTCGTCAGCGGCTGCATGCTGACGAGTTCGCTCACGCGGTCGAGCTCGAACCAGAAATCCATCAGCGGCTCGAACGGGGTCGGGCCCGAGCGGAAGTTCTCTTGCTCCTGCCACGTGCGGGGAAGTTCCTGGGCGAAGCTGGCGCTGGGAATCGTGAGCGCCGTGACGAGGGCGGCCGAGGCGGCGATGTGCCGTATCTGCATGAACGTTTCCGTGGTTCTGATGGACCGATGGATTGGGGTGCGACCCGACATCATGCGGGAGCCGGACGGTGTGGGCCAGAGCGTGGCCCGACCTGCGTGTCGGTCGAGCGCGCCGTATCATGCCGTTTCGGAACCCCCGGAGGCTCCCGGGGGCACGTCGTACGGGAGGTGAGATGAGACGCAGCGTGGCCGGTCTGGTGGTGACCGTCGTGATGGCATCGAGTGCGTGCACCACGGTCGAGCGACCCTCTTCCTCGGAGTCGGGGCCCACGCACCCCGAGGTGGATCGCATCTTCGCCGACCTCGACCGGGAGGACGGGCCGGGGGCAGCCGTGGCCGTGCTCATGGAGGGTGAGGTCGTCCACGAGGCGGGGTATGGCATGGCCGACCTCGGGCACGGAATTCCGATCACGCCGGAGACCGTCTTCGACATCGCCTCGATCTCGAAGCAGTTCGGAGCGATGGCCGCCCTGATGCTCGAGTCCGAGGGGCGCCTCGACCTGGATGCGGACGTTCGGACGTACGTGCCCGAGCTGCCCGACTTCGGCTACACGATCACGCCGCGCCACCTGATCCATCACACCAGCGGGATCCGGGACTGGCCGCACGCGATGATGCTCGGTGGCGTCACGTACACGGACGTCATCTCCTTCGACCAGATCCTGCGGATGCTCTACCGACAGGAGGATCTGAATTTCCCGCCCGGTCAGGAGTACTCGTACTCGAACACCGGGTACAATCTCCTGGCCCGAGTCATCGAGGTTCAGTCGGGACAGAGCTTCCGCGAGTACACGGAAGAGCGGATCTTCGGGCCACTCGGTATGGAGAACACCCACTTCTCCGACGACTACCTCGAGGTCGTGCCCGGGCGCGCGGACTCGTACGCGCCGACCGACGCGGGATTCGAACGGCGCCCCAACCAGCTCACCGCGTTGGCGTCGAGTTCGCTCAACACCACGCTCGACGACTTCATTCTCTGGGTGAAGAACTTCCAGACCGCCGAGGTGGGCGGCCCCCTCGTGGAACGGATGTTCGATCGGGGCGTGCTGAACGACGGTGAAGAGATCGCGTATGCGCACGGTCTCAGCTACAGCAACTACCGTGGCATCGCACACGTCGGCCACAGTGGGAGCTGGGCCGGCTTCCGTACCCAGTTCCAGAGTTTCCCGGAACACGAGCTCGACATCGTCGTCTTCTGCAACGTGTCGGATTGTGATCCCGGTCGCCGGATGCGGGAGATCGCCATGGTCTTCCTTGCGGACGAGTTCGGGCCGGACGACGACGCCGTGGGAGGAGGCGGGGCCGAAGGCGCGTCACAGTCGTTGAGTGCTGCGGCGCTCCGCGAATACGAGGGCAGCTACAGGAGTGAAGAGTTCGACTCCACCTACGACCTCGTCGTCGAGGATGGCGAGCTCGTCGCCCGGCACTGGCGGAACGAAGCGACGGTGCTCACTCCGACGGAGGACGACGTCTTCCGCGGGGATCGCCCCTGGCTCCCCGAGGTTCGCTTCACGCGGGACGGCCAGGGCAGAATCGAGGCCTTCAACGCCTCGGGTAGCCGGGTCCGCAACGTGGTATTTCGACGACGCCAGGGAGAGTGAGATGAACGACGTACGACGAAGTGTCGGTGCAGGAGCGCTCATGGTGGCGGCACTCGGAACCGTCGGCTGTGCCGGCGAGTCCGCGCCGGACGCGGAGACCGCGGCCGTCCCGGCGATCACGGTTCCGGACGCCGACTTCGTACTCACCGACGATCAGACCCACGCTCGTTGGAGCTCGACGATTCCGGCGGTCGTGACGGTACCCTCCGGCGCCGTCGTCGAGGTCAAGACGATGGAGGCGTCGGATGGTCAGTTCGAGGTCGGATCCACGGTGGACGATGTGATGAACGTCTCCTTCGATCCGATTCACCCTCTGACGGGCCCCGTAGCGGTCGAGGGAGCCGAGCCGGGCGACGTGCTCGCCGTGACGTTGCTCGACATCGAGGTCGACGACTGGGGCTGGGCCGCGATCGTTCCCGGCTTCGGGTTCCTGGCCGATCGTTTCACGGACCCCGTCTACAAGGGCTTCGAGATTCCGCCCGGTGCAACGGAGATCGCATTCAACGATCGAATCTCGATTCCCCTGGCTCCGTTCCCCGGCGTCATGGGCGTGGCGCCCCCGACGGATTCGATGCTGTCGACGATTCCGCCCCGGGCGAATGGCGGCAACATGGACAACCGCCACATGGTCGTCGGTACGACGGTGTATTTTCCCGTTTTCGTGGAGGGGGCCAACTTCTCGATCGGGGACACCCACGCCGCCCAGGGTGACGGCGAGGTGTCGGGCACGGCCATCGAGGCCGGCATGCGGATCCGCTATCGGATCGAGGTGGTCGACGGAGCGCGCCCGATCCAGGAGCCTCAGTACGAGAGCGATGACTTCTACGCGGTGACCGCGTTCGCGACTACGCTCGACGAAGCGGCCGTGAAGGCGACGGAGTACATGATCGATTACCTGGTGGCCGAGCACGGGCTCACGGAGGAAGAGGCGTATATGCTCTGCTCTCTGGCCGGCGACCTGAAGATCAGTGAGGTCGTCGACGTGCCGCACGTCCTCGTGAGCATGCACATGCCCAAGGCCGTGCTGGGGATCGACTGAGTCCCGTCGAGGTCGACGGATTGGGTGAGATCGTCGCTGCGCGTGGGCCGTGATCCGTGGGCGTCGGCTTATGCGTTCCCTCAGGTGAGTGGATGGCCGTGAGCGGAGCACTGCGTTGAATACACCGGATTGGTCGAAAGTCCTTCGGGTGGCCGAGGAGGCGTGGGCGCTTCCCGTCGAGGAGCGAGAGGCGTTCCTGGCCGCCACGGTCGGCGAAGACCCCGCGCTGCAGGCGCCGCTCGAGCGTGTGCTGACGGCCGACGAAGGCACCGAGGACCACTTCCTCAGACCGTCGGGTGGGCTCGTCTTCGCCCTCGACCGGGAGGTGCCGGAGCGCATGGGCCCGTACGCGATTCGGGAAGAGGCGGGGCGCGGAGGCATGGGGACCGTCTTCGTGGCCGAGCGCGCCGACGGTCGGTTCGAGCGAACCGTCGCACTCAAGGTTTTGGCGTCACCGCTGGCTACGGACGTCGATCGGGGGCGATTCCAGAAGGAGGTCGACCTGCTCGCCCGACTCGAGCACCCCAACATCGCGCGCCTGTACGACGCAGGCGTCGAGGACGAGGCCCCCTACCTCGTGATGGAGTTCGTCGAGGGAGTGCGCATCGACGACTATGCGGATGCCAACGGACTCGATGTGGAATCGCGCGTACGACTGTTCGAGGACGTCTGCGGCGCGGTCCAGCACGCCCACCAACGGTTGATCGTGCATCGAGACCTGAAGCCATCCAACGTCATGGTGACGGCCGGTGGCGTCGTGAAGCTCCTCGACTTCGGGATCGCCGGCGTCGCCTCGGCCGAGGCCGTCCCGAACGAGACGGAGTCGGCGGGTGCGATGACCCCGGCCTACGCGAGCCCCGAGCAGCTGAGAGGGGAGCCCGTGACCGCCTCCTCGGATGTCTACTCCCTGGGCGTCGTGCTTCACGAGTTGTTGCTGGGTCGACGACCGAAGTCGTCGGAGACCGGCCGACCGGAGGCGACGGGGTGGACCGAGACCGCCACGCCCACCTTGCCGGCGACTGCAACGTTCCGCGACGTGCCCAAGACACTGCGCGGCGACCTCGAGGCGATTCTGGGCAAGGCCCTGCACCCCGACGCGTCCCGTCGGTACCCGTCGGCGCAGGCTCTCCTGGACGACCTGCGACGCTTCCGCCGAGTCGAGCCCGTCCGCGCACGGCCGGCTTCACGCCGCTACGTGGCGCGACGCTTCGTGATGCGCAATCGGGCTGCGGTCCTCCTCACGCTGGTGCTCGGCTCGGGTGTTGTCGCCGGCACGGCCGGGGCTGTCTGGCAGGGTGCGGTGGCCGCGGCCGAGCGCGACCGTGCGGAGCGCGCCGCAGCCCGCGCCGAGGAGGTCACGGCGTTCCTCACGGGTGTCTTCGACCTGTCCGCGCCGGGAGATGGACCCCAGGCGGACGAGATCCCGGCCCGCCAGATCCTCGACATGGGCGCGAGGCGGATCAAAAACGAGCTGTCCGGCGAACCGCTCCTGCAGGCCGACATGATGTCGGTTCTGGGTGGTGTGTATCGAGGTCTCGCCGTGGACTCGACGGCGGAGGCGATGCTGTCGGGCGCGTGGGAGCAGCGGATGCGACTGTTGGGTCCCGGGCACCCGGATGTGCTCGCGGCCCAAGTCGATCTCGCCGAATTCCACGCGCACCGCAGTGATCGAACGTCGGATCACGAGGCGACCGCCGTCGACCTGCTCACGGATGCCGTCGAACGCGCTCGGCTGGAGGATCACACTGTGATTCTCGCCCGCGGGCTGATCGAGCTCGGGGCGAGCCACTTGCTCTTCGATTTCGGAGATGCACCGACGGCTCTGAGCCGTCTCGAGGAGGCATACGGCATCGCGAGGGGGCTCGAGGATCGAGCGCTCCTCGGGCGTGTACAGCACAATCTCGGCTGGTGGCACATGAACGCGGCCGAGCCGGAGCTGGCCGAGTCGTTCTTCCTGGACGCCCTCGCTACTCTGTCGGACCGCTGGGGGCCGACGAGTCCCCCCGCCCTGGCCACTCTGAGCCAGTTGGGCTGGTTCTACGAGGGGCTGGCTCGGTACGACGACGCCACCGAAGTCCTCGGGCGGGCGGTCGAAGCGCGTCGGACCGTGTACGGGGACGACCACCCCCTGCTCGCCAACAGCCTCACGGGGCTCGGTCTGGTCCACCTCCGCTCAGGGCGCTTCGTCGAGGCCGAGTCGCTGTTTCGGGAGTCGATGAGTGTGCTCGGGGACATCGCGTCCGATTCCT
>JAUIKL010000067.1 GCA_030430625.1 Gemmatimonadota bacterium
CAGCCTCCCCTCGGCGTTTCGCCGTGAGGCTGAGGGCGACCACTTCGTCCTGCTTCAGTGGGAGGAGGGGTACCTGACCCTCTTCCCGCAGGAGAAGTGGCAGGAGGTCCAGGGGCGTCTGCTCGAGTTCCGGCGGTCGAATCCCGAGGGGTGGAACCAGGTCCGCACGATCATTGCGAACGCTGTCGAGGTGACGCCGGACAAGCAGGGGCGCATCCTGGTGCCCGCCGCCCTCCAGGCGGCGGCGGAGTTGCAGGGCGCCGTGCTCCTGAGTGGAAACCTCGACCGTGTCGAGCTCTGGAACCCGGCCACATACCGCGCCCGGGTGCAGCAGCAGGTGGGCGATATCGCGGCCTTCTCCCACAAGCTCTTCGGATGAGTGCCGTGAACCCCTGGCACGAGCCCGTACTCGCGGACGAGGTGCTCGAGTACCTCGGGCCGACGAACGGCGGCCTCTATATGGACGGCACGCTCGGGGGCGGGGGGCACACGAGGCTCATCCTCGACCGCTGCGACGACTGCCGCGTCCTGGGTGTCGACCGGGACCCGGAAGCGATCGAGCGCGCTCGTGACGTGCTGGAGCCGCATCGTGCGCGGGTCCGATTCATTCAAGAGAGGTTCGATCGCGCCCCTCGGGATCCCGAGATCCGGGACCGAGGGCTCGATGGCGCCCTCCTGGACCTCGGCGTCTCGTCCCACCAGCTCGATCAGGATCGGAGGGGTTTCACCTTCCGCACCGGAGCTCCTCTGGACATGCGGATGTCGGGCGGAGTGGGCAGCGATGCACGGGCCTTCCTCGCGACCGCGGCCGAGGAGGAGTTGGCCCGCGTCTTCCGCGACTACGGCGAGCTCAAGCGGGCTCGCCGCCTGGCCTCCGAGGTCGTCAAGCGGCGGGCGTCCGCGCCCCTCGAGACCAGCGACGATCTGGTCGCGGCTCTGGCCGTTTCCCTGGGCCGGTCACCCTCGGCCAAGGAAAAGGCACGGATCTTCCAAGCCGTTCGCATTGCGGTGAACGAGGAGTTGGAGGCGTTGGACGCAGGACTGCCCGCGATTCGGGACGTGTTGAGGGCCGGCGGAGTGATGGTCGTGATCGCCTATCACTCCCTGGAGGACCGGACGGTGAAGAACGCCTTCCGTGAGTGGAGCCGGAGCTGTGTCTGCCCGCCCGAGTTGCCTGCGTGTATCTGCCGCGGTGAAGCGCTCGGAACGACGCTCACTCGCAAGGTGGTCCGTCCGACGGACGCCGAGGTCGAACGGAACCCCCGGGCGCGGAGCGCACGCCTACGCGCGTGGCGGAGGGCGGCATGATGGATGCAGCTGCCGTCGGCCGTGCCGCGATCACCTTCGCCCTGGTCATGGCTTCCCTGGGTTTCGTGACCTGGCGCCAGAGCCGTGCCCTCGAGGCGAACCGGGCGCTCGATGCGCTCCGTCGCGAAGTGTCCGTCGCCAGGGCGGAACAGGTCGAGCTCGAGCGGGAAATTCAGGTCCTGCGGAGCCGCAGCCGGATCGTGCGCGCGGCGCAGCAGCTCGGGATGCACACCCCGGCGGCCACCGAACAGATCGTCCTGACGCGCCGGGTGGAGCCATGAGCCGTCGAGTCGAACGACCCGTCCGCGTCGCGTGGCGTCGGCGCACGCTCCTGGGCGTCTGGGTGCTCTGTGCGCTCGCGGTCCTGGCGCGCGCCGGGCAGGTCCAGGTCATGCAGTCCGACCTCTGGCTGGCCAAGGCCGAGGATCAGCACCGTGAGACGGTGGCCCTGCCCGCAGCACGCGGCGGCATCTTCGATCGGTGGGGGACGCCGTTGGCCGTCACGCGCGAGCGGGTCCGCGTGAACGTGGCCCCGAACGAGGTGAGTGACGCGTCCGGCCTGGCGGAGCGGCTGACCGAGGCGCTCGGTGTCACGAGCCGTCGCGCCCAGCAGTACACGACCCAGGGCCGGTGGAACGTGGTCGGCCTCTTCGCGCCCTCGGTTCGGAGTGAGCTGGAAGGGGTCCGTGGGGTGCACCTCGAAACCGTCTACCAGCGGTACCGCCCCCATGGCGACCTGGCGCGCGGGGTCCTGGGCGTCGAGTTGGACGAAGAGGGTCGCGGCGGGGTGGAGCAGGCGTTCGATGACCTCCTCCGCGGTAAGCCGGGCTCGCAGATCGTCGCGAGGGACCACCGTGGCCGGGATATCCCGGGTGAACAGGTGACCGTGACGGCACCCCGCGCCGGCGGTGAGGTCGTCCTGACCATCGATACCGACCTGCAGGAGATCGCGCAGGCGGCGCTGCTCGAGGCGATCGACCGCCACGATGCGGCTGGTGGTGACGTGCTGATCACCGACCCGTTCTCGGGTGAGATCCTCGCCCTCTTCTCGACGCAGAACGGACACTCGGGGGCCCTGTCCGCCGTGAATACTCCGTTCGAGCCCGGCTCGACGATCAAGCCGTTCACGGCGGCCGCCCTCCTCTCGCGGAACCTCGCCACCATGGCCGATTCCGTGGACGTCGGGAACGGACGTTGGGTGCTGAAGGACCGCGTGATCACCGATACACACACCGAGGGTTGGCTGACCCTGCGCGTGGCGCTTCAGGAATCGTCGAACATCGGCATGGCCAAGCTGGCCGAGCGGCTCTCCCGCGGAGAGCAGTACGAAACGCTACGCGACTTCGGCTTCGGTTCCATCACCGGCGTCGATCTCCCCGGTGAAGTACCCGGCGTGCTGAGGAAGCCGGGCGAGTGGTCGGACCTCTCGCAGGCGTCGCTGGCCTACGGGTACGAGCTGTCCGTGACTCCGCTCCAGATGGCCATGGCGTACGGCGCTCTGGCCAACGGCGGTCACCTCATGGAGCCGCGTCTGGTCCGCGAAGTGCGCGAAGCGGACGGTAGCCTCGTCGAGGACTTCGCGCCGCGTGCGATCCGGAGGGTGATCGAGGCCGACGTCGCCGCCGAGATCGGCCGCGCCCTGGAAGACGTAGTGACGGACGGCACGGGTTCGCTCGCGAGCCTCGGCTCCTTCCGGGTGGCGGGGAAGAGCGGCACCGCACGGGTCAGCCAGAACGGGCGCTACGTGCAGGGTGAATACTCCTCCTCCTTCGTCGGGTACTTCCCGGCGGAAGCGCCCCAGCTCGTCGTGTTCGTGAAGCTCGATCGGCCGCAGGAGGGCGGATACTACGGCGGCGCGATCGCCGCTCCGGTCACGCGTGCCACGATGGAAGCGGCGCTGGCCGCGGCCCCGCCTTCGATCGATCTGGCCCGGCTGGCGGAGAACCCGCTCGGCCGCGCCTTCAACCTCCCGGTCTTCCGCCGCGTCAGCGATGCGCCGGACCCGGTCCTGCCTCCGCTCCCCGAAGCGTGGGCGGAGGACGATCGGCCCGAGGAGGCCGCCGACGGGCGCATCGCGGTCCCCAATCTGACGGGCCGACCCGCGCGAGAGGCCATCCGGAACCTCCACCGCTTCGGCTTCCGGGTGGTGCAGGTCGGCACGGGGGAGGTGAGCCATACGATCCCGGCTGCCGGGACCCGGGTGATGCCGGGGGACACGATCCGACTCCGCTTTCGAGGGCACTCCGATGAGTGAGCCGACGAGCACAGTCGGGCGCGTGGGCCACGTCCTCCGCTCCGCCGACCTCCTCACCGAGGTTCGCGGGTCGGGGGACATCGTGCTCCGAGGATTGGCGATGGACTCCCGTGCGGCCCGCCCGGGAGATCTGTTCCTGGCGTGGAAGGGGTCCCGCTTCGACGCGCACGACTTCGTGGCTTCGGCGGTCGAGAACGGGGCCGTGGCCACGGTCGTCGAACGCCCGCTCGATATCGACGTGCCGCAGCTCGTCGTGAACAACGGCCGGCGTGCGGCCGCCGTGGCGTCGAGCGCGGTCATGGGTGACCCCGGGCACGAACTGATGACCGTCGGCGTCACCGGTACGAACGGAAAGACGACGACCTCGCTCCTCATTCGCCACCTGCTCGGCCCCGAGATCCGCACGGCCGTGATCGGCACCCTCGGTCTCGTCGAGGCGGAGGGCGTTCGCGCCGGAACCGAAGGGCTGACGACGCCCGGGCCGGTCGACGTGGCGCTCTGGCTGCGCGACCTCGCGGATGGCGGGACGGCGGCGGTCGTCATGGAGGCGTCGTCGCACGCGCTCGAGCAGCACCGACTCGACGGGGTGCCCTTCGACATCGCCGTCTTCACGAACCTGAGCCAGGACCACCTCGACTACCACGGGGACATGGGTAGCTACCTGGCGGCCAAGGCTCGCCTGGTCGAGCTCGTCGTGGACGATGGGCACGTCGTCGTGAACGCCGATGAGCCCGCCTGGTCGTCGATCTCTGCTGGAGCCCGCACGGTCGTGCGCTACGCGATCGGCGGCGACTTCGCCGGCGCGGGGAACTCCGCCGACATCGTGGCCGACGACATCGTCCTCCGGGCCGGAGGGACGTCCTTCGATCTCCGCATCGACGGCGAGCGCTGGCCGGTGACGATGCCGCTGATCGGTCGCTACAACGTCGAGAACGCGCTCGGCGCCATCGGGGCGGCCCGCGCGGCCGGCGTGCCGACCGAGGCGCTCGTCGAGCGGTTGGGGTCGGCTCCCCAGGTCTCCGGACGTCTCGAAGCGGTCCTGACCGACCCCTTCACGGTGCTGATCGACTTCGCCCACACACCCGACGCTCTCGAGAACGCTCTCGCCGCGGTTCGCCCCCTCACGACCGGCCGACTGATCGTCGTATTCGGTGCCGGTGGTGATCGCGACCCGAGCAAGCGGCGCCCCATGGGCGAGGCCGTGAAGCGAGCGGCCGACCTGGTCGTGGTGACGTCGGACAACCCGCGCACCGAGGATCCGGAAGCCATCATCGACGGCATCGTCGAGGGCCTCGACGGTACCGACTTCCGCCGGATCGTGGACCGCCGGGAAGCGATCGCCGCCGCCCTGAGCGAAGCTCGGCCGGGTGACACGGTGGTTCTGGCCGGGAAGGGGCACGAGGCCTACCAGGTCGTGGGCACCGAGAAGCTCCCGTTCGACGAGCGGAAGATTGCGCGCGATGCCCTTCGGAGTCTGGGGGTCGTATGACGACTTTCGAATGGTCCGACGGTGACGTGCGGCGCGCGCTCGGCCTGCGCGTCGACCGCGCGGACCCGGAGTTGGCCTTCTCGGGCGTATCGACGGATTCCCGGACGGTGCAGGAGGGGGACCTCTACGTCGCGCTGTCCGGCGACAACTTCGACGGCCACGACTTCGTGGTCGACGCCATCTCCCGCGGCGCGAAGGGTGCCGTCGTGTCCAGGCCGGCCGCCGGCGACCCGGAGACGACGTTGTACCCGGTCGACGATACACTGACGGCACTCGGTGCGCTGGCGCACTTCCGTCGCAACGCCTTCGACGGGCGGGTCGTGGCCATCACCGGCTCCTCGGGAAAGACCACCACCAAGGAACTCGCCGCAGCTGCACTCGGCTCGACCCTCCGGGTCCACGCCACGAAGGAGAATCTGAACAACCGCATCGGGATGCCGCTGACCCTTCTCGGCGCCCCGACGGATGCCGAGGTGCTCGTTCTCGAGTTGGGTACCAACGAACCCGGAGAGATCCGGGCGCTGGCCCGCATCGCACGCCCGGACATCGCGGTGATCACGACCGTCGGTGAAAGCCACCTCGAGAAGCTCGGGTCGATCGAAGGGGTGCTCGACGAGAAGCTCGATATCCTCCGCGAGTTGGCCGAGGGTGGCCGCTGCGTCGTCGGCGACGTCCCGGAGGCTCTCGGTGCGCGGGCCCGTGCGCTGTGCCCGAGGGTTCGGGTCGTCGGGTGGAGCGAACGGTCCGACGATCGGGATCGCCCCGACGAGGTCGAGACCGACATGTTCGGCGCGTACACCTTCGTGTGGCGGGGTCAGCGGGTGTCGGTGCCGATGCCTGGCCGGCACGCCGTCGCGAACGCGCTGCTCGCCCTGGCCATCGCCGAGCTGTCCGGCGTTTCGCCGAAGGCGGCAGCCGCCGGGATCGCCAGGACCGAGGTCGGACGGATGCGCGGTGAGATGCGCCGGGTCGGCGACCTCACCCTGATCGTCGACTGCTACAACGCCAACCCCCAGAGTGTCGTGGCGGCACTCGACGTTCTCGAAGAGCAGGGGAGTGATGCCGGCCGGGTCGCGGTCCTCGGGACGATGCTCGAGTTGGGCGATTCCTCCGCCGAGCTGCACCAGCGAGTGCTGGCCGACGCGCGGCAGCGCGCGATCGACGTGCTGGTGCTCACCGGCGGATTCGCCGACGCGGCGGCCGCCGAGGGCCTGGGTACGGACGATCGGCACGTCGTGGCACCGACATGGGAGGAGGCCTGGCCTCACCTTCGGGCCCGGCTGGGCGGGAGCGAGATCCTCCTCCTGAAGGCGTCGCGAGGGGTGGCCATGGAGGGGTTGATCCCCCTTCTCGAGGCGACTTTCGCTCCGGTGGAGGCCTGATGCTCTACCATCTCCTTCCCGGGCTGTCCGACTCACTCGGCGTGCTGAACGTCTTCGTCTACATCTCGTTCCGGGCGGCCGGCGCGGTCGTGACGTCGCTCCTCGTGGCCTTCGTCTTCGGCCCGATGGTCATCCGTCGGCTTCGGAGGGCCGAGGTCGGTCAGGTCGTGCGGGATATCGGCCCCGAGACCCACCTGACGAAGTCCGGCACCCCGACGATGGGTGGACTGATCATCATCGCGGCCGCCACGAGCTCCACGCTCCTCTGGGCACGGCTCGACAACCCGTACGTGATCATTGCCGTCATCTCGCTCCTGTGGATGGGCGCGATCGGCTTCCTCGACGACTACCTGAAGGTCGTTCAGGGCAAGACGCGCGGATTGGTGGCCAAGTACAAGATGATCGGCCAGTGGACGTTCGGGCTCGGCCTCGGCGTGTTCCTGGTGCTCAACCCCATCTCGTCCCACCCGACGACGTGGACGTCCGTGCCCTTCTTCGCGAACGTCGCGGCGGCCTTCTCGGTCCCGGTCTTCGTCCTCTTCACGGGCGTCGTCGTCTCCGGCTCGTCCAACGCCGTCAACCTGACCGACGGGCTCGATGGCCTCGCGGCCGGCCTGACCGCGATCTCGGCCACGACGCTCGGTGTGTTCGCCTACGTCGCGGGGCGTGTCGATACGTCCCGCTACCTCGGCTTCTTCTATCTGGACGGCGCCGGAGAGCTGACGATCTTCGCGCTCGCCCTGGCCGGCGGCGCACTCGGCTTTCTCTGGTTCAACACGCACCCGGCCGAAGTCTTCATGGGCGATACCGGAAGCCTGGCCCTCGGTGGCGCGCTGGGTGTGATGGCGATCCTGCTCAAGGCCGAGTTCCTGCTCGCGATCGTCGGCGGCGTGTTCGTCCTCGAAACGCTGTCGGTGATCGTGCAGCGCGGCTGGTTCAAGTACACGAAGCGCCGGTACGGGGAAGGCCGACGCGTCTTCAGGATGGCCCCCATCCACCACCACTTCGAGAAGCTCGGCTGGTCCGAGCCTCAGGTGGTCGTCCGCTTTTGGATCGTCGGTGTCCTGTTCGCGATGCTCGCGATCAGCACGCTCAAGGTCCGGTGAGCGGGGATGCGTACGGGGGCGACGAGTGAAACCGATTTCGGATTTAACGGGCCACGAAGTGGCCGTCATTGGCCTCGGGGCCAGCGGAGTCGCCGCTGCCCGGTTGGCCGCTGAAAAGGGAGGAGACGTCTATGTCTCGGATTCGCGCACGGATGATGCAGCTACAGCTCGTGGAGCCGACCTCGGAGCCCTGGGGGTCGCCGTCGAACTGGGAGGACACGACATCGAGAGGATCGCATGCGCCGACTTCGTCGTCGCTTCGCCGGGAATCCCGCCCAGTGCTCCGGTGCTCCGGAGCCTCGCGGAGCGCGGTGTCCGGTGGATCTCGGAGCCGGACTTTGCCGCACGGTTCTTCCGCGGTGAACTGATCGCGATCACCGGGACCAATGGTAAGACCACGACGACCCTGCTGGTGGATCACCTTCTCCGCGCATCCGGTATCCGATGCGCGGCCGGGGGGAACGTCGGCGGTGGTTTGGCACCGACGGCTTCCGACCTCGCACGGTCGGATGATCCGCCGGACTGGATCGTGCTCGAGATGAGCTCCTTCCAGTTGGCCGACGTGGAGAGCTTTCGACCGGACATCGGGGTCGTGACCAACCTCTCTCCGGATCACCTCGACCGCTACGACTCGGTCGAGGCGTACTACGCGGACAAGGCGCGCATCTTCGACAACGCGGACGAGTCCAGCACCTGGGTCCTGCCAGCCGGGGACGCGGACGTTCGCGCACTGGCAGGAAACGCACCGGGCCGTCGGGTGTATTTCGGCGACGGCCCTGAAGCTGACGCCTTTCTCGATGGTGACGTGCTGACGCTCCGTACCGATGGTGAGCTCGAGGAACTCCTCCCACGCTCCGAGTTTCCGCTCCTCGGTCGCCACAACGTCGTCAACGCCCTGGCCGCCGCTGTCACGGCGCGACTCGCCGGAGCCGCGGTCGGCGGCTTGTCTGCCGGCCTCGGGTCGGCCCGGGCGTTGCCCCACCGACTGGAGCCCGTTTCGGAGCGGGACGGCATCCTCTGGGTCAACGACTCGAAGGCCACGAACGTGGCTGCAGCTCGGAGCGCGATCGCCAGCATCGACCGACCGATCGTCCTCCTCCTCGGTGGTAAGGACAAGGGTGAATCGTTCGATGACATCGCGTCGGTGCTCGTCGGTCGGGCTCGTGCCGTGCTGGTCTACGGAGCGGTCGCGGAGCGCGCCTGGGCCGAGTTGAGGGCCTCCCTTGCCGACGCGGCGAGTGTCGAGGTCGAGTGGGTTCGGGGTGGCCTGGACGAGGTCGTCACCCGCGCTCGCGTGATCGCCCAGCCGGGGGATGCAGTCCTCCTCTCGCCCGCCTGCTCCTCGTACGACCAGTACGAGAACTACGAGCACAGGGGTGGCCACTTTACCTCGCTGGTCGGGGAGGGCGCATGACCGCGCGCCCGATCGACGTCGCGCCTCTCGGGCCGGTCCGGCTTCCGGACTCCGGCCTCGGTCGTGGCTGGGAGCCCGCCGCCATCATGGGGCTGACGCTGCTCATCCTGTCGATCGGGCTCGTCATGCTGTACAGCGCATCCTCGGTCTACGCGATCCGCCAGGGGGTGCCGGACACCTTCTACGTGCTGCGTCAGGCCTCCGGCGCGCTCGTCGGACTCGGACTCCTCGTCACCTGCGCCCTCCTCCCGTACCGCCTGTGGAGCCTGGTCGCGTGGCCGATGATCGGAGTCTCGCTCTTCCTGCTCCTCCTCTGTGTTCTTCCGTGGACCACCGAGATCGCTCCGGTTCGCAACGGAGCCCGTCGGTGGCTCGACCTCGGTGTCTCCTTCCAGCCTTCGGAGATCGCCAAGGTCTCGATCATCGTCTGGACGGCGGCGCTGGCCGTGAAGAAGGTCGACGACTTCCGCTCCCTCCGGCGCGGCCTTCTCCCCTTCCTCATGGTGTGGGCGGCGGTGATCGGCCTCGTGGCTCTGGAGCCCGATTTCTCGACCGCCCTCGTCATCACCGCGCTCGGTGGAGTGATCGTGTTCGTGGCCGGCGCGCGGATCGCCCACTTCATCTTCCTCGGTCTCCTGGCCGCGCCCCTCGTCATGCAGCAGTTGGCGGTCGGCTTCCGGGTCGAGCGGATCCAGGCGTTCCTGAACCCGCTCGCCGACGAGGCGGGAAGCGGGTACCAGGTCACGCAGTCGCTGATCGCCTTCGGTTCCGGCGGGATCACGGGTGTCGGCCACGGCCAGGGGCGCCAGAAGTACGGCTTCCTCCCCGAGTCCCACAACGATTTCATCTTCGCCATGATCGGCGAGGAGTGGGGGCTGATCGGCGTCGCCATCGTGATCGCGCTGTACGTGGGTGTGATCCTCGTCGGATTCCGTATCGCGAGTCGTGCCCCCGATCTCTTCGGGGAGCTGCTGGCGGTCGGTGTGACCAGCTTGATCGCGATCCAGGCGATCCTCCACATGGCGGTCGGCCTCGCGCTCGCGCCGGCCACCGGGCTCGCGCTGCCGCTGATCTCCTTCGGGCGATCGAATCTCGTGATCACCCTCATGGCGCTCGGCATCCTGATCTCGGTGGCCAGGGCCGCCCCCGGTGGGAAGGCCGCCCGTGCGTAGCCCGGTGATCGTCCTCTCCGGAGGCGGGACGGGTGGACACCTGTATCCGGCCCTCGCGATCGCGGATGCACTGCGAGGGGTTCGGCCCGACGCGGATGTCTTCTTCGTCGGCGCATTGCGCGGTATCGAGGCGCGTATCCTGCCGGAGCGGGGCGAAGAGCACCTGCTGGTGCCGGTGCAAGGGATCGACCGATCGAACATCCTCGGGAGCTGGCGGGCGATCACCGGTCTCGTCGTGGGTGTGACGCGCGTGCTGAAGCTTTTCCGTCGCATCCGCCCCGACCTCGTCGTGGTCACGGGCGGATACGCGGGTGCGGCCGCCGGAATCGCCGCGGTGATGACCCGTGTGCCGCTCGTCCTTCAGGAGCAGAACTCCTATCCGGGCCTCGTGACGCGCATGCTGACACGCTTCGCAACGCGGGTGCACGTGGCCTTCCCCGAAGCGCTGGACCGCCTTCGGGTCCGGCGCGAACGGACCGTCGTCAGCGGGAACCCGGTGCGGGATCGGTCTTCCCTGGAGCGGGGCGCGGCCCGCGCCGAATACGGTGTGCCCGCCGATGCGCTCCTCGGGCTCGTGACCGGCGGGTCCCAGGGATCACTCGCGCTGAACCGGGGCGTCACGGCGTGGGTCGTCGGCGTGTCCAGAGGCGACCTCCCTGGAGCCGAAGCACTCGAACTCCTCTGGGCCACGGGTCATCGGCACCACACGACCGTGACCGAAGCCCTGTCGGCTGAGGGAAGTCCGGCATGGGTGCGAGCGCTTCCGTACCTCGACGACATGCCGAGCGCGCTGGCTGCGGCCGACTTCGCGCTCTCCCGGGCCGGTGCCATGACGACGGCGGAGCTCCTGAATCAGGGCCTCCCCGCCATCCTCGTACCGCTGCCCTCCGCAGCGGAGGACCACCAGATGCACAACGCGCGCGCGCTCGAAGAGGCAGGCGCCGCGCGGGTGGTCCCGGAGTCGGAGTTGACCGCCGAGCGTCTGGCGGACGAGGTGCGGCGCCTGATCGAGACGCCGGGCATGCTGGCCGATATGAGCCGCCGGGCCCTCGAGCGGGCTCGCCCGGACGCCACCCGGGAGATCGCGAGCGACATCGCATCGCTTCTCCCTCCGACCCTGGCGGTCACATGACGGGCCGGGTCGATCTTCGTGCCCTGGCCGCCGAGCGTCCGGTGCACTTCATGGGCGTCGGCGGTGCCGGGATGTTTCCGCTCGCCGAGCTTCTCATCCGTACCGGTGGCAAGGTGTCGGGTTGTGACACGAAGCCGAGCCGAGCGCTCGAGGACCTGCGCGCTCTGGGTGGGGACGTGTCGGTTGGCCACGATCCGGCACACGTCGTCGGGGCGGCTGCGCTCGTGGTGACCGCGGCCATCCCGAAGGACCATCCGGAAATCGCGGCCGCCCGCGAGGCGGGTATCCCGGTGATGAAGCGCGCCGAAGCGTTGGGCGCGTGGGTGGCCGGGCAGCAGGTCGTGGGGATCGCCGGCACGCACGGCAAGACGACGACGACGGCAATGACCTCGGACGTCCTGACCGCGGCCGGGCTGGACCCGACCGCGCTCGTCGGAGGTCGGGTGGCGGCTTGGAACGGAAACCTCCGCTTCGGCCGTCCAGATCTCTTCGTGATCGAAGCCGACGAGTACGACCGCTCCTTCCTCACTCTCTCGCCCGACGTGGCGGTCGTCACCAACCTCGAGGCCGACCACCTCGACATCTACGGCGACCTCGACGGGGTCCGGCGGTCGTTCCTCGACTTCCTGGCCGGGGTGAAGGGCGGGGGGCGGGTCGTCGTCTGCGCGGACGACCACGGGGCTTCGTGCCTCCTCCCGTCGGTCGGACGGGCAGGGTACACCTACGGAACCAAGGCCGGCAGCATGCTGCGCGCCACCGACGTCGAGGTGGGGGCGACGGGGACGAAGGTGACGGTCTGGGAGGAGGGAGAGCGGATCGGCACGATGCGGGTCCGCTCACCGGGTCACCACAACCTGCTCAACGCCCTGGCCGCCGCGGCGGTGGGCCGTACCCTCGGCGCCGAGTGGGAGCCCATCGTGGCGGGCCTCGAGGGCTTCGCCGGGGTCGGACGCCGGTTCGAGACGGTCGGTACCGCGGGTGGTGTGCTCGTCATCGACGACTACGCGCACCACCCGACCGAAGTGGCCGCTGCGGTTCGAGCGGCGCGCGCCATGCATCCGGACCGTCGCCTCGTCGCGGCTTTCCAGCCCCACCTCTTCTCTCGGACCCGCGACTTCTCGCGCGCCTTCGGCGAGGCACTCTCGCTGGCCGACGTGCTCTTCGTGACCGACGTCTTCCCGGCCCGCGAACAGCCGATCCCGGGCATCACCGGCCAGACGATCGTCGATGCGGTCCACGAGGTCGGCGGCTGTGAGGTCGTCTATGTGCCGGCGCTCGAAGGACTGTCCATGGCGATCGCCGCTCGGGCGTCCTTCGGTGACGTCGTCCTGACGATGGGCGCCGGCTCGATCGAGCGGGTCGGGGCCGAGATCGTCCGCCACCTGGAGGCGCCGATCCATGCGTAGCCAGGTGAGGGTCCTCGTCCTGATGCTCGCGCTCGGCCCGGTCGTGGCGTGGGGGCCGGGTGTGGCCGCCGACGTCGCTTCGTGGGAGACGTTCCGCATCTCCGAGGTCGAGGTGCAAGGAATCCAGTACCTCACACGCGACTCGGTGGTGGCTCGCCTCGATCTCGGTCCGACCGCTTCGGTCTGGGCGGACCAGGAGGTGTGGGCGGAAAGGCTGCGCGGCCACCCGTTGATCGAACAGGTGGAGGTGCGTCGCCGCTTCCTCCCGAATGGCCTGAGGGTGTCGATTCAGGAGCGACGGCCCGTGGCGCTGGCGCCCACGCCGACGCTCGAGCCCGTCGATGCGCACGGTGTTCGCCTTCCGCTCGATCCGACGCGGTACGCCATCGATCTGCCGATCATCTCGGCGA
>JAUIKL010000068.1 GCA_030430625.1 Gemmatimonadota bacterium
CCCGAAGTACTCCCGGTCGATGCCGAAGCGCCCGGTGACGAAGCCGCGGTCCATGAGATCCTCGGCCGGGGCCGACACGAAGGGTCGGGTCGAGGTGCTCACCTGCCACCGTCGTCGGCTGGCGATCAGCTCCTCACGGTCGTCGTCCCAGACACGGTCGAAGCGCTCGACGAGGAAGGTCCCGAACTCCTCGTCCTGCAGCGCCGCGCTGACACCCAGCGCCGTGCGAACCTCGGACCACCAACGCTGTACCCGGGCCGCCTCCTGCGCGCCTGTCCTGCACGATCTCACTCTCGAGTCCACGACGAGGCCGGCCAACTCGATCGGGCGGTCCGTCATCTCCAACCTCTGGAAGGTGCGATCCCCGGCAGTGACGACGACGCCGTCGACTTCGGAGGTCGAGAGCCCGATGCGCTCGGCTTGCAGGCGATACCGGCCCGGCGGTACGTCCATCGAGAAGCCGCCCGTCCCATCGGTCAGGGTGGCGCGGACTCGCTCTCCGGCGTCGGTGTACGCCGAGACCAGTACACCGGGCGCAGGCCCTCCGCTCGCCTGGAGCCGGACGATACCGTCGATCCCCTGGCCGGTGACTTCGTCCGGGCCCCCGAAGCCGAGTGCCGCGACCGCGAGGACGACGAAAGCAGGTTGGGCGGGGCGGAGCACGTTCAGCGCGGCGCAGGCGCCCGCTGGGGCGACGGGTCGCCCCCGGGCACGTCGGCGTCGTCCTCCTCCGCTACGGGCGGATCCTCGGGCGGCCGGGGTCGATTCATCCGCAGCGTGACGCCCCCGAAGAAGCGGGATCCGCTCCTCCGCACCTCGTGGTTGCCGTCGGCCAGGTAGTCCGTGATCGCCTGGTCCCAGGAGAGGCCGGCCTTACCCATCAACTCCATCCACGGCCCGTACGCTGTTTCATCCGGTGCCTCCGTCGTCCCGCTCCAAATCGTCACCCGGGGGTTGTACCCGCCGCCCTGGCCGGTCGAACCCTTCAGGGGCATCTCGATCAGCACCGAGTCGGTCATCGGGAGGTTGAAGACGTCCGGATCCCAGTCGGCCCCGTATCGCTGATACCGTGCGTACGCCCTTTGATTCAGATCGAAGACGTCACGGTTGCTGTTGATGCCGCGCGTGATGTAGTCGCGGATCAGGAACGCGGCGTCCTTGTGTCGGGGATATTCGGGGCTGTCGACATACCCGAAGCCGGGCATGAACCAACCCTTGTTGAAGCCCCAGTTCCGTTCCGTGACGCGCCCTCGACGGACCAGACCGGTGTACTCGGAGAAGAGCTGCACGACCTGGTGGGAGGGGTAGCCGTGCGGGTTCAGGAAGATGTCGGGCAGCCACGTCTCCCACAGCCGGCCGCGGACGGCCGACTCCGGGTAGATCGGATGGTCGGCACCTCCTCCGCTCGTGATGTCCTGCCCCAGCGGCCCGAGGTACCCGGCGTGGAGGATGTAGTCGGGTGTGAGGCTGTAGAGGTCGTACGCCGTCTGTGCACCGTCCGGATTGGTGAAGGGGTGCACCACCACGTTGACCCGGTCGAGTTTGGCCCGCTGCTCGGGGTCGGTGAGGAGGAGTTCGGCGTGCCGGAGAACGTGGCTCGTCGACGAGACTTCGTTGGCGTGCTGGCGGGCCGAGTAGATCACCGTCGGTTTGAAGGTGGTCGCCTTGACCTCGGACCAGTGCGTGGCGTCGATCCGAGGCATGAGGTCCATGGCCCACACTTCGCGGCCGAGGTAGCTGTGCCCCATCCGGTACAACGAAACCTCGGGGTGTGTGGACGCGAACTTGGCCAACATGGCGTAGCCCTCGTCCGGAGGGATCGGAGTATCCCACTGAACGATCCGCGACCCGTCCGGCTCCCATCCGTCGGGCAGCAGTGTCCGCCAATCGGGGAGCGGGGGGGGAGACCCGTTGGGAGCCAACGCGGCGGTCAGCCGGCGCTCCGCGTCCTGCTCGTGGCCCCACTCGGCCCACACCTCGATCGCACCGAGCCCTGGATAGGCGAGCTCGTCGACGTACAATCCCGACGCACGGAGCGCCTCCATTTCGGTCATGGTCGCGGCCACCTGAGCAGCCGAGACCATACGCTCGTCGACGGACAGCTCACTCGTGGTCGCGATGAGGCTGTCGCGCATGTCGCGCTCGGTGTCGACGCGAACGCGCAAAGCGAGCCGGTCGATTCCGGTCGTCCCGGCGCGGACCAGCGCCCGACGGGCCGAGGGCCGCTCCAGCGAGGTCTTCGGAATGTCGAGTTCTACGCTTCCCCGGCTTCCGTCCGCCCGGACGTAGTCGACGACGACCGCGGGGCGGGGGGTGGCGAACCCGGTCGCTCGGATCTCTGCGCGGGCACCTGCTCCGTCCGCCCGAGGACGCATAATCGGGACGATACGCCCGGGAAACTGCAGCCCCTGTCCGCGTGAGTTCCGCCCGATCAGGTCGAAGAACTCGATCGTCCCGAAGTACACCTCCTCGTGGAGCGCATCCATCGGGGCGTGGATCTCGTTGTCCACACCGAGTCGGAAGTCCGGTTCGCTCATGTCCAACTCGACGACCAACTCACCGAAGAAGGGTGCATCGGTGCTGCCTCCCCGCGGCAGCCCGTCGTGGACGTCCATCACGTGGTCGTAGAGGGCGGGTAGGACCGTGTTCTGGTAGTAGTCCCAGAACGTCTCGGGATCCGTGGGGATGCGCTCGTCGACGAGAGCGCGTCCACCGGCCTCCGCGCGCAGCCAGCCCGTCGTGACCCGAACGTGCTCGTAGTCCTGGAAGCGGTCGAAGTACGGGCGAAGGACCCATTTGGGGTCGAAGGAATCGGTCAGGATGTCGTCGCCGGCCTCGTTGCGGACGACGACCTCGTACGTGGGACCTTCCTCCGTCTGCTCGAAACGGATGCGATCCAGGGCGATCCCGAGGTCGCGGGCCAGCACCTCGTCGATCGGGTAGATCTCGTGGAGCCATCGCACCGGGGTGTGGATGGCCTGCTGGGGCCACTCCTCGGGGGGCTCGTTCTTTCGAAAACGGATGACGATCTCACCGATGTCGCGGTTCTCGATCGAGGGCCGGATCACGTCGTTCAGCCAGGAGAACCCCTGCTTGAAGGCCGAGAGGATCCGCACGTCGATCTCGTCGGGGTCCGCACCCGCGTCGACGAGGGCGCGGCGCGCCTCGGCTTCGATCTCCCGGCGGATCTCCGGCGGCTCGGAGAGGCGGGCCTCGAGCGTGACCCCGGACTCGGCGAAGGGGAGGACGTCGGCCCGGAAGAGGGTCCAGAAACGTTCGACCTCGGAGGGGAAGCGCGCCGACTCGGAGAAGATCGTGGCGGCGTTCAGCACGTTCCGGTCGTCGATCACCACGTCGACCTGGTCGGTGCCGAGGAGCGTGCGGGCCCGCGCTGCGACGTACGGAGCGAGCCCCGCGTCCGCGTGCTCGACCGAGAGGAGAACCTCGGCACTCGCGATCTCTTCGTCCGCGAGTGCCTCCGCGAGCCGGCCGAGCTTGTACATCCCGATCGCGGCCTGGCCGATCGGCGCGTGGCCGGCCAGCGCGTCCCACAGCTCCTGCTCCACCCGGTCGAGGGTGGGACGGTCTTTTCCGCGGGCCTCGATGTGCGGGAGGGTACGGGCCAGGTGGTCGAGCGCACGCTCCGCCCCGGCCGCATCCGAGCCGGTCACCACGACGGCCGACTTCGAGCCGAAGGCGTCGGGCACGATCTCGATCAGGCCGACGCCCGCGTCGAGGGCTTCCAGATCGATCAGCTCCCGCTCTGCCAGTGTAGCCGTGTGTTCGTTGCCCGCACCCGTCAGCACCATCGTCGGTCGGCTGGCAGGGCGCTCGACGGTCGGCGCCGGGGCCGCGAGCGGGACCACCAGGCCCGTACTCTCGACGCCGAGGCGGGCGGCGAGTTCGGGCAGCGAGCCGTTGCCGACGCCGCCCGGAACGAGCTGAGCGTCGATCCGATCGGGGATGGGCGAGCCACCGAGGAGCCCCGACCCTGTGTACACGTTGGAAAGGTCCAGATCGTCCTTGCCGCCTGCGCCCGGCCGGCCGGCAACCGGGCCGGGTCGGTCGGGTTCGGCGCGGCCCGGCAGGCGGAGCACGCGGCCTCCGTCGAGTCGAACTTCGATCGAGGTCAGGCCGGGGTAGTTCAGGTACGATTCCTCGTCCGCTGCGTCACCATCCTGCTCTCCGTCTCCCGAGGAATCGTCGTCGGTCGGATCGTCGTCGCCGCCGGCCGCCGGGTCGGTCGCCTGACCACTCGGGTCGGTCGGGGCCTCGCTGTCACGGTCGTCCTCGGGAGGTGAGCCCTCGCGAGTCCGGAGCCAGTCGAGGGCATCGGCCGCGGCGGCGGCGTCGCCACCTCCGACCTCGACCACCAGGCGGGAGATGCCGTCCAGATCCGAACGCGCGCGAGCCTGGCGGATCGTGATCGTCGTACCGTCGACGTCGGCCGCATCCAGCGCCCGCTGAAGGTCTCCGCGGACCCGGTCGAGGTGCGCGGTGGACAGGGTGCGTGTGTGTGGGAGCACGCCGGCGAAGAGCCGTGCGGCAGCCAGCAGCCCGGCGTCGTCTCCGCCCAGGACGTAGACCCAGCGGACGCCGTCCACCGACTGGATGGTCACGACCCCTTCGCCCGAGTCGAGCGAGGTCGGGTCGACCCCCGTACCGGGCACGCCGTCGACGGTCAGTCCGCCCCGGCCCACGACGATCGCGTACGAAGCCCCTGCCGCGCGGGAGATGGGGAGATCGAGCGCCATCGTTTCGAAGCCCAGGCGGCCACTGACCTCTGCGGCCGCGGCCAGCTCGGTCAACGTGGGCGAAGCGGACAGGACCAGGCGGGCATCCACCCGGTCGGGCACGTCGTCCCCGTTCGTGTCGACGACGATCTGTCCGACATCGAAGAGGCGCGCCAGGTCCGCGTCCTGAGCGGATGCGCGGTGCGGAGTGAAGGCGAGGGCAGTGGCGAAGACGGCCGCCGCAGCGAGCGGACCCCTCATGTGGACTCACGGTTCGGTGACGTTGGCCGGGCCAACGTAGGGGTCGAACTGTGTGGCGTCAGCCCTCGAAGTCCATCGCCACGTCGAGGGACGGAGCGGAGTGGGTGATCGCGCCGACGGAGATCCGATCGACGCCACTTTCCGCGATGGCCCGGATGGAGTCGGCCGTGACCCCTCCCGACGCCTCCAGAACGACGCGCCCGTCGTTGACACGCACCGCCTCACGCAGGCGCTCGGGACCCATGTTGTCGAGGAGCACGACGTCGGCACCCGCCTCGATGACGGACTCCAGATCCTCGAGGTGATCGATCTCCACCTCGACGATCATCTCGTCACCCACGGTATCCCGGGCTCGTCGGACCGCCTCGGCGGCCGAGCCCACGGAGGCGATGTGGTTGTCCTTGATCAGGACCTGGTCGTACAGCCCCATGCGGTGGTTCGCACCGCCACCGGAGACGACGGCCATCTTCTGGAATCGGCGCAGTAGAGGGGTGGTCTTCCGCGTGTCGTAGACGGTTGCCCCCGTGCCCTCGACGGCGTCGACCAGCGCGCGGGTCGACGTGGCGACGCCGCTGAGCTGACCCAGAAGGTTCAGCGCCAGCCGCTCACCGGAGAGGACGGTGCGAGCGGAGCCTCGCACGGTGGCCAGCTTCGTTCCGGCCTCGACCGTGTCCCCGTCGGACGCGAGTGCGCCCACGGCGACATCGTCGTCGAGGAGTTCGAAGACGCGCAGGGCCAGCCCCAACCCGGCAATCGTGCCCCGTTCCCGCGCCACGATGTGGGCGGTCGTCAGGGCCTCTTCGTCGATGGTCGACGAGGAGGTGACGTCGCCGGCCTCCCCGAGGTCCTCTCGAAGTGCCGCCTCGAGGAAGGTGTCGGTGTCGATGGGTCGCGTCAGACCGGGACGGCGAGCATCCGCTCGACCGCGACCCGAGCGCGGTCGGCGACAGCGGGGTCGATCTCGACCGCGTGCTTCATGTCCCGCAGGGCGTCACGGATGTTCTCCAGCGTGATGCGCTTCATGTGGGGGCAGAGGTTGCACGGGCGGAGGAACTCCGTCTCCGGCGATTCCGCCGCGACGTTGTCGCTCATCGAACACTCGGTGACCATCACGACCTGACGGGGACGTTCGTTCCGGACCCAGTTGATCATGCCGGCCGTCGAACCGACGAAGTCGGCCTCGTCGAGCACGTCCGGCGGACACTCGGGGTGAGCGATGATCTGGATCCCCGGGTTGAGTGCCCGGTACCCGCGGAGCTCCTCGGCGGTGAAGCGCTCGTGCACTTCGCACGCACCTTCCCAGAGGATCATCTCCACCTTCGTTTGCTGCGCCACCCACCGACCGAGGTACTGGTCGGGCAGGAAGATCACCCGCTCGGCTCCCAGAGATTCGACGACCTGTACCGCGTTGCCCGAGGTGCAGCAGATGTCGGACTCGGCCTTCACATCGGCCGAGGTGTTCACATACGTCACGACCGGTGCGTTAGGGTAGCGCTCCCGCAGGAGTCGCACGTCGGCACCCGTGATGGCGTCGGCCAGGGAACAGCCCGCCTCGAGGTCCGGAATCAGGACCGTCTTCTCGGGGTTCACGATCTTGGCCGTTTCGGCCATGAAGTGGACCCCCGCCATGACGATGACGTCCGCGTCCGTCTCGGCGGCCATCCGGGCCAGGGCAAGTGAGTCACCCTTGATGTCCGAGACGCCGTGGAAGATGTCCGGCGTCATGTAGTTGTGCGCCAGGATCGCGGCTTTACGCGCGGTCTTGAGCTCCTCGATCTCCTCGATCAGCGGCCGGAGGGCCGCGATCTCGACATCGGGGACGATTCCGCGAAGCCGTTCCGCGGGGCTGGCTTCAGTCGATGAAAACGTCACGATCTTTCCGTATTCGTTACGAAAGCGGGCTTGAACTCTATCAGCCCCCCGTCGCGATGCAATACACCCGAATCGGGTGGAAGGTCTGTACCTCCTCAGACCAAGCCGACTAAGAATGTGTCACATCCGCTCATCGAATCACCAGTCAGTCGTGTGACGCGGCCCGGCTGGCGGATCACTCCGCACCCGGATTTCGGAGCGGCGAGCCGACTGGCCCGCCGCTCCGATCGACTCAGCCCGTGGTGTGGATCTGGGTCTGAAGACCGGCGTTGCCGCTGTTCCCCGTGCCGCCGCTGATGCCTCCCGGACCGGCCGGTCCGAGGTCGTAGCTGTTCCCCGACGTGGCGTCGAGCGTCACGGACGGACCGACGACGATCCCGATCGACGGACCACCGCCGCCGCCGCCGCCCGGTCCACCCTGTCCTCCGCGACCGCCTTCGCCACCGGAGCCACCGGACGTCCGGTCGTCGCCGTCGCCGGAGCCACCGGAGCCGCCGGCTCCACCGCGCTGGCCCGTTCCGCCAACACCGCCGATCCCGCCGGCGCCTCCCTCGGTGGTCCGGATCTCACTGTCGGAGACGGTCGCCGTGGAGGTCCCGACCAGGAGGATCGCGATCGAAGCGCCGCCCCCGGTGCCGCCCCCGGCGCCCGGGCCGCCGATGCCACCTTCACCGCCGCCGCCACCACCACCGCCGCAGGCAATCGGAGCGAAGACCGTGTTGTTGCCGCCGCCGCCGCCGCCGCCACCGCCACCGGAGCCGCCCGTGCCCCCACCGCCACCGTTCGCGGGCTGGTACCCGCCGGCGGAGACCGACCCGAACGACGCGCCCGCGGAGCCGGACGAGCCGATGGGGCCCTGGTCACCCATACCGCCCGTGGCGCTTCCGCCACCGCTGCCCTTACCCGCGCCCCCTCCACCGGCCAGCGAACCGCCGTTCCCACCCGACCCGTCGGACCCTTCGCCTTTACCGCCCGCACCTCCACGGCCGCCGTTCCAGCCGTCCTGTCCGCCCACACCGCCCCTCGACCCGCCCGTGGCGTCCGAGCAGCTCCCGTGGCCGCCCCCGTTACCACCCTTGCCGCCACGGCCGGAGCGCGGTGCCCCGTTCGTACCCGGCCGACCGTCGGTGGCGGCGCCCGCCTCGATGATGTTGCCCCGGAGCACGGCATCGAGGGCGCCGTCGAGCACGATTCCGATCGAACTGGCACCCACGCCCTCGGCGTCGGCAGCCACGATGTGCATCCAGCTCATCCGAACGCCCGAGATCGAACTTCCGACGACGGCGACCGCTCCTCCCTCTACGACCGGCCTCGTCGCCGGGTCGAAGTCCCACGTCGCGGGGTCGAAGGATCCGTACACACCCACGTCCGTGGCGAGCGTCAAGCTTTCGGAGTAGGTGCCGAAGGCGACGTACACGTCGGTCCCGTCACCGAGGGCATTCGCGGCGTCGATGGCCTCCTGGATCGAACCGAGCGGTGCCGCGCGGGTCCCGGGGCTCCCCGAGACTCCCCCCGGCGTGACGTAGAGCGCCTTCGTGAGGTCCTCGAACACCGTCACGTACACCGTGTCCTTTTCGACGTCGTTCCCGTCCGTTGCGGAGAGTTCGAAGCCGATCCGGCCCATCTCGTCCGGGGCGGCGAAGGTGGGGCTGTCACCGCTGAGGGGGCCGACCGAGGGGCCCTCGATCTGGGACCACGTCGTGGTTCCGGCCGATCCGGAGGTGCTCAGTGTGATCGAGCCACCGAAGGAGACCTCGGTCGCGCTCGCACTCGCCGACGCGGCCACCGCGACTTCGCGTGTCGAAAAGGTCGAGGAGAAGGGCGCGGCCATCTGCTCGCCACCCGTGCCGAGCACATTGGTGGCCGTGACCTGATACGTCGTCCCCGCCTCGAGAGGGGCGTCCGGATCGAAGGTCACCAGCGAGCCGTCGAAGCTGAACGCGCCTGTCATCGTGCCGACCCGGATCTGGCCGACGGTCAGTGTGTCGACCGGAGCCGAGAAGCGCAGAACGATATTGGTCGCGAAGTCGACGTTCGTGGCGCCGCTGGCGGGCAGCACGGAGACGACCGCGAGTGTGCCGGCGGGCACACTGTCCGTCGGCGCCGGTGTGCAGGACGGGTCGGTCGGGGAGCAGCTCGGCTGTTCGGCCGTGCCGCATGCCGAGGCCCACACGGCAAGGGACGCGAGCGCGACGAGGGCGGGGTTGAGTGTAGATCGGCGACTGGCCATGGGGGTCGGTTCTCCGGGGATTGTCCACTTCTTGCCCGGAAAAGCGCGGAATCGGCCCGCGCACCCTCATGGATCCCGTCGCTACCCTTCGATCCGTGCGAATCTCATGTCGTAGACCCGGCCCAGACTCAGCGACAGCGCCGTCGGGCGGCCTGCCCCGTCTCGGCGGAAGCGCACGATCGACCCGTTGCCGAGGATGAACGCGTCGCGATAGAGCGGGATGGCTCCACGGACGTCCGCTGGCCGCTGCCAGATCGTCAGCTCTCCGTCGGTCACATCGACGACGAAGGTCGTTTCTGCATCCTCGCTCTCGTACGTCCCCCGTAGTTCGGCGAGCTGTTCCGGCGTCGGATTCCACGGCATCACCCGGTCGTAGTGCCGGTCGTACGACTCCCCGTCCTCGAGGGTGAAGCCGGTGACCCTGTCACCGTCCCGGTCGAAGACGTAGTACCGATCGGATGTGCCGATGCGGAAGCGTGTGGCCGATTCGGGCAGGAGGGCGGTGACCGAGGCTCCCGTCCCGGTGCGAGCGCGGAGGACTCCGTCTTGCAGCTGGAGCGCCACGGGGCTCCCGGTCACAGGCTCCCGATAGGAGCCGGTGTACGGCTGCAGGTCGAAGCCCGTCGACTCGGCGGCGTAGTTGGGCTGCGGGGGATGCTGAACGGCGTTGCCGAGGAACGCTTCCGCGATCCGCCGGCCGGTGCCCCCGGTGGCCACGTTCGACGCGTTGCACAGCATGGCCACCGAGAGTCCCTGCTCCGGGTACCGACCGAGGAAGGCGCGGTAGCCGGCCGTCGACCCGGTGTGGGTGACCGACGCGACGCCGCCCAGCTCTCCCACCATGAGGCCTCCGGCGTACGCGATCCGCGATCCGTCGTTCAGCGTCCCCTGCGTGTGCATCAGTTCGAGGAAGTGGTCACCCCACGGGCCGCCGTCCTCGAGGGCCTGGTTCCAGCGCCCGAGATCTCCGACCGTCGTGAGGATCCCCCCGTTCCCGTGGACGTACTCGATCGGCCGATCGATCTCCCAGCCGGTTCCGGTTCTCCGGTACGCCGTGCTGCGACCAGGGACGATCTGACGGTAGTTGGCCCGCCACTGGGTGCTCGTCATCCCGAGGGGTTCGAAGATCCGGTCGCGGGAGAAGTCGGCGAACGACGACCCACTGACCCGATCCACGACGATGGCCAGCAGGTTGTACCCGGAGTTCGAGTACGAGTACTCGTGCCCCGGCTCGAAGTTGAGTGCGGTCTGGCGGCTGAGGATGTCGACGACGTCGTCGTGGTCGTGGCTCCGTTCGCCCCGACCCCACCCGGAGATCGCGGCCACCGAACCCCAGTCACGCAGGCCACTCGTGTGGGTCATCAGGTGGTGGAGGGTGATCGGCGTTCCGTAGTCCGGAAGCTCGGGCACGTAGGTACGGATGTCGTCGTCCAGGGAGAGGACACCGTCGAGTGCCAGGAGTACGACGGCCGCCGCCGTGAACTGCTTGGAGACGGAGCCGCCCTCGAAGATCGTCTCGGGGTCGTTGCGGATCCCGTGTTCGAGGTCCGACATCCCGTACGCCCTCTCGAGAACCGTCTCACCGTGGCGGGTGACGCCGACGGCACAACCGGCGGACGAGTCTCCGTTCCACGCCGCGAAGATCTCGTCGACCCTGGTCGCTGCGTCCGCTGCGATCTGCGCCTGCGCAGGCGAGGGAAGGGTCGAGAGCAGGGTGCCGGCCACGGCCAGCAAGGTCCAATGTCGGTCGAGCGCACTCATCCGATCGTCTCCGGAGTGTCTGCCTCGAACGCTTCGAGGCCGGCGGGTCCGGTCATACTGGACCGCGGGCTGCCAAACGAAAACCCCGCCCGGCTCGGCCGGGCGGGGTTGATCCGATGTCTCGGGGGCTGGCTGCTCACCGGGAGCGGCCAGGTCCGGCGAATCAGCGGGTGAACGTGACCTCGTTGAAGTCGTCCCAGTCGACCTCGAACTCACGCCCGTCGGTCCGGATGATCAGTCCCCGGTTCCCGCGATCGACGTCGTTCGAGTTCGTGAGCTCGAACGAGCGGCCGTCGAACAACTCGACGAGTGAGCCACGGCGGGTCTTCTCGATCCGCTGGATGTTGCTGAACTCGATGTGGAAATCGACCTCGTCGAGCTCTCCGTTGAGCATCTCCCACGTGTACTGCTCGTCGGCATCCCAGATGATCTCACCGGTCAGCTCTTCGCCGTAGCGCGTCGTGACCGTTCCCGCGAGCGGGCGGCCGCCGTCGAAGTTGGCCGCGGCCACTTCGTCGTCGGTCCCGTGGAACTCGACGTAGTCGAACTCGTCCCACTGGAGCTTCACGGCGCCGAGTGTGGCGTCGGAGACCTCGATCCCGTTGATGGACCCGTCGACATCGTTCGTCCCCTCGAGGACGTATTCGTCGCCGTTGGTGAGCGTGACCTTGGAGCCCCACGAGCTGTAGCGCTCGATCGTCGAGACCTGGCCGAAGGGGATCCTCAGGCGCTCTCCGTCATGATCACCATCGAGGATGTCGGTCGAGTAGATCTCGTCGACGTCCCAGGTGACGTACCCGGTGAAGGACATGCCCGAGCGTGTGTGCACGGTCCCGTGCATCCGGCTCTCGGACGGGGCCTCGTCACCCGGTGCGAAGAAGTCGACCGACTCCAGGTCCCGCCAGTCGAACTCGGCGATGTTGCCACGGCCTTCGTCCACGACGAGAGCCCGGAGGCCGGTGCCGAGGTCGGTGGCGTTGGCGGTCAGCTCCATCTGCTCACCGTTGCGGAGCGTGAAGCGCGCCGACCGACGTCCGGTGACGTCGATGCGATCCACGTGCCCGAAGCGGATGCCGGCGGTGGCGGAACCACCCCGGTAGCGGGGCTTCGTGGCGTCGAGGAGGTCGGTCCAACTCCCCTCGTTCTTGTCCCACCGGATGTACCCGGTGAACTCGGAGCCGTACACCGTGGTGACGGTTCCGTAGAGTCGGTTGATCCCGGTCAGCGGCGCCCGGACGGGCTCGACTTCGACGACGGGCTCCGGCTCGACCTCGACGACCGTGGGGACGTCGACGACTTCGATGACGAGTGGCTGGACTTCCACCGTCGCCTGCGGGGCCGCCACCATTTTGTTCGCGACCAGTCCGATCGTGATCAGGGCGGCGAGGAGCGCGGAGCCGGTGACCACCGACAGGTTCTTCGCGTCCTCTTGTAGTCCCGGTTCGTGCTCCCTCATCCTCCTCACCTCCCTGCGATGGTCGTGATCGAAGCGTTCCTACCCTGTACGGACGCGGGGGCGGGGTGATCTCACACACCCCGCCGCCCGGTCGTACATCATTGGACGCAACCAACGACCGAAACGTTGCGTCCGCATTCTGCGCTCCGCGCGCGTCATCTGTTTCCGATCAGCGGTCCTCGTCCTGCGTGATCGGCTGCGATGCCCCGTCCTTGAGATGGACGTCCAGGAAGGCCGTCCACCGACCCCACAGATCGAGGAGGGTGCTCCGCGCTGCGGGCCCGTGGTCCTCGTAGGGGTAGAGGTACATCGACGCATCCTTCCCGAGCCCGTTGAGGGCGTGGAACATCCGCGGAGCGTGGTCGAGCGCCGTACCGACGTTCTGATCCATCATCCCGTGGTAGATCAGGAGTGCGCCCGTCATGTCGTTCGCGTGGAAGAACGGCGACATCGATGTGTACACGTCCTTCGCGTCCCAGAAGATCCGTCGCTCGCTCTGGAACATCAGCGGCGTCAGCGTGCGGTTGAAGTTGCCGTCGCCCGCGATGCCCGCCTTGAAGAAGGGCGTGTGGACCATGGCGTTGGCCGTCGAGAACGAGCCGTACGAGTGGCCGCCGATCCCGAGGCGCTGGCGGTCGATGAGCTCACGGCGGTCCAACTCGTCGATCACGGCCGCGAGGTTGTTCCGCAGGTCGTGCTCGTAGTTGTTGTTCATCTGACCGGGCTTACCGACGATCGGCGCGTCC
>JAUIKL010000069.1 GCA_030430625.1 Gemmatimonadota bacterium
CCCCGGGTGGCGGTGCATCGAAGAGGTCGACCCGCTCGACCTCGTCCCAGTCCAGGGTGATGCGGGCCCCGCCGCGCTCAACCTCCAGCCCCCGCATCGACGGACCGAGGTCGGTCGACCCCGCCATCAGGTCGACGCGGCTGCCATCCCGGAGCGTCAGTCCGACGGTCCGACGGTCCAACCGCTCCAACGTGCGGATCCGGCCCATGCGGACGGCGGACACGGTGGCGAACGGGTCGCTCTCGTCGTCTTCGTCCCAGGTGATCCGCATGCCGAAGGCCACGATGGTACGCTCCGCCTGCTGGCGAGCCGCGACCTCGGGATCGAGGCTGGCCGCCTCCTGAAGGTACTCGATCGGTACGACTTTGCGCCCGTCCAGGAAGTCGAGCGGACTGGCCTCGTTCCGGTCCCACCGCAGGAAGCCCTCGTGCGACACACCCTCGGTCGTCGTGACACGCCCGTAGAGCCGGTCCGCCGGGTCGAGGGGGACGGTCTGCGCCGTGAGCAGCGCGGTAAGGAGAGCGGTGACGATCATGAGTGCGTCCGCCGGGGGCGGAGGTGGATGCGGGCGACCTCGCTCCGCACTACGGTCGCGAACACCGGACCGTTTCACCCCGGATCCAGCCGGCTCCGATCGGGTACGCGGGCCCATGGCTTCGATCCCGGACAACAGCTACTGCGCCGCCGCCGACGGGCACCCCTGGCACGGACCGTATCACGACGAGGAGTACGGCTTTCCGCGCCGGAGTGACGACGAACTCTTCGAGCGGCTCGTCCTCGAGATCAATCAGGCCGGCCTCAGCTGGCTGACGATCCTCAAGAAGCGAGAGGGGATGCGTGATGCGTACAGCGGATTCTCCGTCGACGCCGTCGCGGCCTACGGGTCGGCGGATCGGGCGCGCCTGCTGGCGGATGCCCGGATCATCCGGAATCGGCTGAAGGTGGACGCCGCCATCCACAACGCCGGCACCATCCTGGAGCTCCGTGAGACCCACGGGTCCTTCGCGGACTGGCTGGATGCCCATCACCCGCTCGAGAAACCCGCGTGGGTCAAGCTCTTCAAGAAGACGTTTCGATTCACGGGCGGTGAAATCACCGGAGAGTTCCTGATGAGCCTCGGGTGGCTCCCCGGGGCCCATCACCCCGCCTGCCCTGTCCACGGGCGGATCGTGGCGCTCGGACCGCCCTGGACCCGGTGAGCGGAGCCGCCCGACGCCCCCCGGCGTTTCAGGCCCCCTGGTGGGCCCGGGGGCCCCACGCGCAAACGCTGCTGGCTCGGACGCTGCGCCCCGGCGAGGTCCCACCTCTGGAGCGCGAGCGCATCGAGACGGTCGACCGGGACTTCCTCGACCTCGACTGGACCCCGGAGACGGATCCCACGGCCCCCGTCGTCCTGGTGCTCCACGGCCTCGAGGGAAACTCGAGGCGGCGCTATGTGCTCAACGCGTGCCGGGAACTGAACGCGCGGGGGATGCGGACGGTGGCCATGAACTTCCGCGGCTGTTCGGGCGAGCCCAATCGGGCCCTGACCTTCTATCACTCCGGTGAGACCCGGGATCCCCGCGCGGTCGTCGAGACGATCCGCACCCGCTGGCCCGACCGACCCCTGGGCGCGCTCGGCTTCTCCCTCGGGGGCAACGTGCTCCTGAAGCTCCTCGGGGACGATCCGTCGGGTGGACGAGGGCTGATCGACGCGGCGGCCGCCATGTCGGTGCCCTACGACCTCGCGGCCGGGTGCGGTGCGTTGGAGGGCGGCGGCATGGCACGAGTGTACACGCAGTACTTCCTCCGATCCCTCAAGCGGAAGGTCGACGGAAAACGCTCTCGTCTCGGGGGCGTCGTGGATCTCGATCGGGTGGCGCGGGTTCGGTCGATCCGCGACTTCGACGACACCGTAACGGCGCCCCTCAACGGATTCGAGAGCGCCGCCGACTACTACGAACGTTGCTCCAGTGTGCGAGCCCTGGCCGGCATCCGCGTCCCGACGCTGCTGCTCCACGCTGTGGACGACCCCTTCCTTCCGGCGAGTGCGATTCCGCGCGCGGAAGCCGAGCGGAATCCGCACCTCACCCTGGCCCTGGAAGCACGAGGCGGCCACGTCGGCTTCGTGGGCGGGTCGCCCGGGTCACCTCGATTCTGGGGAGAGATCGCCGCCGCCGACTTCCTCCGCGACGCTTTGACGAGCCGGGGCTAGCCGCCGAAGTACGCGGGCCCGTGCCAACTCTCTCGGGCGGGGCGCGCGATGCGGCCGGCGTCCTCGACCCGTGTCACCGTCGTGTCGTAGACCGACGTCTCCGAGTTGACCGCGCCCCCGGCCACGAGGCGCTTGAAGTCCGCACGGGAGACCACCGAAACACCACCCTCGTCCCGATACCAGACGGGCGCGTGGTCGACGAAGGTCGTTCCGAGTTCAGCCCCGAGATTCCGCAGCCGACCGGTGAGCGCATCGATGGAGCACCCGGAGGGGGATTCGGCATCGACGTCCACACCCACGAGGAGGAAGTGATCGTCGAGGAGGCGACGGCCCGACCGGAGCGCCATTCCATGCGCGGCCCATCCGTCGAGGAAGTCGTCCACGACTGAGAGCACGGACTCGGACTCGGCGGGCTCGAGGCGCCGCCGGAGCGGAAACACCCACAAGCGACCGTTCGCGGGCAGCTGGTCGAATTCGATGCGAGGCACCCTAGTCGACCGCCTCTTCCTCGAGCACGACCGGTGGGGGCGCGGAATCGAGCAGCACCGCGACCCACCGCAGGTCGTTCGTGTTCTCCAGCCAGATCTTTACCACGACCGTCAAAGGCACGGAGAGCAACGCCCCCATCGGCCCCCACGCCCACCCCCAGAAGAGGAGGGATAGAATGACGACGAGCGTCGACAGCCCGAGCTGCCGGCCCAAAAGGTTGGGCTCGATGATGTTGCCGAAGACCGTGTTTACCGTGACGTACCCGAGGGTGACCACGGCGGCATGGCCGACGGTACCGACGAGAATGATGCTCAGGAGGATGGCCGGGACCGCTGCGATGATCGAGCCGACCGTCGGCACGTAGTTGAGGAGAAAGGCCGTAAGTCCCAGCAGGACTGGAAAATCGAGGCCGAGCGCCCACACCCAAACCCCGAGCAACAATCCGGTGGCCAGGGAGATCACGGTCTTGATCCCCAGGTAGGTCTGGACCTCCTCGACGACCTTCCGCAGCCGATCTTCCTGAATTGCCCGTCCCTGCGTGAGGTAGTCGAACTTGGCCGGAAACACCGTGGCCTCGCTGAGCATGAAGGCCATGATCAGGAAGACCAGGAAGGTCATCGACAGGATCTGGGCCACCCGCCCCACCGCGCCCCCGGCAAACCCGAGGATCGATGCGGGATCCAGGAACTCGCCGATGTTGGTCGTGATGTAGTCGGAGATCGCGATGTCCGTGCTGGCCTCGAAGCGCTGTGTCCAGGCGTCCTGCAGGTTCAGTAGCGTCTGCTGGTACGTGGGCAGCGCCGTCTGCAACTCCGAGAAGGACGAGCTCGCGACCAGAATCAGCAGGACGACGATCGCGACGTTGAGCAGGACCGGCAGGATGACGGCCGCGGCCTTGGGCACCCCGCGGCTCCGCAGCTTCATCATCGCCGGGAGGCTCAGGACGGCCAGGAAGAGGGCGAGCGCCGACGGGAGGAGGATCGGGGCCGCGTACCGGAGACCGAACACGATGACCACGACGCACGCCAGCCCGAAGAGTACTTGCGCGCCTGTGTTTTGGTCCGTTCGGTCGAGAATCATGGGCGGGTCGGAGGCGATCGCCGCGGCGGGGTCGAAGAGTAGTGATTTCGATGCAGTGGTACCATAGTGCTGCCAACAGCCCTGGCGTATGCAAGACTCATGACGAGCCCTACCCCGCACCCGATCGTACCCGAGGACGACGAATCACTCCTATCGGAGTGTCGGGTCGAGACCTTCAGGTCAGGAGGTCCCGGGGGACAGCATCAGAACACGACAGAAACGGGCGTCCGGCTCGTACACCTGCCGACCGGGATCCGAGCCTCGGCGCGCGACCATCGAAGCCAGGCCCGAAATCGCAAGCTCGCCCTCGAACGGCTGAGAGCCAAACTCGTGGAGCGAACCCGGGTCCAGAAGCCGAGGAAGAAGACGAAGCCGTCGGCGGCGTCGGTTCGCCGGAGGCGAGAGGCGAAGAAGCAGCGGTCGGAGCGCAAGCGGATGCGCAGAAAGCCGAAGCGAGACGACTGACTCGCTGGAGGGGCGACAGCCGGTACCCGAGACTCTATGTTGTGGCCGCTCGGGAGGCGCACGCCGCGCCGATATCCTTCAACACGGGACTCCATGGCACTGCTTCGAGGCTGGCAGGTCCGGGCTCTCCTCGCGATCGGCTCCACCCTGATCGTCGGGGTGATCTTCCTCGCCTCGATCGCCGAGGAGTTGCGGCGCCAGGAGACCGAGCGACTCGACCACGAGGCGAGCCTGCTCGCGCTCCAGTGGAGCAGCCTCTGGCGGGATGTGGCCGGAAACGCGCAGTTCCTGGCCGATACCCCACCCGCCCAGGGCACGGCACGCGCCGCCCGAAACGACGGCATCGACCCCGTCGATGGGTCGACCGCCGAACTCTGGAGGGACCGCCTCGAGTCGATCTTCGTGGCACTGATGGGAAGTCGCCCGAACTACCAGCAGGTGCGGTTGATCGGGCTCGAGAACGGTGGGCATGAAATCGTCCGCGTGGAGCGGACCGCCGACGGTCGCGTGCGTCGGGTACCGGAAGGGGAGCTTCAGTCCAAGGGGAGCGAGCCCTACCACGCGGAGGCCCGCGAAGCCGCCTCCCGAGGTGAGACCGAGGCATTCGTGACGAGGGTCACGCTGAACCGCGAAGGAGGGGAGATCGAGCGCCCCCTCAACCCCGTATCGCGAGCCGTGGCCCTGGTCCACGACACCGAAGGCGTCGCGTACGCCTTCATCATCATCAATCTCTCCCTCTCACCGATCTTCGAGGCGCAGACGTCGGAGTTGACCCCGGGTCACCACCTGATCATCACCAACGGAGCCGGCCAGCCCCTGTACGACTCCGACATCGGGCTCCGATTCGAGTTCGATCTCGAGGGTGATCCCGATTGGCCGGCTGTCGGGTCCTCCACCCTGGTCGGCATCCTGCCGGAGATCCCGAACCGTGTCAGCCAGGACCCCGTGGACGGACGACGCGCCCTCGCTGCGGCCTCACTCGTCGAGGCGGCCGGGATCTCATCGGAAGCCGACATGGCGGTCCTCATGAGCGCCCAGGGGGTGGGCATCGTCGATCTGGCGTCCGATGTGCTGTGGGCCCGTCTGCCCCTACTCCTGGCCGTCCTGCTCGCCACCGCTGCGATCGGAGCGTACATGAGCCAACGCGCCACCCGCCCCTTCGCCGAGTTGGCGAACAGCATCACGCGGGCCGGCTGGGGCGTCGGAGGCATGGGCGGTGTCCCGATTCCGGACAATCCGGAGGCAGCGATGATCGCCCGGGCCTTCAACGTGGCCCACGACGAGCTCGCCCTCAGTCTCGAGGAGTTGCGACAGCGCAACCGCGAACTGGAACAGTTCACCGCCACCGCATCGCACGATCTGCAGGAGCCCGCACGTACCGTGCGCAGCTTCGCGGCCCTACTCGACGAGCGTTACGGGGATCGCCTCGACGACGACGGGAAGGCCATGCTCGAGTTCCTGTCCGACTCCGCGACGCGGATGCAGGAGCGTATCCGCGCGGTCCTGACCCATAGCCGGATCGGTCGGAGTTCGGAATGGGGCAGCGTCGACTGTGGTGAGCTGGTGAGCACGATCATTTCCGACCTTGGAGCCGCCATCGACGAGTCGGGGGCGGAGATCGAGGTGGCGGCCCTCCCCACCATCGACGGCTGCCAGCCGGAGCTCCGACTCCTCTTCGAAAATCTGCTCTCGAACGCAATCAAGTTTCGCAAAGAGGGAGAAACCCCTACCATTCGCATCTCGGGACAGCGGGGTGACCCCCATCGCTTCGTGGTGGCCGACGACGGAATCGGGATTCCTATCGACCAGCGGGAGAAGGTCTTCGACTTCTTCCGCCGGGGTCACTCCCGTGACAGTGCCTTCGAAGGAAGCGGCATCGGACTTGCACACTGCCGAAAGATCGTCGAACAGCATGGCGGAAGGATTTGGGTGGGGGACACCACGGAGGGTACGGAAGTGCACTTCACCCTGAGCAGCAAGAAGCGCTCTCTCAGAGACTGACCCATCGTGGCCGACTTTCACATCCTCGTCATCGACGACTCTCCGGCGGACGTCTTCCTGCACCGCCTGGTCTTCTCCCAGCTGGACCTCGGAGAGGCCGTCATCGACGCCGAGCACGGCGCGGCGGCCCTCGAGCTGCTCCGAGCCGCAGGCCCGGACGGCCTCCCGCGGATCATCCTCGTCGACCTCAACATGCCGGTCATGGACGGGTGGGAGTTCCTCGAGCAGTACGAGAAGGAGTTCGGACACCGTAGGGACTGGGTCGTCGTGGCGGTGGTGAGTACCTCGAACAACCCGCGCGATGTGCAGCGCTCCGAACGCCACGCGCTCGTCCGCCGCTACCTCGAGAAGCCTCTCAGCGTCGACGCGGCGCGTCAGCTGATCGAGGACTACCTCCCCGACATCCAGTTGGTGCCGGTCGGCTAGTCCGACATTCGGGGGCGTCGGCCCCTAGCCGCCCCATACGATCCGGCCCGATCCCGGCACGTCGACACGGCGGGTTTCACATCTCGATTCGTCGAGAATCGGGGGCTCCAGCGGGGTCTCACCGGGCACGGGCGCTCGATCGGTCCAACACGCCTCGACGATGTAGCGGCCAGGAGCAGCAGGTACGCGGACCTCGCAAGTAGAGCCCGTGCGGGTTTCGAGGCTACTCGTGAGTCCATCCCACGACCAGACGATGGAGTCCCCCGGGGCGATCCGAGCTACCGCGGGTATGGCCATGCCGCAGACGGCGGCCTCGACTCCACACTCCGGCACCTCACATCGCTCGCGTAGCGACACGCTCCGATTCGATCCATTCGGGCCGCGAAGCGCCACCCAACCGGGCTGGGCCGAGCGAGTCTCCTCCAGGACCCAGAGTGTGTCGGGGCCTGCAAGGAGGACGAAGCTCCAATACGTCGTCTCGGTGCCTTCACCCGCTCCTACTCCATCTCTCCCCGCGGTCCCCGCACAGGCGAACAAGCCGAGCGCGACGACAGCGGCCACGACTCCACGGCAGGCTCGACGGTCCACGGTCACCTACCACTCGGCATGGGGGGAGCGGCCGTGCACACCTCGGCCACCTCCAGGACCAGCCCCGCGAGGGGGCCGATCGAACCCGCGACGCTACTGGCCAGCCTGATGTTCGCCCAGTCATCGAAGTCCTCCAGCATATCGATCGCCGAGCCGTTGGCCTCTCCGCTCCCGGCGCCCTGGTCCCATGCCTGGGCGTCGAGAGACAAGCCCAGGTCCGTGGCATCGCCGTCGGCGTTCCAGTCGACCGGCGTGCCGCCGCACACACCCTCGGCCTCGTCCAGGGCCCCCTCGTCGAGGGGGATGCGGGTCCCCCGCGAGTAGTCGAGGACGCCGTCCGCAAGGACATCGCAGTCCGTGTCGACCCCCGCGAACTGGTATCGGTAGTTCATGACCGATGGGTAGTTCGGCTTGTAGTTCAGTGCCGACTGGGGTGCCGAGCGTGATCCACCGTGGCTGAGGTTCAGGTTGTGCCCGAGTTCGTGAACGATGGTGTTGGCCACCCACTGATCGCCACTCGACGAGCCGTTGTGCCACCAGTTGCTCGCTACGATGAGCCGGTGGTCGTTGTAGAACGCCTGTCCGGAGCTACCGCTCGCGCCCGCACAGCTGTCGACACCGTCCGCGTCGTACTGGTGAATCATGAGCGAGTAGTGGAAGTAGCCCACGCGATTCGAGGCGAAGTGTGTCGCCACGTTGCCGGAGTACTCGCCTCCTCCGACGCCTCCGACGACGCAACCGTCGACATCCGGAACCTCTGAGCCGCCGGTGAAGACGCCCCCTTGTCCGTAGTCCTGGATCGCCGTGATCCCGGTCGTACCGTCCGGATTGGCGACCGGGGCGCCGGCGAACGCCGCCGCGACCAGAGCCACGGAGGCCGCACTCGGACGATGGTCGTGCGCGCCCCCGCCCTCGCTGTCCGAGAACCAATCGTACTCGATCAACACGTTCTTCCTGAGCGGGTTAAGACCCATGGCGGGAAGATCGAGTCCGGCCGCCGTGCCGAGCACCTCGTCACCGTCCGGAATGCCGTCGTCATCCGAATCCGCGACGGTCGGGTCGGTCCCGGTGTCCGTCGTGCCGACGTAGATGCCCGTGTTCGTTTCGACGCAGTCCGGCAGGCGATCCCCATCCGAGTCCGGTAGACTCGACAAGGTGCAACCGGCCGCCACGACCGTGATCGAGAGGTCCGTCGTGTCCGCGAGCCCTTCACTCGTGGCCTGGACCGTGAAGTCGGAGGTTCCCGGTGCGTTGGGTGTCCCCGTGATCCGGCCCGTCGACTCGTCGAGTATCGTCCCGTCCGGGAGGGTTCCTTCCGTGAGGACGAAGGTGTAGGTGCCGCTCCCGCCGCTGGCCGCGATGGTCTCCTCGTAGGCATCGCCGACGGCCCCGTTCGCCAGCCCCGTCGTCGTGACCACGACCGGGGCCCACACGGTCAGCGAGAGTGCCTGGGAGGCGTCACCGCCGGCACTCGTTGCCTGGACCGTCCATTCGGACGTTCCTGCCACGGAGGGCGACCCGGTGATCGCGCCCCCACCGCTCAACGCGAGGCCGACCGGTAAGGCCCCCGAAGCCAGACTCCACGCGTACGTGCCGTCTCCCCCCGCCGCGGCGAGATCCAGGGAGTACGCCATCCCGGTGACACCGTCCGGGAGCGTCGTCGTCGTGATCGACACCGGCAGATAGACGACGACCTCGATGTCGGCCGTCACAGCCTGGTCGCCGCTCGCCGCCCGGATTGTCAGTTCCGAGGCTCCCGCTGCGGCCGGAGTGCCCGAAATCACGCCGATCGAGTCGAGGGTCAGGCCATCCGGCAGCCCTCCTGCCACCACGCCGAAGGCATAGCTGCCTGTCCCGCCGGACGCGGCAACCGTATCCACGTAGGGGACGCCGACGGTCGCTGTCTCGAAGGTCGTGGTGGTGATCGAGAGAGACTCGAACACGGTCACGGTGAAGTCCGCGCTGGCCGTCTGGGTCTCCCGGGTCACCTCGACGCCGAAGTCGAACGCCCCTGCTACGGTCGGCGCGCCGGACAGGGATCCGCTGACTTCGTCGAGTGCGATCCCATCCGGCAGCGTCCCCTCGGAGACCGAAAACGCAACCGATCCCTCACCGCCTTCGACCACGATCACCTGCGCGTAGTCGTTTCCGACGATTCCACTGGCCAGCGCGGTCGTCGTGATCGAGAGCGGCTCCACCACTACGATCCGCACCGGTCCCGTTGCGCTCTGTCCGCCGCTGGCCGCCCGGACGGTAGCGTCGAAGGAGCCGGCGGTGGTCGGCGTTCCGGACAGCGATCCGTCGGCACTCAGGTCCAGCCCGGCGGGGAAGCTTCCCGATACGAGCGACCACTCGAAGTCACCGTCCCCACCGGATGCGGACAACGAGGCGTCGTACGGAGTCCCTACGACCCCCGTCGGCAGCAGCCCCGACACCAGTGTAACGACGGGGATCGGTGAGGAGATGGTCGTCTCACTACAAGACGACACCATAGCGGCCATGCCGAGAGAGGCGGCCATCACGCGGAGAAGTACGGCTCGGGAAGTCACCCTCGACGTTGCTGCACGGGCCGGGAGCAACGCAAGCGTCTGAAACTTCGCCCGGCTATCGACCTCTCAGGGGCATCCTCATCAACAACTCCGCAGCGACCTCGCTCAGCATCTCTACCCGCTCCGGGAGCGAGGTGAAGGTCCCGGACTCCGATCCCGCCCTCGAGGTGGCCTCCCAGACCGGCCCGGACTCACCCGCCGCCCAGAGTCGGGCCACGAGGAGAACGTCGCGTCGGTCCTCCTCGTCGACACCGTCGTCGAACCAGTCCTCGCGAAGGACGGCGCTCTCCTCGTACGCCACCCGCAGTTGGAGTAGGTGGTCGGCGCCGGCCGCGTCGGCCAGAAGAGTGAGATCGTCGGCGTCCGCAATCCCGGTCGCCTCGTAGTCGGCGAAGACACGGGCCAGCGTCGCGCTCATCCCGGCCCGGCCCAATCGCTGACGCACCTCACCGGGCCGAACCACGGAGACGGAGGGCCAGCGCTCGGCCATGATCGCCTCCACCTGCTCGGCTACGACCGGGGCGGCGTCCTGGGACCCGATCTCGGATGTCACGGGGAGGATCGCCATCCACCCCGCATCGATGGTCGTCACGGGCCGGATCGGCTCGGCAACGGAGTAGGTGGTACCAGCCGTACAGGCCGCGGCGCCCAGGACACCGAGACACATGCCGGCGAATCGCACCCTGCCACCCATCTCCCCTCCCTAACGAGGTCGTTCATATCGATGTCACTGGATTTCGACACCGACCGACGACGAGAGATCCAGTGGAGTATCACTGCACCAGCCAGTGGGCCCGCCAGGACTTGAACCTGGGACCTACCGATTATGAGTCGGCTGCTCTAACCAACTGAGCTACGGGCCCTTCGACGCCGAATCTAGCGGACGGAAGGATGCGGGTCACCGCTCTTCGTCGCTCTGTAGCTCCGGCAGCGACCGGGGTACCTTTGTGGGGTCCGCTCGGCCCGTTCGGGACCGTGCACCCATCGGGATATCGGAGGTCCCGACCATGCGCGTGGTGGTCGTCGGCGCGGGAGAAGTCGGGTTCCATCTGGCTCAGCGACTCTCCGAGGAGCATCAGGACGTCATCGTGATCGAATCCGATCGCGATCAGGCGGACCACGCCGCCCAGCAGCTCGACGTTCAGACGGTGGTCGGCAACGGCGCATCCCTGTCCGCGCTCGACCAGGCCGGGGTCCGGAACGCCAACATGCTCCTGGCCGTGACGAGCCAGGACGAGGTGAACCTGATCGCCTGTCTGGCGGCCAAGCGCCTCGGTGTCGCCTATACCGTGGCGCGTATCTCGAACCCGGACTACTACCAGGAGGACGCGGTCCTCACCCGGGAGCAGATGGGGATCGACCTCATGGTGAACCCCGAGAGGGAGTGCGCACGGGAGACGGTGGACCTCCTCGCCAACGCCGCCTTCACCGAAGTCGCGGACTTCGCGGGCGGGCGGGTGAAGCTGGTGGGTCTCCACGTCCTGGAGGGGGCCCCGGTCGCGGGTCAGACGATCCGCAGCCTACGCGAGCGCTTCCAGGGCGGATACCACTACGTCACCGCCGCCATCGTCCGCGACGGGAAGACGTCGATTCCGAAGCCCGACACGGCCTTTCGTCCCGGCGACAAGATCTACCTGCTGGCACCTGCCCACGAGCTGGAGGAGGTCCCCCCCCTGGCCGGCCACCCGCGCACGACGCTCGAGCGGGTCATGGTCGCGGGCGGCAGCGCGGAGGGTGTCCACATCGCTCAGCGGCTCGCGCACCTCGGGGTCGACTGTACGATCCTCGACCGGGATCGCAGACGCTGTGTCGAGTTGGCCGAGCAGCTCCCCAAAGCGCTCGTCCTTCACGCCGACGCCACCGATCTGGAGCTCCTCGAGATGGAGGGCGTCAGTGGTGTCGACGGCTTCGTGGCAGCGACGGGCAACGACGAGACGAACCTGCTCTCGAGCCTTCTGGCCAAGGAGGCCGGGGCCGAGAAGGTGCTGAGCCTGGTTCACACCTTCCAGTACCTCAAGCTCGTCCCGGCCGTGGGTGTCGATGCGAGCATCTCGCCGCGCATCTCGACGGTGAACGCGATCCTGCGCCGGGTCCGCCGTGGACGTGTGATGACGGTCGCCACTCTTTCGGGCGTCGAGGCGGAGGCCATCGAGTTCGAGGTGAGCCATCAGTCGCGCATCGCGGGCCAGGCGCTTCGGGACGTCGACTTTCCGAAGCAGGGCGTCGTGGGAACCATCCTCCGTGGGGACGAGATCATCCTTCCGCGTGGTGCCGATGTCCTGAAGCCCGGTGACGACGTGATCGTCTTCGCGCTTCCCGAGGCGATCCCCGCAGTCGAGGCCCTCTTCGACTGATGTCCCTTCGCAAGGTCGCGAACGTCGTGGGGCTCCTGCAGGTGTTCCTGGCCCTGTCGATGTTCGTCACGGGTCTCGTGGCGCTCGGGTACGGGGACGGGGACGCGACAGCCTTCTTCCAGGCGGGCGGGATCACGCTCGTGGTCGGGTGGCTGGCGTACATCACGAACCGGTTCGACGAAGAGGTCACCACGCGAGAGGGCTTCGCGATCGTCACCATGGCGTGGACCGCCACAGCCGCGTTCGGAAGCCTGCCCTTCCTCCTGTCGGGCGTTCTGACGTCACCGACGGCAGCGGTCTTCGAAGCGATGTCGGGCTTCACCACGACCGGAGCGACCGTCTTCTCCGACATCGAGGCGCTCCCGCACGGCATCCTGCTCTGGCGATCGTTGACCCACTGGATGGGCGGCATGGGCATCATCGTCCTGGTGGTCGCCATCCTGCCGTATCTCGGCGTCGGCGGCAGCCAGCTCTTCCGCGCCGAAGTCACCGGGCCGACGCCCGAACGGCTCCGACCCCGCATCGCGCAGACGGCGAAGGCCCTCTGGCTCGTCTACTTCGGGCTGACCGCCGCCCTGGCGGTGCTGTACGGGGTCGGGGGCATGTCCGTCTTCGACGCCGTGAACCACGCCTTCTCGACTCTGGCCACCGG
>JAUIKL010000070.1 GCA_030430625.1 Gemmatimonadota bacterium
GGGAGTACTGCTCGGACGCCCTGAGGTCACCGTCGAGGTCGAGGACCGACCGGGCGGCGACGGGATCCTCAGAGATCGCCTGGATGCGCTGCCCTGTGACGATCTGTCGTTCGATCCGAGCTTGCTGTGACAACCCGTTCTGGACCGAAGCGAGCGATCGCGAGAGGATCATCTGGTTGGTGATTCGCACGGGCCTTGGCCTACCGGAGTCGTCTTTTGCATCATGGAGGTACCCGACAGAGATTGTCGGGTGGTCCCGCCGGGCCTTTAGCCGACCCTCCTCAGGAACGAATGCCCCGAATCCTTTGCGTCGATGACGACCCCGGTGTCCTGGCGGCAACGCAGGAGATCCTCGAGGACGCCGGCTACGACGTGGTGGGGGTGCGCAACGCGGAGGCCGCGCGCACCGTCGTCGCGCGTGGCGGCGTGGATCTCGTCGTCTGTGACTACCGGCTTCCGGGTGCCTCCGGACTGGAACTGCTGGAGCAGATCCAGGAGGACGGCGTCGAGGTGCCCTTCGTCGTCGTGACCGGATACGCGTCGATCGACCACGCGGTCACGACGATCAAGGCCGGAGCCACGGACTACCTCACCAAGCCGGTCCGGCCCGGGCAGCTCGAGGTCGTCGTGTCCCAGGCTCTCGAGTACGAACGGCTCCGCCGGCAGAACGAGGTTCTCAAGGGGAAGGTCTCCCAGTTGAGCGCGGAGCGCTCTGTGATCGGAGACAGTCCCGAGTTCCGGAAGGTGCTCGAACTCGTCGAGGTGGCCGCCCCCACGCGGGCCACGGTCCTGCTGCAGGGTGAGTCGGGCACCGGCAAGGAACTATTGGCGCGTATGCTGCACGACCTGTCGGGTCGGGGTGACGAAGCGTTCATCAGCGTCAACTGTGCCGCGATGCCCGAGCATCTCGTGGAGAGCATGCTGTTCGGTCACGAGAAGGGAGCGTTCACCGGGGCCACCAAGCGTATGCCTGGCGCCTTCGAACGTGCTCATCACGGGACGCTGCTCCTGGACGAGATCTCGGAGATGCGGATCGACCTCCAGGCCAAGCTCCTCCGCGCGCTCCAGGAGCAGGAATTCGAGCGCATCGGAGGTACATCGCCGATTCGTGTGGACGTCCGGGTGATCGCCACGACGAACCGGGATCTCACCGCAGAGATCGACGCGGGTCGGTTCCGACCCGATCTGTACTACAGGCTCAACGTTCTTCCGATTCGGGTCCCTCCGCTCAGGGAGCGCCCCTCCGACATCCCGGTTCTCGCCGACCACTTCGCCACCCGTTTCGCTCGAGAAGCGGGCAAACCCCCTCCCGTGATCGAACCCGAGGTGGTCGAGGGGCTCTCGGCGGGTGAATGGCCCGGGAATGTTCGGGAACTCGCCCACGCCATCCAGCGGGCCGTCATCTTGTCGGGTGAGGGGCCGATCAAGCCCGAGCACGTTCCCGGCGTCGTGGCCACCACACCGGCAACACGATCAGGTGCCGCGCCCGAGGCCGGTGACGACCTCGTGACCCTGGTCGGGCTCAACGTGGGCGAGGCCGAAGAGAAGCTGATCGAAGCCGCGTTGAAGCGGACACAGGGGAACCGGACCCAGGCGGCCAAGTTGCTCGGTATGAGCGTGCGGACGCTGCGCAGTAAGCTGAACCGGCCGGCCTAAGCGGAAGATCTCTCCGCCTGCCGGCCGGAAGAATCTTCCTCCCGGCGGGTCGCCGACCGACCTGCGCCCGGGTCGGCCCTCGAATCGCGGTCCGCCATCGGGACCGCGCCAGGACGTAAAACCCCGCGTCCTGCTTGACCTTTCGTTCCTGACATACGCTGCGAGACCATCTCTCCGCGCGTTTGGCCCGGTCGTTGCCCCCATGTGGTCTGCGTCGAGAAGTCCCATCCGTGGGGGCAGAGGGTGATCCAAGGACTACTGGGGTCGGAACTCGTCGTCGGGCTGCGCCAGGCTCTGGACGAGGGAGCGGTGCGCAGCCGAGAGATCGGGCACCGCGTGGCCAACGCCTCGAATCAGGTGTCCGCGTCCTTCGAGGGCGCTCTCGATGAAGCGATGGCCGAGGGTGAGGTCGATCTGGAGACCGAGATGGTCAACCTGGCCGATGCGCAGCTTCGCTTCGAAGCGACGAGTCAGATCCTCAAAGAGGTCTACGGCCAGATCCGCGCCAGCATGAGGAGTGCTTGATGCCCGACGGTGACGGTGTCCGCGGTCTGCTGAGAGGGCTCTCGGTCCCGGCTTCTGGGCTGTCCGCTCAACGCAGGCGCATGGACGTCATCTCGATGAACATCGCCAACGTCGAGACGACGCGGACACCGGAGGGTGGACCGTACCAACGCCGGGTGCTCGAACTCCTCGAGGCCGAGACCGAGCGGACGGGCCTGGTCAACGGACATCCGGTCCGCCGTGGGCGGATCGAAGTCCCCGACGTGCCGGAGCCCGGTTCGTTCATGGAGGCCGTGGAGCAGGCGTACGGAGTGGAGGTCGGGGCCGTCGAGGTCGACGCGAGCGAGGGCCCTCTCGTCTACGAGCCGGGGCACCCGGACGCGGACGCCTCCGGGTACGTGCGCTACCCGAACGTCGAACTGACCCGGGAAATGATCGATCTGATGGAGACGCGCCGTGCGTACGAGGCGAACGCGACCGTATTCGACGCGATGAAGTCGATGCTCAAACAAGCGATCCAGATCTGACATGAACCTACCCATTTCTGGTCTCGGCTCTCGGATCATCGAGTCGCTGTCGCCATCTCCGGCTGAGCGCGAGACCTCGGAGCCCAGGACCCGTCGGGCGGATCCGAACCCCGCGATCCCGACGCCGGACTGGACGACGGACCTCACGCAGGAGGCCAGGGAGGCCGATCCGGAGAGGCCCGACCCGCGCCTGTGGGCCCTGCTGACCCACGAGGAACGGGCCTTCTTCATGGGGAGCGCGGCGCGCGGTCCCGCCACCTACGCACCGACCTCCGACGCACCGGCCGAGCCGGCCCAGGGCGGACGTCTCGGGGCACGAATCGACGTGAGGATCTGACGAATGAGTGACGCGATCCGCAGCATCGGCCAGCTGCAGTCGAGCATGCAGGCCCGATCCCTCCTGGCGACCCAGCAGGCGGGGTACGGTCAGGAGATCGGGTCCTTCAAGGACACCCTGGCCGAGGCGATCGGGGACGTCCAGGGACTGCAGGACGATGCCACCGACGCTGTCGATGCCTTCCTGCGGGGCGAGCCGGTCGAGCTCCACGACGTGATGGCGGCCGTCGAGGAGGCCGGGCTGGCGCTCGAGATGCTGATCGAGGTGCGCAACAAGTTCGTCGAGGCGTACCGCACCGTGGTGAGCATGCAGTGATCGATCCCGAATCGAACCGCCGTACTACGCGTAGATCGCGCGAGGCGCCGAGGCCCTGATGGACGCCATCGTGGATCTCGTGCGCCGGCTCGGCGCGCCCCGGGTCATCGGAGCCTTCCTCGTCACCGGGGCGGGCGTCGGTGCGATATGGGCGCTCGTCGCCTGGGGAAACCGGCCCGACATGGTGCCCATCGTGTCGGATGCTTCGATGCAGTCGATCGTGGAGGCCCGGGACGCCCTCGACGCGGCGGGCATCGACAACGACTTCGGGGCGGGCGGGGCCGAGCTTCGCGTGAGGTCCGCCGATCTGGCGCGCGCTCGGGTCGAGTTGGCTCAGCGCGGGGTCGCGGTCTCGGAGCGTCCCGGCTTCGAGCTCTACGACGAGCCCCTGTGGGGTGACACGGAAAGCACGGGCCGTATCCGATTCCAGCGGGCCCTCGAAGGGGAGCTCGAACGGTCGATCGGTCAGATGCAGGGGATCCGGTCGGCCGAAGTCCACCTCGCCATGAGCTCGACTTCCATATACAGCCGTGCCAACAGCCCGGTCGAGGCGTCGGTTCTCCTCCGCCTGGGTTCGGGAGCTCGCCCATCGGGTCAGCAGATCGAGGCCATCACCTACCTCATGGCCAGCGCCGTCGACGGGCTCACGGCCGACGGGGTCAGCATCGTGGACGACGCGGGTCGGGTTCTGTCCTCCGCGGAGGAGCTGAACGCAACGGGACGGCCTTCGCGCACGCTGGAACTCCAGGTCGAGCAGGAGACGCGTCTGGAGACGCGGGTCACGAACCTCCTCGAACAGATGCTCGGTGCCGCCAACGCCCGTGTCGCGGTGGCGGCCGAGCTGGTGCACGAGCGGGTCGAGCGACGTACCGACTCGGTGGACCCGAACGAGCAGGTGGTGACGGGTGAGGAGCGCTCCGCGATCGAGCCGGGCGATCCGAGCCAGGGTGCCGCGTCCGAGATCACGCATACGGAGTTCCAGGCCTCGACCTCGACGGAGCTCAGGACGAGCATGCCCGGGGCCATCAAGCGACTCACCGTCTCGGTTCTCCTCAACGAAGACGCCCCGGGCGCGGCCGATCCGGCCTTCCTGGCCAACGTCCGGGAGAGTGTGTCCACGGCGGTGGGCCTCGACGAGGCGCGCGGTGACGCCATCTCCGTGGTTGCGGTTCCCTTCCAGACGCCGGGTGCGACGCTGACGCCCGACCCCGCGCCTCCGGGCGGCGGGGTCCTGGACCTGGTTCGAGAGTTCCAGCGGCCCGTCATCCTGATTCTCGCCCTGGTGCTCGCCTTCGTACTCGCGCTGCGCGGCCTGTCCATGGCGCGCACCGCCCTGCCGGACGCGCAGGTCGCGCTCGGTGCGGGCGGCGCAGGTGGCCAGCTCTCCGGAACCGGAACGGCCCCCGGTCTCTCGGGCGAGTCCAGCGACGTCATCGTCGGTGGTCCGAACGCCGATCCGTCTCGCGTCGTCCGAGCGTGGTTGGGTGAGGGCTGACCATGGCGTCCGCGACCGATCGGAAGAAGCAGAGTGCCCTGAGGCCCGATCGCCTCACCGGAGGGCAGAAGGCGGCGATCCTCGCCATGGCGATGGGGCCCGAGGTCATGAATGCGCTCACCGAGGGGCTGTCACCCGAGGAATTGGAGGCGATTTCCATCGAGATCGCTCAACTCGATCAGGTGCCGCCCGAGGTGGTCGAGGCCGTGCTCTCCGAATGGGAGGAGCAGAGCAGCGGCGCGAAATCGACGGTGTACGGAGGGATGAAGGCCGCCGAAGCGTTCCTGAACACCTCGCTCGGTCAGGCGCAGTCCGCTCCGGTCGTGGAGCGCCTGCACACGGCACTCCAGGAGGGAGCCGGCTTCAAGACGCTCCGGAAGGTCGACCCGGAGTCGCTGGCGAACCTCCTCAAAGACGAGCATCCGCAGACGGTGGTCCTCGTCCTGGCCCATCTCGAGCCGCAGTTGGTCGCGGAGGTGATCGCCAAGCTCGATCCCCTTCTGGGGGCGGACGTCCTCGTCCGGAAAGCGAAGATGGACAAGGTGCTGCCCGACGTGATGGAGGTCGTCGAGCGCTACCTCGGTGGGGAAGCCTCGCTCTCCCTCTCGGGTCCGCTGGCGCAGGCGGGCGGTCCGGCGGCGGTGGCGGACGTACTGAACCTGGCGTCACCGGCCCTCGAGAAAGAGCTGCTGGAGGAGATGGCGAACCGCGACCTGGCCCTCGCGGAGAAAATCAAGGAGCTGATGTTCGTATTCGAAGACATCAGCCGTCTCGACGACAAATCGACACAGAAGCTCGTCACGGAGATCGAGACGAAGGATCTGGCGATGGCCCTGAAGGCAGCGTCGGACGACCTGGCGGAGCAGATCTTCCGTTGTATGTCCCAGCGCGCCGTGGCGGGCCTGCGCCAGGAGATGGAATTCCTCGGGCCGGCTCGCCTGAGAGACGTCGAGGAGGCGCAGCGAAAGATCGTCGCGGAAGTGCGGCGTCTCGAAGAGGCCGGAGACATCGTGATCGGAGGCGGTGATGACGACCTTCTCCTTTGAGCCCATCGCCTACCCGACTCCCGAAGAGTTGGATGCGCGCAAGGCGGCGGCACCGACCGGCGACCGTCCGGCGGACCCTGACCTTCCGGACCTGACCGTGGCGGCCCCGCTGCCTCGTCCGAGCGTACCGTCCCCCGAAGTCGAAGCCCAGGCGCGAGCCCGAGCCCTCGAGGAGATCCGCTCGGCCGCTCACCAGCAAGGCTTCGACGAGGGCCGCCGGGCGGAGGCCGAGCGACTACGCACACTGGAAGAGGCCCTCAACTCGACGATCGCCGAGCTGCATCGAGAGGACGAACGGCGCGAGCGGGAGGCCGTCGAGCGGGTCGCCGCGTTGGCGACAGCGATCGCCGGCCATCTCATCGAACGGGAAATCCGGACCGGATCGGATGTCCTGGCGGATATGGTCCGCAGGGCGATCAACGAGTTCCCCGTCAACGAGGTGTTGACGGTCCATCTCAACCCTTCGGACCTGGCGCAACTCACGAGCGGACTGACCGACGACGGTGCCGGACACCTGACAGGCGGACAGACCGTCGAGTGGGTCGCGGACCCGTCGCTCAAGCGTGGGGGCGTGCTCGTCGGTGGTGCCGAGCGCATCGTAGATGCGCGGCTGTCGCGGATCATGGAACGGATCTACGGGGCACTGACCGATGGCTGATGCCGCGACGCTCGAGCGGATCCAGGCGGTGCCCCGCTTCGTCACCTGCGGCCGGGTCCGGCGCGTGGTGGGCCTGGTCATGGAAGCCACCGGAGTCGAGGCTGCGGTGGGTGACATCTGTCGGGTGAAGACGCTCGATGGCCATCACTCGGTCGAGGGCGAGGTCGTCGGCTTCAACTCGGGGCGCGTGCAGATCATGCCGTACTCGGGTGTCGAAGGCCTCCAGCCGGGAAGTGCTGTCGAGATCCTGGGACGAGAAGCGTCGGTCGGGGTCGGGTCGGGGCTGCTCGGTCGGGTCATCGATGCGCGCGGTGAGCCGATCGACGGCAAGGGTCCGATCCGATGGGAGCGGCGTCGCAACCTGGCCGGGACGCCGATCAATCCGCTCAGTCGACGCACCATCGATACCGCGTTGCCGACGGGGGTACGCGCGATCGACGGGCCGCTGACGATCGGGCGCGGGCAACGCGTCGGCATCTTCAGCGGAAGCGGGGTGGGAAAGAGCACCCTGCTCGGCATGATCGCACGGGGGACCTCGGCCGATCTGAACGTCATCGGACTGGTCGGTGAGCGGGGTCGCGAGGTCCCGGACTTCCTCTATGAAGCGCTCGGCGAAGAGGGACTGGCACGCTCGGTCGTCGTCGTCGCAACGAGTGACGTCAGCGCCCTGTTGAGGATCCGCGCGGCCCTGGTAGCCACGGCGATCGCCGAAGATTTCCGCGCGCAGGGGATGGATGTCCTCCTCATGGTCGACTCGGTCACCCGAGTAGCGACGGCGTGGCGAGAGATCGGACTCGCCATCGGAGAGCCACCCACGACGAAGGGTTATCCGCCGTCGGTGTTCGCTCACCTGCCCCGCCTCCTCGAGCGAGCCGGTACCAACGAGTACGGGACCATCACCGGCGTCTACACGGTTCTCGTCGAAGGCGACGACTTCAACGAACCGGTCGCGGATGCCGCGCGATCGATCCTGGACGGACACATCGTCCTCACGCGGAACCTCGCGAACTCCGGGCACTTCCCCGCGGTCGACGTCCTTCAGAGTGTGAGCCGCCTGCGAGACCGCGTGCTGCCGGAGCGTCAACAGGTCGTCGTCCGAGAACTGCAACAGCTCACCGCGGCCTACCGGGAGAAGGAAGACCTGATCTCCGTCGGCGCCTATCAGGAGGGGACCGATCCGATCCTCGACCAGGCGATCCGAATGAGAGGTCCCATCGGAGACTTCCTGCGGCAGGAGCCCGGGCATCTTTCGCCCTGGAGCGGCACGATCAGCGCCCTCGAGCACCTCGAAGCTACGATGAGGCAGGGGATGCAGTCGTGACCGACTACAAGAAGCTTCAGCGCCTGCTCGATGTTCGGAAGCACGCGGAGCAGAGGTGTGCCGTCGATCTGGCGCATGCGCGCGATGCCGTGCGCGAGGCCGAAAAGACCCTCGAGCGGATGAGGGAGCAGCGGGCGGACCTCGAAGCCGAACTCGCGCGAGCCGGGGGAGACTCGGTAGGTCGGATGAAGACCCTCCGCCTCCTCATCGACCAGGTCGACAACGGCATCCACAACGCGATGTCGGTTCGAGCGCTGGCCGCGGCCACCGAGGCGGAGCGGCTTCAGGCCCTCGAGAAGGCGTCGCAGGACCGGGAGTTGGTCGAGAAGATCGTTCAACCCAGGAAGGAGCGAGCCCGCGCGGCCGAGCGACAGACCGAGCAGAAGGCCATCGACGAGCTGAACATGCAGCGCTACCGGGCGGGTGAGGGATGAAGGGCGCCATCGTCTACCTCGGGGCTCTGCTCGTAGGCGCGGGTGTGGGTGCCATCGGGATGGGGGCCTACAACGTCGTGGTCGTGGGCGTGGAAGCCGAGGCCTCCGACTCGACGGCCCTCGCCGAGGAAGGGGGGGAGACCCACGAGGGTGAGGACGCGCCGGTCCAGGCCGGCGATCCGGAGGAGACTGCGGGAGACACGTTGATCACGCAGGGGGACTTGCCCGAAGAGGCCGCATCGGAGTCGGAGGGGGCCGGGGACGAGGGGGAGGAAGAGCCTTCTCCTGCCGACGGACCACAGGTCGTCGAGGCGCCGCCGCCGGATCCGGACTCGCTCGCCCGGGCGCAGCTGAACTTCCAGCGGCTGGCCCGGATCTTTGCCGCGATGGCTCCCGACGAGGCCGCTCCGGTCCTCTCGCAGCTCGACGACGACCATCTGGAGGGCATCCTCCTGGCCATGCAGAGCCGTAACGCGGCACCGATCCTCGCGGAAATGGATCCCGACCGGGCCGCATCGATCAGCCGACGTGTGCTTCGCGGAGGTGGGGGATGATCGTCTTCCTGCCTCCCCCTTCGAGCGGATCGTCGGGCGCTGAAGGCCCGCACCCGGCATTGACGGGCCATGCGCGCACCGGCCCCCACGGCGCGACCGACCCAGACTACGCGGAGGTTCCACCCATGCTCACCGGTGTACCCGAGAGCGCCTCGTTCCCGGCCTTGCTCGTAGCCCTGGCCGGGGTCGGCGGGCCGCTCGAGCTGCCGACCGACCCTTCCGTCGAGGTCGAATACGCAGCGGTGCTCGCCGACGCGACGCACCGACCCGAGGAGGGTGCTGCTGATGATGGGGTGGCTGGTTTCGGCTTCTCTGCCGTCGCGCCCGACGCTGCGAGCACCCCGGCGGAATCGGGGCCATTCGAAGCGCCTACCGACGCGATCGTCGAGGTGGCCGCCGAAGTGGCCGACGAAGTGACGACGGCCGCGGTCGAGGCGGACGCACGGGCCGAGGAGGGAGTCCAGGTGCCGTTCGACCAGGAAGTGCCCGCGGGTCAGGAGTTGCCGGCGGCTCAGGAGGCCGTCGAACTCGCGCCGGGCATGGTGAGCCGACTTTCCCGCGACTTCGCTGCTCGCCTCGAACGCGTGGCGGACCGCATGTGGAACGAGCACGGCCTCCGAGTGGAGATCGTGGAGGGCTTCCGCAGCCAGAGCCGTCAGGACCAACTCTACGCGCAGGGGCGTACGGCGCCGGGGCCGGTCGTCACATGGACGACCCAGTCACTGCACTCGGTCGGGGCAGCCGCCGATCTGTACGTGGACGGTGCCCCGATCACACCCGACCAGGCCCTTCTTCTATCCCGGGTGGCCGATGACGAGGGTCTACGCACCCTGTACCCCTTCGACTCGGGGCATATCCAGCTCGACCGCCCGGACTTCCGCGGTGAGCTCGAGGCGCAGATCCCGCGACCCCCCCGCGACCCGCTCGGCGGGGCTCCCGCGGAGCCGCGAACGGGGGTAGCCCGTGTCGCACCCGTGGCACCCGTCGCGCGGCCGGCGCGACCTCCCGGAGGTCAGGAGACCCCGATGGTCATGGAGGTCACTCCGGTCTCGGGTACTTCGGGGCAACCCGTGTTGCCGACGACCGGAACCGGATCGGCCAGAGGCACGGCTCCGACACCCGATCCCCTCGCGCCTGGCATGGGGGGCGGGGGCAACACCGCGGCCGACGACGGCGCTCCCGACCGGGACCGCCACGCGGTCCGGACCGGGGTCGAGTCTTCCTCACCCGCACCGTCAGGCTCGCAGGCCCACGCCCTTCCACCCGTCGGCCCGGCGGGACCTCGGCCGCTGATGGGCACCGCCATGGTCGAGGGCGTAGCAGGCCCGCAGCCGATCGACCCGGGGGCGTTCGAGTACGAACCGCCCCGTAGCGCGGTCCACCGACTACACCTCCCGATCGAAGGCCTGCCGGGCGCGAACTCGATCGACCTGGGGGTCCGCGGCAGTACGGTCGACGGCTGGCTGAACGTGAGTGATCCGGCTCTGGCCGCCGAACTTCGAAAGAGCCTCCACGAGCTTAGACAGCAGTTGGGTGATCGCGGCCTCGAAGCGCGTGCCATCGGCGTGCGCGTCGTATCGGGCACGAGTCCCGACGGCGTGGCGGCTTCGTCCGATGCCAGCCCCGGTCGGACCGGTGGTGAAGGCTCCCTGGGCCACGAGGCCGGTGCCGAACGGCAGCGATCACAAAAGGAACGGGCCCCGCGGGACCCCTATCACAGATCCGCGAACTCGGATACGCACGACCCGAAGGAGGAACGCTGATGCCAGTCGAAGGCTTGCTCTCGGGCCCCGAGGAACTGGGGAAGGACGACTTCCTTCGCCTCCTCGTGACCCAGCTGCAGTACCAGGATCCGCTCGATCCACTCGACGCCCAGGACTTCGCCTCGCAGCTCGCGGAGTTCACCGCCATGGAGCAGCAGCTCGTGACGAACGAACTCCTCGAGGCCCAGATCGAGATGAGTACGGCCGCCATGATCGAGTCGCAGAACAGCGTGGCGATCGGCCTCATCGGTTCGGGCGTGATCACGACCGGAAACGTGGCACAGCTCACGGGTTCCGGATCGGACTCGGCGTACATCGGGACGACGGGACCGGCCACCGTCCGCATCTCCCTGACCGACTCGGCGGGTGATGTAGTGGCTCGGTTCGACCACAGCGTCGCCTCGGAAGGAGTGCATCGCGTCGACCTCGGCGAGGCCGCCGAAGGGTTGGATGCCGGTGCCTACACGATCTCGGTCGAAGTGCTCGGGGCCGCGGAAGGGGTGTCCGCGAGTGCGTTGGCCAGCGGTGTCGTCCAGGGGGTCCGATGGGGGGATTCGGGACCCGTTCTGGTAGTCGGTGAACGAGAGATCCCCCTCGTGGACATCCTCGAAATCACAACTCAGGAGCAGAACCAGCCATGATGAGATCCCTCTTTGCCGCCGTCTCCGGGCTGAGGAACCATCAGACCCGCATGGACGTGATCGGTAACAACATCGCGAACGTGAACACCATCGGTTACAAGTCGAGCCGGGTGACCTTCGAAGAGTCGCTGTCCCAGCTCGTACAGAGCGCGTCGCGTCCCCCGACGGGCGCGGGTGGTGCGCTCGGTGGTGTCAACCCGGTTCAGGTCGGCCTCGGCATGCGCATCAGCTCGATCGACCAGGTCTTCACCCAGGGCAACCTCGAAGCGACGGGTCAGGACACGGACCTGGCGATTCAGGGTCCCTCTTTCTTCGTCGTCTCCGACGGCGCACAGAACTTCTACACCCGAGCCGGAAACTTCACGACCGATTCGGACGGCCGTCTGACCATGGCCACGAATGGCTTCGTGGTTCAGGGTCGCGTCGCCACCAACGGTGTCCTCAGCGACACCGTCACGGATGTGCGCCTGCCCTTCGGCCAGAAGTCCGCGGCGCAGCCGACCACCGAGACGACGATCGGCGGCAACCTCGACGCGAGCGCGCCCGTGGGCACGAGCCGCCTCACCTCGATCACGGTGATGGACGAGCAGGGTGGCCCCCACGAGTTGGAGATCACCTTCACCAAGACCGCACCGAACACGTGGGACTACGCGGTCACGGTGACCGACGGCGCGGTGGGTGGAGGCGACACCGGGACGATCACCTTCAACGACGACGGGTCGTTGGCCGGCCCTGCCTCCGGGACCTTCACCTTCACGCCGACCGGTTTCGGGGCTGCGCAGTCCGTCGACATCCTCTTCGGCACCGTCGGTGAGATCGACGGAATGTCGCAGTTCTCCAGTGCCATGACTGCGCTGATCCGGGACCAGAACGGGTATCCGATGGGAGACCTGGAGGGGATCGGGATCGATCAGGCGGGCATCATCTCCGGGTCCTTCACCAACGGTGAGACACTGATCCTCGGCCAGGTGGCGCTCGCCGACTTCAACAACCCGTCGGGCGTCATCCGCCTGACGGACTCGCTCGTGGCCCCCTCGGCCAACTCGGGAGACCCGGTGATCGGATTCCCGGCGGAGGGAAGCCAGTCGTTCATCACGTCCGGCGCGCTGGAAATGTCGAACGTCGACCTGGCTCAGGAGTTCACGAACATGATCACCACCCAGCGCGGCTTCCAGTCGAACGCGCGGGTGATCACGACGAGCGACGAAATGCTTCAGGAGTTGGTCAACCTGAGGTAACGTCCCAGGCGGCCCGTAGCACGGGCCGGGTCGATCGGGGCCGGGCCCCCTCACCGTCGAGGTGAGGGGGCCCGCTTCTTGGCACGGGCGGCAGCTTTCTCCGGGAGGGGCCCCGGCAGGAGTTGCCGCAGCACCGGTGCGGCCCTGGTGGCTCGGTGCCCGTGCCCCTCCACTAAGCCCTCTAAGCCGTTGGCGCGGAGAGCCTTGTGGAGGCGTCGCCTGCCGGGCACCGGTGGCACACGTCGTGCCTCCCTTGGAGGTCG
>JAUIKL010000071.1 GCA_030430625.1 Gemmatimonadota bacterium
CGACGGCGTCGAGGTCGGTGTCACGACGTCCGAGTCGTTCTCCGATACCGGTCTCACTCCCAGCACCTCGTACGACTACACCGTCAGCGCATTCGACGCCGCCGGGAACGAGAGTGCGCCTTCCGCCGTGCTGTCAATCTCGACGCTCTCGGCGCTGGGTGGGGTCGGCATCATCGGAGACAGCAACGTCGACGAGTACCGGGCCGACGACAACCGTGGTGGCGCCTTCGCGTCCGTCACCTTCGGCATCGCCGAGATCGCCGAGATCGCAAGAGGCTTCGATTTCGGGAGCTGGGGCACCCGCTCCGAACCGCGGCGCACAGGCTACGCCTACAACTGGGCGCGCAGCGGTGCCACCGGGTCTTCCATGATCGCGTCAGGCCAGCATACGGGGCTGGCCCAACAGATCGGGGCGGGGCTCGTGTCGACCGCAATCGTCTTCATCGGGACCAACGATTTCAGTATCCCGAGCGGTGTGTACGGTAGCATCTACGACGGGTCGCTCAGCGGCACGGCACTCCAGGACAAGCTCGACGACTTCGTCGCCGACGTGACCACGGGAGTCGACGCGTTGCTGGCCGCCGGCGTGTCGCGAGTGGTGATCGTTTCCGTTCCGGACGAAGGACTCCAGGCCGGGGTGATGGTGCAATTCCCCGACGCCTCGCGACGAGCCTTGGTCACTGCGGCCCTCGACCAGGTCAACGGAGCGATCTCGGCGCTCGCCGCGGCTCGGTCCATCGCGTATGCGGATCTGGCGGACTTCTGGGCGGCTCTGCTGCCGCAGATCGATGCTCAGGGCCGGCTCAACGTCGGTGGCGAGCTGATCAACGTCGTCCAACGCGGCAACGATCCACGTTTCCTTCAGCTCGATGACGGGTTTGGACACCCGGGAACCATCGCCTCCGGGTTGTTGCTCAACTTTCTTGTCATCGAACGGCTCAATTCGTTCTACGGATTGAGCCTCCAGCCGCTCAGCGACGCCGAACTGCTGCAGATCGCGGGGATCTCCTGACTCGATACGGCCCCGATCCTCGGGGCCGTCGACCCGAAGAGATCTCGTTCGAAAGGCCCCGTCCAGCACGTCTGGTTGCCTCGCGGAGCACCTCGTACTTTCGGGTCGCGAGCCCCCGCAGCCCGCATTCGCATCTTGATGACGATCCATGGAGAACCCGATGAACCGAAGGACCACCTGCGCTCTGGCGCTCGCACTACTCGCCGGCGCACCCGCCGTCGCCCAGGCCCAGGCCCGCGGGCAGCGTCCCCCGCCGCCCGAAGTGATCCGGCCCGCCGACCAGCGCGTCCCGGCGCCCTATAGCTACGACATGGTCCGCCCGGTATCGATGCCGGACAATCTGTGGATGTCGGAGTTGACGATCCTCGAGATGCGGGACCTGGTCGGCTCGTACGGCTACAACACTGCGTTGATCCTGAACGGGACGATGGAGGCGAACGGCCCCTACCTCACCACGGGGAAGCACAACCACGTGCTCAAGGTGACCGGGGACCGGATCGCGCGCACGCTGGGCAACACCCTCATCGCGCCCATCATCATGATCGATCAGGGCGACCCGACGTCCACGGACACACCCGGTCGTCTGGTGCTCTCTCCCGAGACGTTGCATGCGGTGCTGCGCGACATGGCGACGAGCCTCAAGGCGCAGGGCTTCACCGAGATCTTCTTCCTCGGCGACAGCGGCAGCAATCAGCGGATGCTCGCCGACGTGGCCACGGAGCTGGCCGACGAGTGGCGGGGTGAAGACGTGCTCGTAGCCCACGTGCGGGAGTACTACAACTACGGCGACGTGCTCCAGTACCAGAACGAGGTGCTGGGCATGGTCGAGCTCAACAAGGACCTCGATGGGTACCACGACGACTACTACATCTCGTCGCTCATCATGAACGACAGCCCGGACCACATCCGCCTTCCGCAGCGGAAGGCCGTGGGTCTCGATCACATCAACAGTCTCTACATCGACGAGGCCGAGGGCCTGGAGATCGGGCGCAAGATCGCCCAGTTCCGCGCCGACGTGACCGTGGCCGCGATCCAGGAGCTCCGTCGGTCGAGGTAAGCCTGTGGGGGCTCGGGGCGTCCGTTCTCGCGGCAGGACGGCGCCCCGTGTTCTCGGATGGATGACCCGCGCGTGCCCGGTCGCACGCGCCCACACGAACGATTCCGGGAGTGTTCATGAGGTCCTTTGGGCTCTTGGTGGGGCTGATCGTCGTCGTTGCGGTCCCCGCCGCGGCGCAGCAGCACGTTCTCGATGGAAGCCTCTGGACGCGCTTCGAGACCCGCGATATTGACACGGGTCCACGAACCACGTTCACGTGGCTCCAGACAAGGGTCGAACTGGCGTCGACGTTCGGTCCGAACGTGCGCGTCTTCGCCCAGGTCCAGGACACGCGGCGCCTCGGCGAGGAGACCAGCACCGCGGACGCTTCGGCGGACCGACTCGACCTACACCAGGGGTACCTCGAGCTCGGCCAGAAGGGTGACCGGTCGCCATGGGCCCGCCTGGGTCGGCAGGAGTACGAAGTCGCCTTCGGTCGTCTTGTCGGCACACCGATCTGGTCTGCGGTCAGTCGCTCGTACGATGGCGTGACCCTGGGAACGCCCGTCGGCGAGTCGGCACGGGTCGAGCTGTTCGGCTTTCAGATCGCCGAAGCGACGGGCTCCCCAAACCCGGAAGACGAGTACCTCGCGGGTGGGTGGGGCATCGTGCCGGTCACGGACGAACAGACGCTGCACCTCATCGTGGTGCACGACCGCGACGACGCGCCGGCCGAGACGGCGCGCACGACGCTGATGACGCAGCTCGACGGTGATCACGGCACGGTCAGCTACAGGATCGAAGCCGCCTCACAGACGGGAACCGTCTCCGGCCTCGACATCACCTCCGGCACCCTGCTCGCCGCCTTCGCATCCGCGCCCTGGGCGGATGGTCGCGGACGCTTCGGCCTCGGCATCGATCGATACGGCGGCGACGCGACCCCCGAGCCGGGCGAGACGGCCGGCTTCTCGGACCTCCTCGGTCGGAATCACCGATTCCTTGGCTTCGCCGACCTCTTCAACGACCCGCGGGCGAACACTGGGGGCCGTGGGTTGACCGACGTGAACGTACGCGCCACCTGGATGGTTCGGCCCGGGCTTCGCTTCCGGGCGGACTACCATCGCTTCACCCTGGTGGACGGGTCCGGCTTCACGGGCGGGAAGCTGGCGGACGAGATCGACCTCGAGATCTGGGGTGAGGTCATCGACGGCCTCGATGTCCGAGCCGGAGGGAGCTGGGTCGGCGCGGACGGGCCTGCGCAGACGCTCGGGCTGAGCGCGGGAGATCAGGTCTTCGGCTACATCCAGCTGAGCGCGGGCTTCTGGGGCGGCGGGCCCGGCCGGTCGAACCGGTAGAGGGTCTGCGCCGAGCGTCCTCGCTGCGCGAGTCCGCGCGGCTTCGCCTCCTTACGGCCGAGAAGACCCCGGGCCTCGGAGAGTCCCGGGGCCAAGAGTAGGGGCGAACGTAAGAGAACTCGAACTGCGGGTGGCCCTCCCGTGCGAGGTGGTTCGAAGGGCTTTGGGGGGGGCGCCGGATCCGGGGCGGTAGGATCGGCCATATTCGGCTCTTCACGCGTTCGCGACCTCGACGAGCTTCCCGCGGCCGGACTCGTCCAGGAACGCCCAAGCCATACTAGCGAAATACCCGAACCACCCGACGATTCCCAAGAACTTCGCCCCGTCCTCGATCAGGACGTGGCCCGGGAGCGACCCCTCCGGGAGCTGATCGATCCCGATCGAAGTCGCGAAGAGGAACCCGGCCGCGAAGAGAAAGCCAAGCGCCGTGTCGCGTAGCGCCGCACGTGCGGCCCAAAGCGAGCCCCCGACGAGGGTGCCGTAAATCAGGAAGAGAACTCGCTCGTCCCATCCGAGGGTTTGGACCCATACGGTCTCGTGGAACATGAAGAAGTCGTCCATGAGGAGCATGAGAGAGAGCCCAGTCCCGGCCACGAGCAACCCGACACGACCGTTCCAACCTTCCCAACGGTAGAGACCATGAGCCCCGAAGGCGGAGATTGCCGCCGTCGACATCCAAACGAGTGCGCCGACGTTCGATACGAAGCCCGTGAAGGGACTTGCACCGAGTAGGGCGGCCGGGTCTCTCATGAATTTGGACAGCGACACGTCTACCGCAGCGCTCAGCGGGACGAGGGCCAACAGGCCCAAGGTGGCCGGCACGAACAACCACAACGCGAATGAACGAAGCTCTCTCTTGGTGCGCACCATCACCGCCTGTGCTGTACTGATTCGGAGTAGTAGAGACGGAAGCGCCCTCCTGGGGCACGTAGCGTTCTGGGTTGAGACCCACCAGATAACCCAGACCACAGAGCTACACGATAACCCAGGGAGGTCAGAAAAGGAGAAAGCCCGACCACATCCTGTGTGGCCGGGCTTTCTCTTAGTGGAGGCGGCGGGAGTCGAACCCGCGTCCGCATTTGGTTCCTGTAAAGCCGCTACGTGCGTAGATCGCTGGAGATCTCACCGTGGCCGGTCAGCGATCAACCGGGTCCTCGGCCAGCCACCTGAGTGTCTCGTTCCCCGACGCGGCGGCAAAGCCGGGGAACCAGCCCGAATTATCGACGTCCACAGGGACCGCCTCGGGCAGGCAATCCAGGGGACGGACTACACTAAGGAATGAACCTTAGGCAGCCAGTGCCATGTCAGTGTTGGCAATTAAGACTTTTCCCGGGTTTTAACGAGGACCGAGACCTCGGCACGCTGCTTCACGTTCACCAAACACGTCGAAACCGTGACGCCCCCGATGAGCTACGGCTCGTGTGCTGTCGAGCCGCGGCGTGAAGGATATGTCAAACATCCGTTGTGGTAATCTAACACCTGGGGGTGTCGGAGTGTTCATCGTGCATCGGCTACACCGAGGTGGCTTCGCCATTTGATAGCATTTTAGCTATCATCCAGCATGGATACGGGAAAGAAGACCCCTGCGGGCGCACTCCTGGCCGAAGCACGTCGACGCTCGGGGTTGAGCCAACGACAGCTGGCCGCGCGGGCCGAAACAGCGCAGTCGGTGGTCTCTCGGATCGAAACAGGCTCGACCGACCCGACGACAGGCACGCTCGAACGACTCGTACGAGCGGCCGGGCAAGAGATCACCTGGGCGCTGGACGTGGTCCCAGCGGCGCACTCGCACATGCTCGACGACGTCGTTCGGATCCTCTCGCTTACACCCGAAGAACGGATCGCAGAAGTCGTGAACTTCGCTCGCTTCGAGAGGGCCGCGCTCCGTGGCTGAGTCCGCGCCGTTCGACCCCGAGAAGGTGATTCGGGCGCTCGCAGCCCACGGGGTACGCTACGTCCTGGTCGGGGCGTTGGCTGCTCGTCTCCAGGGCTTTCCGCGCCTCACGGCCGACATCGACATCACCCCGTCGACCGAGCCGGACAACATGGACCGCCTCTCCAACGCGCTCGTTACGCTCGACGCTCGCGTCTTCACGGACGGCATTCCCGAAGGGCTGGCCTTCGACGTCACACCCGCCGCGCTCGGGCGCGCCGACATCTGGAACCTGGTCACGACCGCCGGGCGACTGGGTCTGGTGTTCAGACCTGCGGGCACCGGAGGGTACGAGGAGTTGATGGCCGACGCCGTAGGATTCGCTGTCTACGACACGACGATGGAGGTGGCCTCGCTGGCCGCGATCCTCCGCTCCAAGGAGGCCGCCGCGCGCCCGCAGGACCTTCAGGACGCCGCGGTGTTGCGAGCGATGCTCGAGCGGGACGGGTAAGTCCACGCACCTCCCGAGGGTGTGCGGCACTTCCGGCTTCCTAGACCACCCCTGCCCCGAGATGCTCCTCGCGGTACGCCTCGAGCATCTGCTCGACGTCCTGGAGCGTCGTCGACTGAAAGAGTTCGGTGCGCAGACGCCGTCCGTCGGGCAGCCCCTTCGTGTACCACCCGAGGTGCTTCCGGAAGTCGATGATGGCGCGCTCGGGATTCCGTTCGAAGGCGATGGCGTTGCGCGCGTGCTCGAGGCAGATGGCGAAGCGCTCGTCGACGTCGGGTTCCCCGGGGATGGGGTCTCCGTTCAACGCGGCCCGCGCCTGTCGGAAGATCCACGGATCACCGTGGGAGCCCCGAGCGATCATGATCGCGGCGCAGCCGGTCTCGTCGCGCATTCGGCGAGCGTCTTCGCCCGAGTTCACGTCCCCGTTGCCGATGACGGGGATCTCGAGGGCCTCCACGAGGTCGGCGATCTCCGACCAACGCGCATGGCCCGAGTACATGTCGGCCCGGGTACGGGCGTGGAGACAGATGGCCTGCGCGCCAGCGTCCTGACAGCGGAGCCCGATCCCCACGGGGTCACGCGTCTGCTCGTTGAAGCCGGAGCGAATCTTCACGGTCGTGGGCAACGGGGTGGCCGCGTCGACGGCCCGGATGATGGAGTCGACGAGATCGAGGTCGCGCAGGCACCCCGAACCACCGTTTCGTTTGACGACCTTCTTCACCGGACAGCCGAAGTTGATGTCGATGAAGTCCGGCCCGAACGCCTCGGCCACGAAAGCCGCCGCATCTCCCATCATCACGGGGTCGGCGCCGAAGATCTGGATCCCGATGGGTCGCTCGACCTCGTCGAAGCGCAGGTAGTCGCGGGATCGCTTGCTGTTCATCACGATCCCGGCCGCACTCACGAACTCCGAGACGAGCACGTCCGCCCCGAAGCGACGACACAGTCGGCGAAACGGCGACTCGCTGACACCCGCCTGGGGTGCCAGGTAGAGCGGGACGTCGGTCCCGCGCAGGAGAGAAAGTACGTCGTACGGCATCCGCAAAAGCTAAAGCGGGTCGGGCGTGGTGCCCAAGGCTCGGTCCCACTGTCGGCGCGGTACACTGTGGAGGGGCGAGCGCGCAACGGGGTGCCGTGCAGCACGGAAACTCGGTATAGTGCGCCCTCGACACGGCCGGTTCGGATCGACCGATTCGGCACCAACGAGAAGGAGCGAAGGCAGGATGCGGCTACGGGAGCTGTTCACGGAGAGAACCGTGAAGCTCGAGCTCGAGGCGACGACGCGCGACGAAGCGCTTCGCGAACTCGTGGAGCTCCTGGATGTGGAGGAGGCCTCTCAGCGGACGCTGTTCAAGACTCTGAAGCGTCGCGAGAACCTCGGATCGACGGGCATCGGCAAGGGAATCGCCATCCCCCACTGTCGTTCGCTCGCCGTACCCCGGCTCCACCTGGCCTATGGACGACACACGTCGGGTCTCGACTTCCGCTCGATCGATCGCGCCCCGGTGCACAACTGCTTCCTGATCATCGCGCCCCCGGTCGAAGTGTCGAACCAGTATCTCCCCGTCCTGGGTAAGATCGCGCAGTTCGCCAAGGATCCGGATGTGCCGGGGCTCCTCGCGGGTCTCGAGACGACCCAGGACTTCCTGCGACTGCTGGATGACCGCGCTCCCTGACGGGAGGGTCACTTCATCACGTACATCTTCCGCGTGATGGGCTTCATGCCGTTCACCGACAGCTGCATCAGGTAGATCCCCGAAGCGACCTGTCGGCCCATCTGGTCGGTCCCGTCCCAATACGCCTCGTACCGGCCGGGTTGGGTGTACTCGAGCTGATCGACGGGGACCCCTTCGCCCGAGGCATGCCGCAGCGCCACGGGGTGGGCGACGAGCTGGGCGAGGACGTTGAAGATGCGGATGGACACGACTGCACCACGCCCGTCGACGAACACGTCATCCCCCAACTGGAAGGGAATCGTGGTCTCCGGGTTGAACGGGTTCGGGTAGTTCTGGTCGAGCGTGAATCCGTTCGTCTCGCTGTCGAATACACTCGCCCGCGCGTCTTGAGCAGACACCAGCGCCGGAGTTCCGAGCAGGAGAAAGAGGGCGAAGAGGACGCGCATCGGGCGTCTCATCGGGACCTCAACACACAACCAGTGCAGTAGCTAAGCGTCAATCGCGCTCCAAGTGTAGACGGGTCTCGGCTCGCGTAGCCCTGTTCCATACTACGGGCGCGTTCGCCGAGCGGGCAAGAAGACCGACGTCGCGTCTTCCAACCCCTCGAACATACGACGCGTTCCGACCCCGAAACGTTGCTGCCCACGACCTCTATGGCGTGGGAACGGACCGCCCACCCTCATCCCGGATCGTCACCCCTCGTTGATCGAAGTGGGTCAGCAGGGGAATCAGATGCTTCCGTGTCACTTCAAGTACGTCGCGGAAGTCACCCGGTGACAGTCCGTTACGGCCACCGAGCTCGGCGACCACATCCCGTTCGGCAGCGTCGAGTGCTTCGGTCGCCACGAAGAGGCCGTCGGCGACGGCTCGGAGGTGCTTCTCCGCCTCCAGGTGGCGCATCAGCGACCTGAAGTCGGGCCGTGCTCGGACGTCCTCGGGAAGCTCTTCGATCGAGGGCGCCGCCAGTCCCGCTTCCCGGTACCGATTCAGGAGGCTGGCGAGCGCCTGTCTCTGGTCCTCGTCGGGGTCGGGTCGGAAGTCCGGCAGTCGCACACCCCCCTCGACCTGATCGAGCCGCCCCTGCTCCACCAGCCGCCCGATCACCCCGTCGGCAAGTTCTCCCGGCGCCCACGACGGAAGGCCTGCTCGAACGGCTGCAAGCGGGGCCTCTGGGCGGAGCGGATCGGCGGCGTGCGCCTGGCGCACCGCTTCGAGCAGACGCTCAGCCGCCTCGTGGGCCACCGAGGCCGCAAACGACCGCCCCCCGACCGAAACTCCTCCTGCAGCAGCAAGCGACTCTACTGCCGGCCCGATGACGAGCTCCGGATGCCCAGTGACGAGGGGCAGGCGGCGAGCCTCGACCCCGTACCAACCGGCGATCTCGAGTGCGGCCACGACCGACTCGACCGGCTCGTCGGACGACACCCGATCCAGGAGACCTCGCTCCTGCTCGGAAAGCCGGTTGCGCTTCGGAGGGTTCGGCTCGACCACCACGCCCCCGCCGATCGTCGTCACGGGTGAGTAGGAACGCAGAACCACCCGGTCCCGCGCCCGCGCCACGAGTGGCGTCTCCAACCGAAGCTGCACCCAACCTTCCCCTCCGGCCGAGAGCGCCCCGTCTTCGAGCAGGGCGACCCTGGCGAGGACCTCCGCTGTTCCGTGGTGGACGTGCACGCGCTGGTTGTGCTCGATGAGCCAGGGCGTGGTCGGCAACATCGACACCCGACACGTCAGCATCCATGTCGGCTCCCACGCTTCGTCCGTGACGAGCACGCCTCCGCGGGCCACCAGCTCCCGGTCGCCGCCGTCCCCGATCAGCGCGGCCGCAGTGCGGTCTCCGGCCACGGCCCGTTCGGCCTCACGGCCGTGAACCTGGAGACTTCGGACCCGGCCCTCGTGGTCCCCGGGTACGACGCGCACCCGGTCTCCCTTGGAGAGCGTGCCGCTCCACAGCGAACCGGTCACGACCGTACCCGTACCCTGGATCGTGAAAACCCGGTCGAGGGGGAGACGGACGAGATCGTCCTCCGATGCCTTGCGTGCCCGCGTCCCCGCCCCGACCAACACCTCGGTCAGCTCCTCGAGCCCGTCCCCGGTATGCGCGCTGGTGCGGACGATGGAAGCGCCCGCGTAGCGGGTCTCGCCCACGACTTCCTCGACCTCGGCTTCGACCAGCTCGAGCCACTCGTCGTCCGCCGCGTCACACTTCGTGAGGGCCACGACGAGTTCGGGCACCGCCAGGAGGTCGACGATGGCCAGGTGCTCCCGAGTCTGCGGCATCACGCCCTCGTCTCCTGCCACGACGAGGAGGACGACGTCCATCCCGGCCGCTCCGGCGACCATGGCCCTGACGAAGGCCTCGTGCCCCGGCACGTCGACGACACCGAATCGGAAGTCGTCCCCGACGACGAACTCCGCGAAGCCGAGCTCGATCGTGATCCCGCGCGCCTTCTCCTCCTTGAGGCGATCGGTGTCGACACCGGTCAGAGCGCCGACCAGGGCCGTCTTTCCGTGGTCGATATGCCCCGCCGTTCCGAGGATGACGCTACGCACCGGTCGCCACCGAATCGGCGGGGAGCATGCCCCCGAGGAACTTCAGGGACTTGAGCGGCTTCGTGGCCAGGTGATAGGCGATGAAGTCCGACACGAGTCCCAGGTGTTGTCGGGTGTGGGTCAGACCCGCCGGGACACGCCCGTTCAGCAGGAGGGCGAGCTGCGCCCGAGCCCCCGGCCCGACCCTGGGGCCGGCGGCGTCCTGTGCGCACGCTTCGCACCGGAGGCCACCCGCGGCGAAGTCGAAGCGGGCCACCTGTGCGTCGACGATCGAGGTACCACACCGAACACACGGATCAAGCTGCGGCGCGAAACCGAACGCCTCGATGATCGTCCAGAGCGCGGCCAGCGCCGTCCCGGGGAGTTCGGCGGACGGCGCGGTCTCGAGGGTGTCGAGCGCGTCCTGCATGGCATCGAAGACGGCCGGTTGGGGCTCCTGCTCGGCATGAACGAGGACGACCTCACCCGCAGCGGCGGCTGCCGCGAAGCGGAGCATGTCGGTCGCCAGGCCGGATCGGAGTGCGGTGCAGTGGAAGTCCTTCATCGTGTGGAGGTCGCGGTGGGCCTTCATGTACACGATCAGCTGCCCGGAGGCGAAGGACGCGAGGGTCGTGGCCCCCTTCCCCGACTTCCCGCGTACGCCGCGCGCCACGACGCTGACGAGCCCGTGGTCACGCGTGTAGAAGCGGAGGATGCGGCTGGAGTCACCGTAGTCGTGCGATCTCAGCAGGACGGCGGGCGTCTCGACGGCCGACATCTCAGCTCAGCAGGGCCAACTGACGCAGCAGTTCGGCTCTACGGCGCTCGTACGCCTCTCTCCGGCCCTCGGGGGCGCCTTCGCGTGCGAACTCCTCGTCGAGGTACGCCACCTGCTCCAGAAGCGCTCTGCGGGCCGCCACGGGTTCCGCGGTCACCGCGCCCGCCACCTGCGGGGCGCCCGTCGGTCTCAGAATGAACAGGCCGCTGGCCGCCAGGATGAGCGCCAGCAGGAAGGCGACCCACTCGACCCGCGGGGCCCTCGCCTCCTCCCCCGGGACGATCCGGATCTCGGCATCACCGACCTCGGTCCCCGAAAAGCGCATATACGTCGAGCCAGCCTCCAACTCGATTCGGTCGACAAGCTCCAGCCCTTCCACGTCGACCGAAGGCGCCGGTTCGCGGACGAGCACGTCGAGCAACTCGGGGGACCCTCGATTGGGGACGTCGATCAGGGGCGACTCCACCTGGTACCGCACGACGAAGATGCGTTCGCCGGGGGGAACGGCCCCGCGAACCACGAACGTGCCGTCCTGCACCCCGACGGCTCCGGGTGAGATCTCACCCTCGCCGGCGACGATGTTCGTGGCCTCGATCGGCAGGGGGTGCGCCCATACGAGGCCGTCGGGCCCGGCCACTACGGTGCGATCCTCGTCGTTGCGCAGCTGGTACAGCTCGGTCACTCGCCACCCGACGGTGTCGGGCTCGAAGAAGACGCTTCGCGACTGCAGAGGGATGTCGTGTCCTCCGGGGGGCGCAACCAGCGTGTCGTACGCCTGGATCGTGTACACGGAGTCCAGCTGTGTCGTCGCTGTGATCGCGGCGCTGAAGTAGAGCACGCCGTCGTGTCGGTACGAGGCGAAGTAGATGTCGTTCCGGGCGGGATTCGGCATCGTGGGCAGCACGAAGCGGAACGCGCCCCCCTCCGAGACCTGCACGGAGTCGATCGTCCCCTGCTCCCCGTCGGAGAGATGGTGGAGCGCCACCACCCCTTCACGGAGGGGCTCGTCCCCGACCAGGGCGGTGCCCTGGAAGACCGGCGCAGCCAACTGCCCGGAGGCACCCGTCGCACCGAGAAGCACCGAGGCCAGGATGACTCCGGCGCAGTACGACCTACGGAGTGAATCGCCCAAAGTCTTCCGGGTTCATGCCCCTGAGGAGTTCCTTGAGTTCCTTGGCGTCGAGGCTATCTCGCGTGTCGTCACCCGTCGACTCCGCGAGCGCCGTCGGATCCTCGTCGGTGAACTCGATCGTGGCGTCCTCGAGGAGTTCGTCGTTCGCGAAGATGCGGGCGCGGGAGCGGAGAGCGATCGCGATCGAGTCGGACGGCCGCGCGTCGAAGGACAACACGTCGCCATTGCTGTGCACGACCAACTCGGCGTAGTACGTGCTCTTCTCCACACTCGTGATGATCACCCGCTCGACCGACCCTCCGAACTGACTCAATACGGACAGGCAGAGGGCGTGCGTCAGGGGACGCGGGAAGTTCGGGTCGGTCATCTCAGTCGCAATCGCGCGTGCCTCGGCCGGCCCGATCCATATGGGGAGCAGGCGCGTACCGTCGACCTCTTCGAGAATCACGACGGGCGTCTTCGTGGTGCGATCCATGGCCAGCGACTGCACCTTCACCTCGACCAGCACGGGCGTAGGTCCTCCCGAGAGCGGATTCGGGGCGGGCGACACCCGCCCGTCCGAATCCAAGTACTCCTCAGCCGCGCGCGGGTTCTCACCCGCCGACGTCAGACGCCGGCGGCGGTGCGGAGATCATCGGCGCGCGCAGTGCTCTCCCAGGTGAAGAAGTCGACCTCGCTCGTGTCCGCGATATCGGGTGTCCTCGTCTCGGGTGTCCGTCCGAAGTGCCCGTACGCAGCAGTCGGCGTGTAGATCGGGTTCCGCAGGCCGAGCGCCGAGATGATCTCGAGCGGCCGGAAGTCGAAGACCTCGGAGAGCGCCGTCGCGATCTGCT
>JAUIKL010000072.1 GCA_030430625.1 Gemmatimonadota bacterium
GAACGCCTTCCGGCCGAAGTGATCCGCGGGGCGTGACGCCTCGCTGACCGGATCGGCTTGCCTGCGCCCGGAGAGGGTTCCTACAATCGGAATCCCCTCGAGGTGAGGCGGACAGCTTCATGGGACCCAACGGGCCCGCGGCTACCTGATCGAGGGGGTCGCGGGCCTTGGTATTTCATGCCAGGGAGGTGCATATGGCGTCGGCCAAAGAGTATCCCACGGAGCGTATTCGAAACGTCGCGGTGCTGGGCCACGGTGGGGCCGGAAAGACATCGTTGATCGACGCGATGTGCTTCGTCTCCGGTACGTCGAAGCGGCTCGGAAACGTCGACGACGGAACCGCCCTCACGATGCACACCCCGGAGGAGCACGCGCACGAGATCTCGATCCAGCTCACCCCCGCCTACGCCGAGCACCTGGACACGAAGATCAACCTGCTGGACACCCCCGGGTACCTGGACTTCACGGGAGACGCCCTGGCCGCCGTGCGCGTGGCGGATGCAGCCATCATCGTCGTCAGCGCCACGTCGGGGGTGGAAGTCGGTACCGAGCGGGTATGGCGGTACTGTGAGGAGCGTGGGATCCCGCGGATCCTCTTCGTCTCGATGATGGACAAGGAGCACGCCGACTTCGACGGTGTCTTCCAACAGATCAAGGCGCGGCTCACGGATCGGGCGCTTCCCGTCGAGATCCCCGTCGGAGAGGGCGCGGACTTCTCCGGGATCATCAACCTCTTCTCCGAGAAGGCGCACATCTACAAGTCGGGGACGACCAAGGGCGAGTACGACGAAACGGAGATCCCCGACTCTCTGAAGGAGAAGGAGGCGCGCTGGGAGACCGAGCTTCAGGAGACGCTGGCGACCACGAACGAGAGCCTGCTCGAGTCGTACCTCGAGGGTGGGCACATCTCCCGCGAAGAGGCGATCGACGCCATGGGCCTGGGGATGGCTCGCGGCGACGTGTACCCGGTCTTCTGTGGCTCGGCGACCCGGACGTACGGAATTCGCGCGCTCTTGAAGAAGATCGTCGAGTTGTGCCCGAGTCCGGCCGAGGCGTCCGCGGAGTTCGTGGGTGACACGCCCTACCGCGCCATCGGCGACGGACCGCTGGCGGCCCTGGTGTTCAAGACGGCGGCGGAGCCTCACGTCGGTGAGCTGTCCTACTTCCGGATCTTCTCGGGTTCCGTGTCCAACGGCGCCGAGGTGTCCAACGCGTCCGACGGCCAGACCGAGAAGCTCAACCACCTGAGCATCCCGATGGGCAAGGAGCGCTTCGAGGTCCCGACGTTGCACGCCGGAGACATCGGGGTCGTGGCCAAGCTCAAGCACACGCACACGAACGACACCCTCTGCGAGAAGGGGTCCCGGGTGCCGCTCCAGAAGATCGACTTCCCCCGGTCCGACATCGCCATCGCCATCAAGGGGGTGACCCGAAACGACGAGGACAAACTCGGCGAGGTGCTACCCAAGTTGCACGAGGAAGACCCGACCTTCTCGGCCACTTTCGACCCGGAACTCCATCAGACGATCGCGCGCGGCGTCGGTGAGTTGCACCTCGAGGTCCAGTTCGAGCGGATGGAGCGGAAGTACGGCGTGAAGGTCGAGACCGAGCAGCCACGCATCGCGTATCGGGAGACGATCACGAAGCAGGCCGAGGGGCAGGGGCGCCACAAGAAGCAGTCCGGGGGTCGCGGCCAGTTCGGTGACTGCTGGATCCGCATGCGCCCCCTGCCGTCCGGGTCGGGGTACGAGTTCGTGGATTCCATCAAGGGTGGCGTCATCCCGGGCAAGTACGTGCCCTCGGTGGACAAGGGCGTCCGCGAGGCCGCGGAGCGGGGCGTCGTAGCAGGCTTTCCCCTGGTCGACTTCTCGGTCGAGTGCTACGACGGCTCGTACCACTCGGTCGACTCGTCGGACATCGCCTTCAAGCTGGCCGGGTCGCTCGCCTTCCGGGAAGTCGCCGGGAAGTGCCGGCCGATCCTTCTCGAACCCGTGGTCGATGTGGCGGTGACGACACCCGACGAGTATGTCGGGGATATCATGGGTGACCTGACCTCGAGAAGAGGTAAGGTTCAGGGGATGGATCCTTCCAACGGTCGGACGACGGTCAACGCACGTGTGCCGGAGTCCGAACTCTATAAATACGCCGCAACGCTGCGCTCGATCACGCACGGACGGGCACACCACACACGGGCCGTGGCCGGCTACGAGCCGGCTCCCGCGGAGGTGGCCAAAAAGGTGCGGGCGGAGCGGGAGGCGATGGAGACACACTAGATGACGGGACAGAGCTCGGAGAACGACGACGAGCGATCGATCGCGGTCCTCGGGGGCGGTAACCTCGGGGTCGCGCTGGCACTCGGATGGGCGCGGGCGGGGATCGCCGCGCCCTCCGCGATTCACGTCACACGCAGGAACCCCGACAAGCTCGGCGACCTCGCAGCGCAGGGTTTTCCGGTCGGCTCGGACAACACGGCGGCCATCTCGGCCGCTCGGATCGTGGTCCTGGCGGTGCAGCCGCAGCAGCTGGACCGGCTGCTGGACGAGATCGGGCCGGTGCTCGAGCCGGGCCGGCACCAGGTGGTGTCGGTCGTGTCCGGGGCCGGGACGGCGGGGCTCGTCGAGGCGCTGCCCGACGGGGTCCCGGTCGTCCGCGCCATGCCGAACACCGCGGTTTCGATCGGTGAGTCGATGACCTGCCTCAGCGCACCCGAGGGGTCGGCCGAGGCGTTGGCCGAAGCCGAACTCCTCTTCAAGGCCGTCGGAGAGACCCTGACGATCCGAGAGGAGATGATGGTGCCGGCCACGGCCCTGTGCGCGTGTGGTGTCGCCTTCTTCCTCCGGGTGATCCGGGCCGCGTCCCAGGGCGGGATCGAGATCGGTTTCCATCCCGAGGAGGCGCTCCTCCTGGCCGGTCAAACGGCACGAGGAGCCGCGGCGCTGAGCCTGAAGGAAGACACCCATCCGGAGGCGGAGATCGATCGGGTGACGACGCCGCGCGGATGCACGATTGCCGGTCTCAACGAAATGGAGCACCAGGGGCTGAGCTCCGCCCTGATCAAGGGGCTGATCGTCAGCGCGCGCGCCGCGGGAGAGCTGTACGAGTAGGGGCGGCCGCAGGCCGGCGTGAGGTGGACCCTTCCGGGAACGCCCTTGTATAGGTAGACTGACATATAGTAGTCACTCTACCTATAGTCGCATGGACGTCACCGAACACCTGCCGCTGGCTCCCCGAGACCTGATGGTCCTGGCCGTCCTGGCCGAGGGTCCGCTCCACGGCTACGGGGTCGTGAAGGCGGTCGAGGCACGGTCCGAGTCGGGCGTTCTGCTCGACCCGGCCAACCTGTACCGCGTTCTTCGCCGGATGGCCCGCCTCGAGTGGGTCCGGAACGCCGAGGGCGCGGACGACGGCCGGCGCCGGACGTACGAGATCACGAACGGGGGGCGCGAGGTGCTGTCCGCCGAGTTGGGACGGCTCGAACGACTCCTCACTCAGGCCCGCCCGGCGGTGTCCGGAGGCTGACCGTGCGGCGTCGAGGTTGGGCGGTTCGCGGCTACCGCGTTCTGCTGCGGCTCTTGCCCCCGGATGTCGTGCGAGAGGACGGCGGGGAGATGGTCGATGTCCTGGAGTCCCAGCTCGAGGACGCGAAGGGGATGGGTGCGCGCACCCGCCGGTGGATGTCCGCGTATGCCCGGCTCCCCGGGGTGGCGGTGTTGGAGTGGCGCGATCGATTCAGTGGACGACGTGGCGGAGGAGGTTGGGAGATGGACGGTTGGGCGAGGCACATTCGGGTGGCGGTACGATCACTGCGGAAATCACCGGCCTTCACGGTGACGTCGATCGTCCTGGTCGGCCTCGGTGTCGGGGCGGTGACGACGATCTTCACCCTCTTCGACCACATCCTGCTTCGGCCACTGCCTTATCCGGACGCGGACCGACTCGTCACGGTGGAGATGGGTTCGCACTCGGGGCCCGCGTATCAGGGCTTTCTCGAGCAGGACGGGGTCGAGGCGTGGACAGCCGGCTTCTCCGAGTCGTCGAACCTGACCGGAGAGGGAGACCCGATTCGGGTCACCCTCGGGTCTGTGACCGACGGCTTCTTCACCTTCTTCGGTTCACGTCCCCGACTGGGCCGACTCTTCACACGGGAAGACGCCGGCAGCACGACCGAGATCGTTCTCACCCATGACGGGTGGACCGACCTCTTCGGTGCGGATCCCGACATCGTGGGCCGAACGATCCGACTCGACGGAACCGCGTACACGGTCATCGGTGTGCTCGACCCGTCTTTCGTTCACCCGGAGAACATCGTCGATGCCGACACCGACTTCTTCAGGCTGATCGACATGGGGGCCGACGAGTTCACGCGGCCGGGGTATCACATCCTGGAGGTGGCGGGTCGGATGGCGCCGGGGGTGACGATCGAGGAGCTCCAGCCGCGCTTCGACGAGCTGGCCGAACGGCTGGCCCACACCTACCCGGACAACTTGATCAACCGGGACGGCGAGTGGATGCCGATGCCGCTGGCCGAGCTCCAGACGTCGACGGTCGGGGAGCTGAGCGGTGGACTTCGCCTCCTCCTCGGTGCCGTCGGCCTCCTTCTCCTCGTGGCCTGCCTCAACGTGGCCCACCTCTTCCTGGCCCGCGGAATCGGTCGGACCCAGGAGATGGCCATCCGCAGGGCACTGGGTGCCCGGGGCGGAGGGTTGGCCCAACAGCTACTGGCCGAGAGCATGATCGTGGCGGGAGTGGGCTTCGCGCTCGGGCTCGCGATCGCGTGGCAGGGGCTCGAGGCGATGCTGGCCTTGAACCCGCACGCCCTGCCGATGATCGACTCCGTCCGACTCGACCTCCGCATCGCACTCTTTGCGGGTGGGGTGTCGGCGCTGACCGCGGTTCTCTTCGGCCTCCTGCCGGCGCTGCAGTCGATCGGTGCCGATCTGGCCCCGGGGCTCCGGGGGACGGCGCGGGCCAACACGTCGTCGCGTGGGACTCGGCGACTGCGAGGTGGCCTGGTCGTCGCCGAGGTCGCCGTCTCCCTCGTTCTGGTGGCTCAGGCGGGCCTACTACTGCGGAGCTTCCTCACGGTGCAGTCGCACGACCTCGGCTTCGACGCCGAGTCCGTGTGGACGATCCCGCTCACGCCGACCAACGTCGACACGGCGGAGGAATACCACGGGGCCATGGACGAGGTCGTGGCCTCCCTGGCCACGGTCCCCGGGGTCGCTTCGGCCGGGTACGGGCTCACGATGCCCTTCGAGTTCACCGGCGGCGGGCGCTGTTGCTGGAGCCGCCGCGGCATCGAGATCGACGGGGAGCGGGACGAGACGATCCGGATCATGCTGCACCCGGTCTCCGAGGGGTACTTCGAAACCCTGGGTGCGCCTCTCGTGGCGGGAGCCATGTTCACGGAGTCGCCGGAGGGGGCCACCGAGGTCGAGGGGGTCATCACGGAGCGCCTGGCGATCGACGCCTTCGGCGCGGCCGATCGCGCCGTCGGGCACTACCTCGGCAATCCGGACGGACTGTATGTGCGCGTCGTCGGCGTGGCGCCGGACATCAAACACTACGGCCTCGACCAGGCCGACCAGACCGCCATCTACCTCCCGATGTCCGCCCTGACCTTCGGGATTCCGTTGGCGCACATGGCCGTGCGCCTGTCGGGTGAGCCGACCGAGGGGCTGGCGCGGACCCTGCGCGAGGCGGTCTGGCGGGAGGAGCCCGACCTCCCCGTGCCGACGGTTCAGCCCATCGGAGACATGCTCGACGTGTCGCTGGCCGGTCGCAGATTCGACTCGGCCATCTTCGGAGCGTTCGGTGCCCTCGCGCTCCTCCTGGCGGCGGCCGGCCTGTACGGCACCCTCTCGTACAACGTTCGGCAGCGGAGTCGCGAGCTCGGGATCCGACTCGCGCTCGGGGCGGGGCGAGGGCAGGTCGAACGCGACGTCGTGGCCGGCGGGCTGGCCCTCACGGCCCTCGGTGGCGCCATCGGGATCCTCGGCGCGGTCTGGATCGGTCGGCTGCTCGAGTCCCGTTTGTACGAGGTCGAGGCCGCCGATCCACTCGCCCTGGGCGGAGCCGTTCTGGCCCTGATGGCGGCAGCGACGATGGCAAGCTGGTTACCCGCTAGAAGGGCCGGCCGGACCGACCCCCTGGAGACGTTGAACGCCGAGTAACGAAGGGCATTCAATTCTGGATCAGAGTGAGTACTTTGAAGGGGTTGGCCCGGTCGTGAAGCCAGTCGTGTAGCGGTCCGGGCACGAGAGACCCTCGTCGAGAACACTCGACGTCGCACTCCACCTGGAGCCTCAATGCGCCGCGTGGCGACACTCTACCGGACGACGGTCGGGAAGAAGGTTCTCATGGCGGTGTCCGGACTGATCCTGTTCGGGTTCGTCTTCACGCACATGCTCGGGAACCTGAAGATGCTCCTCCCTCCCGAGGGCGGGCACTTCGCGATGGACGTGTACGCCGAATTCCTTCGGGAAATCGGCTACCCGCTGGTGCCCCACCAGACGCTTCTGTGGGTGGCCCGACTCGGACTCCTCGGGGCCGTGTTCATCCACATCCTCTCAGCAGTCCAGCTTTCCCAGGCGAGCCGTGCGGCTCGACCGCAGGGATACGCCAAGGAGGAGAGCCTCAGCCTCTCGTACGCGTCGAGGACGATGCGCTGGGGCGGCGTCATCCTCCTTCTCTTCATCGTCTACCACATTTTGCACTTCACGACAGGACAGGCTCACTCGTCCTTCGTCGCGGGTGCGGTCCACCAGAACTACGTCGCGGCGTTCCAGAGCCCGCTCGTGTACCTGGTGTACCTCGTGGCCCAGACCGCGCTGTGCTTCCACCTCTACCACGGGGTGTGGAGCTTCTTCCAGACGCTCGGCTTGAGCCATCCGAAGTACAACCACCTCCGTCGGCCGTTCGCGGTGGGATTCGCCCTCGTCACCTTCGTGGGCTTCCTCACCCCTCCGACGCTGGTCCTGGCCGGCGTGATTTCCTGATGCCGGGCCTCCCCGCAGCTCTACCCCAGTCCTCGAGGGGCGTCTGACTTGGAACTGAAGAGCAACATCCCGTCCGGGCCGATCGCCGATAAGTGGGACAACCACCGCTTCGACATGAAGCTGGTGAACCCCGCCAACAAGCGGAAATACGAGGTGATCATCGTGGGGACCGGCCTGGCCGGTGCATCCGCGGCGGCCACCATGGGCGAGCTCGGCTACAACGTGAAGGTGTTCACCTTCCACGACTCGCCGCGCCGGGCCCACTCGATCGCCGCGCAGGGTGGCATCAACGCGGCCAAGAACTACCAGAACGACGGGGACAGTGTCTTCCGTCTGTTCTACGACACGATCAAGGGCGGCGACTTCCGCTCGCGCGAGGCCAACGTGTACCGGCTCGCGCAGATCAGTCTGAACATCATCGATCAGGCGGTCGCGCAGGGGGTGCCCTTCGCGCGTGAGTACGGTGGACTCCTGGCCAACCGGTCGTTCGGTGGCGCCCAGGTCTCCCGGACCTTCTACGCGCGAGGCCAGACGGGCCAGCAGTTGCTCCTCGGGAGCTACCAGGCGCTCGAGCGGCAGATCCAGGCCGGCACGGTCCAGATCTCGACGCGTCAGGAGATGATGGACGTCATCATGGTCGACGGTGTCGCGCGCGGGATCGTGACCCGGGACCTGGTGAGCGGGAAGCTGCAGTCGCACACGGCGGACGCCGTCGTGCTGGCGACCGGTGGGTACTCGAACGTCTTCTTCCTCTCGACGAACGCCAAGCACTGCAACGTCACCGCAGCATGGCGTGCGCATCGTCGGGGTGCCGGCTTCGCGAACCCGTGCTACACGCAGATCCACCCGACCTGCATCCCGCCGTCCGGCGACTATCAGTCGAAGCTCACCCTGATGAGCGAGTCGCTGCGTAACGACGGCCGGATCTGGGTGCCGAAGGACGCCGGGGACTCGCGGCCCGCCCGGGACATCCCGGAGTCGGAGCGCGACTACTACCTCGAGCGGATCTACCCCTCCTTCGGAAACCTGTCGCCGCGCGATATCGCGTCGCGTCGGGCCAAGGAGATGGTCGACGCCGGACACGGCATCGGCGAGATGAAGAACGGAGTCTTCCTCGACTTCAAGGACGCCATCGCACGTCTCGGCCAGGACCAGATCAGCGAGCGGTACGGCAACCTCTTCGCGATGTACGAGAAGATCACCGGGGAGAGCCCGTACAAACAGCCGATGCGGATCTACCCGGCGCCGCACTACACGATGGGTGGGCTCTGGGTCGACTACGACCTCATGACGACCGTCCCGGGGCTCTTCGCGATCGGAGAGGCCAACTTCTCCGACCACGGTGCGAACCGTCTCGGTGCGAGCGCCCTGATGCAGGGGCTGGCGGACGGTTACTTCGTGATCCCGCTGACGATCGGAAACTACCTGGCTCGGGTGTCCCACGATTCGGTATCGGACGACCACGCCGCCGTGCGCGACACCGAGCGCGAGGTCACCGAGCGCCTCGACCGACTCATGTCGGTCAACGGGAATCGGACCGTCGACTCGTTCCACATCGAGCTCGGTCGCCTCATGTGGAACGCATGCGGTATGGAACGGAGTGAAGCCGGCCTGCGCGACGCGATCGCACGGATCCCCGAGCTCCGTGAGGAGTTCTGGCGGGATGTCCGGGTGCCGGGTTCGGCCGCCGACCTCAACCAGTCCCTGGAGAAGGCCGGCCGGGTGGCGGACTTCATGGAGTTCGCCGAGGTGATGTGCCACGATGCACTCGCTCGAGACGAGTCGTGCGGCGCGCACTACCGGGTCGAGCACGTGACGGACGACGGTGAGGCGAAGCGCGACGACGAGAACTTCTCGCACGCATCCGTGTGGGAGTTCCAGGGCGTCGGCAACGAGCCTCGCCTCCACAAGGAAGAACTGGAGTTCGAGAACGTTCAGCTCTCCACGCGGAGCTATAAATAGCATGCAGCTGACGCTTCACGTCTGGCGCCAGGACAGTCCGGGCAAGGCCGGTCGACACGAGAAGTACGAAGCCCGGGACGTCTCCGAGCACATGTCGTTCCTCGAGATGCTCGATGTGGTCAACGAGCGCCTCACGGAGGAGGGCAAGGAGCCGATCGCCTTCGAGCACGACTGCCGCGAGGGCATCTGCGGTACGTGTGGGATGATGATCAACGGCGTCCCCCACGGACCGAAGTCCATGACGACCGCGTGCCAGCTTCACATGCGCTCGTTCAAGGACGGCGACGAGATCTGGATCGAGCCCTGGCGCGCCACGGCCTTTCCGGTGCTCAAGGATCTGGTTGTCGACCGGAGCGGCTTCGACCGCATCATCCAGTCGGGTGGCTACATCTCGGTCCGCACGGGATCGGCCCCGGACGGCAACGCGATTCCGATCCGTAAGGAGGACGCGGACGCCGCCTTCGACGCCGCGACGTGCATCGGCTGCGGCGCGTGTGTGGCCGCCTGCCCGAACGCTTCCGCCATGCTGTTCACGGCGGCCAAGGTGACGCACCTGGCCAAGATGCCGCAGGGGCAGACCGAGCGGTGGGATCGGGTCCTGGGCATGGTCGAGACGCACGATGCCGAGGGCTTCGGGAACTGCACCAACCACGGTGCGTGTCAGGAAGCGTGCCCGAAGGGCATCAGCATCGACTACATCGCCCAGCTCAACCGCGACCTGATCAAGGCGACGCTGTCGGCCAAGCCCGAGGAGTCCGGCAAGGACGCCTGACGGGTTGCGGCTGGTCGTCGGTGGCGTGTAGGGCGCTCGCCGTCTAGGGTGGTGGGTCGTCGTGGCGCCTCGGTGGGCGTGTGACCGAACGGTTTCCGGGCTGACGCGTCTCGGAAGGCCTACCTCGAACAGGACGACCCGATGAAACGGATCACCCCGATCGCCTTTGTCGCGATCACCGCTGCCCTGTCGACCTCGATCGCACAGGCCGCGGCTCAGGACCTCCCGACGCTCGGCCCGGGCGACTACGATCGTTGGGAGACCTTTCTGGCCCCGACCGTGAGTCCGTTTGCGGAGTGGATCGCGTTTCGTGTCCGGACGAACGACGGGGCCACCGAACTCCGGATCGTCGACGTGGACGGCGAGACGACGGTCGTCGTGCCGTGGGGCGAAGGACCACGGTTCTCTCCCGACGGTCGATGGGCCGTCTGGCAGGTCGGGGTGTCCGAAGAGGAGCGCCAGGGCCGCGGTCCGAACGACCCGGTTCGACTCACCGCCGAGGTGATGGATCTCGACAGTGGCGCGCGCCGCCCCCTGGGTGAGGCGGCAGGCTTATCGTTCGACCCGTCGGGTCGGTACTTGGCCCTGGAACGGTACTCGACGGGCGAGCCCGCGGGGCGGGGGTCGGACGTGAGGGTCCTCGACCTGGAAGCGGGGAGCGAGGTCACGCTAGCCAATGTGTCCGCGTCCAGGTGGGCCGACGACGCCTCCGTACTCGCAGTGACCGTGGCTACGGGGACGGACGAGGCGAACGGCGTCCACCTCTACGATGCTACGCGCGGTGTGCTCCGAGGCCTGGACTCGTCGGGATCCCGGTACACCCAGCTGGCGTGGAGCGACGAGGGCAACGAACTGGCGGTGCTGCGATCCGATTCGGTCGCGAGCCGGGCCGACGACGGGGCCTACACGGTCATCGCGTGGACGGACCCGGTGGCGGCTTCTGGACGGGTCGAGTTGAACTCGGCTTCGGCCCAGATCCCCGACTCACTCTGGATCGTACCCCACCGGAGACCCGAGTGGCACGACGGCGGAACGCGAATCGAGGTCGGACTACGCCCTCGACCCGCGGCCTCGGACGGATCCGACGAGCCTGGGGACCGTGACGGGAACGATGACGTCGATGACGCGTCGACCGACGAAGCGCCCTCGGACACTTCGACGGTGCAGATCTGGCACACTTCCGATGTGCGGATCATTCCGATGCAGCAGGTGCGGGCTCGGACGGATGAGCAGAGAACGCTCCTCGCCGTCTGGACCCCCTCGACGGACGGCGTCGTGGTGGTGGGGACCGATCTGCTCGCGTCCACCTCGATCGTCGGTGGGGGAGGGTGGGCGGTCGAGGAGAGCGATGCAGCGTACCCCTTCGGTGCCAAGTTCGGTCGGCCCTACCGCGATGTCTGGTCGGTCGACCTCGACGACGGCACACGTCGCCCCGTTGCGGAGCGGGTTCGGTACGAATGGGCGAACCCCGAGCGGGAGGACCTCGTCTGGTTCGACGGCACGGACTACTGGATCCGTACCCTGGCCGGCGGCCAACCGAGAAACCTCACGGAGTCGATCGACGCGACCTTCACCAACGAAGGGTGGGACACCCCGACCGATGGACTCCTCCCTCCCCACGGCTTCGGCGGGTGGGAGGAAGGTGGTTCGGCGCTCTACCTCTACGACCGCTTCGACGTCTGGCGCGTCTCGCTGGAGGGGGGGAGTGCCACCCGGATGACCGAGGGCGCGGAGGACGAGATCGTCCATCGGATCCAGGACGTCCACCCGGACCTCGCCGTTCACCCGGCCGATGAACCGATTCTCTTCTCGATCCGGGACGAGTGGACGGAGTCCCGTGGATATGCCCGTTGGTCGGAGGACGACGGGTACGAACGGTTGCTCCTGGAGGCGCGCAGCCACTGGTTCCTTCAGCAGGCGGACTCGGTGGACCGGTTCGTCTACCGGGTCGAATCTCGCGAAGAGTCACCGGACTTCGTCGTGGCCGGCGAAGACTTCTCGGATCGCCGAACCGTGGCCGAGTCGAACCCGTTCCAGTCCGAGTACGCGTGGACGCGTTCGGAGTTGGTCGACTACGTGGACGGAGCGGGGGACCGCCAGCACGGCGTCCTTCTCTACCCGGCCAACCACGATCCGTCCCGACGGTACCCGATGATCGTGTACGCGTACGAAATACTCTCCCCCCAGCGGCACTACTGGGAGACACCGTCCGAGCGCGACTACTACAGCTTCACTGCGTGGACGCAGAACGGCTACTTCGTCCTCCTGCCCGACATCGTATTCCAGGCCCGAGAGCCGGGGGTGTCGATGTCACAGGCAGTGGGGGCGGCCGTCGAGGCGGTCAACGGTCAGGGCCTCATCGACCGGGATCGCGTCGGCTTCGTAGGTCACTCGTGGGGTGGGTACCACGCGACCTACCTCGCGGCGCGCACCGACCTGTTCGCGACCACGATCGCAGGGGCTCCGCTCACGGACTTCGTGAGCTTCATGGGGCAGATCCACTGGAACCCGGGAATCGCCGAGCTCGGCCATTGGGAGACGGGCCAAGCGCGGATGGAGGTCCCCTACTGGGAGGACCCCGACGCCCACGAACGCAACTCGCCGATCCACGGCGTGCACGACATGACGACCCCGCTCCTCATGGCACACGGGAGTCAGGACGGGGTGGTGGAGTTCTTCCAGGCGACCGAGTTCTACAACTTCGCGCGGCGTGCCGACCGGGAGATGGTCCTCCTCGTCTACGAGGGCGAGGACCACGGCTTCACGCAGGAAGGCAACCAGATCGACTACCACCGCCGCATCCTCGAGTGGTTCGGCCACTACCTCAAGGGTGAACCGGCGGCCGACTGGATCTCGGAGGGGGTCGCCTGGGACCGACACGACGCCGAGCGGGCTCGGGTGCGCGAACCGGGTGGCTGAGCGCTAGAGCAGGATCAGCTGCAGGCTGCGCAGAGGCCGAAGAGGATCAGCTCGTGCCCGTCTACGGTAA
>JAUIKL010000073.1 GCA_030430625.1 Gemmatimonadota bacterium
CCGCGGCAAAGCGGGCGAACGACGCGGCCATCACGGACAGCGGCGCGGCGAAACAGGGCACCCCACACCCGTCGACCCCGATCGGAATCTCCGAGCGCGGCATGCCGGTCCAGCGCGCCATCTCGTCGAGGATTCGCTGTTGAAGAGGGTGGTCGATTTCGTGGTATCCGTCGATCGGCCATCCGCGCGCCACAGCCAGCGCCAGCATTCCGGCGTGCTTTCCCGAACAGTTGTTGTGGATCCGTCCCGGCCGGGTCCCCTGCTCGAAGAGCGCATCGGCGGCGGAAGGTGCGAACGGCACGTGGGGTCCGCACGCGAGTGCCTCTTCTTCGACCCCGGCCTTACGAAGAATCGAGCTGGCACCCAGGAGGTGGGCGTCCTCCCCTTCGTGAGAGGCACAGCACAACGCCAACTCCTCGGCGGTGAGCCCGAAGCGCTCCGCGACGCCGTCTTCGACCAGCGGCAGCGCCTGCATGGGCTTGGCCGCCGAGCGGTAGTAGGTGATGGCGTCGGTGTCTCCGACTCGTACCACGGTCCGCCCGTCGGCGTCCGCGACGGCGATCCACACCTCGTGGGTCGACTCGACGATCCCGCCCCGGACGACCTCGATGACGTTCATGCTCCTCCTGCGTGGGCGGGCCGCACACCAAGGGAGCGCGAACTCGGGGACGACACCATGCGTTCCCGGGCCTTAGCCCCCGTCGGTGGCGAGGACCCCGCCGGCGTCGCTCAGCCGGTCGAACAGGTCGGCGGTCGAGCTGGCCCCTCTCAGGAGATCGACCGCGCGCTCGAGCTGGCGGTCGAGCTCCACCTGATGCCGGAACTGGCCCGCCTCACCCCAGGCCTGAAGTGCGATCTCCCGCTCGAGGTAGTAGCGAACGAAGCGTTCCGCGGCATCGAAATCCTCGCGCGCCACTTCGGATGCTCCGTGATCGGACAGAGAGGCGTAGAACGCATCGAGGTCGGCCGCACTCACCGAGAAGCCCTCCTCGAGGTTCGGGTGGTCCGCCACGTAGCTCACCGCGAACGCGAAAACGGCCAGGGAGAAGCCACCCTGGCGGCTGAAGAGGCCCCGGACGCCCTCCACCTCGGACCCGGACAAGATCTCCGGTGCGACGAAGAGGTCGGGCGAAATACCACCACCGCCGAAGAGAACCCGTCCCCCCGTCGATTCGAACTCGGGGCGGTTCGTGAGGTCCGTCGGAGACACCAGCTGTCCGCTGACGGACAGTTCGTGCGCATCCGACGTCACCTGCCGGTCCTCGGGCTCGAGGTGGATCGACCGACCGACCGGCGTGAACCAACGGGCCGTCGTCAGCCGGAGGACGTCACCCCCCGTGAGCCGGAAGAGGCTCTGAACGGACCCTTTTCCGAAGGTGGTCTCCCCGACCAGGACGGCTCGGTCGTGGTCCTGTAGCGCACCGGCGATGATCTCCGAGGCAGAAGCACTGCCGGCGTCGACGAGGACCACCATCGGCATGCCCTCGTACCGGTCGTCGTCGCGGGCGGCATACGTCTCGTTCTGGTTCGGGTCCCGTCCGCGGGTCTCGACGACGCCGAGTCCACGGTCGAGGAAGAGATCGGAGACGGCGATCCCCTGGTCGAGCAGACCGCCCGGGTTGCCGCGCACGTCGAGGACGAGGCCGGTCATCCCCTCCTGTCGAAGGGAATCCACCGCCGCCTGAATCTCGGCGGCCGAGTTCTCCCGGAAGGTGAGGAGGGGCACGTACCCGATCCCGTCCTCGAGCATCTCCGCGAAAGGCACCGCCCGGAGACGGATGACTTCCCGGGTGATCGTGAACTCGATCGGCTCCTCCACGCCCGGTCGGAGCATCTTGACCGTGACGTCCTCACCGGGCCGCCCACGGAGCAGGTCGACCGCCTCGTCGGTCATCATCGTGTCGGCCGGGACACCTTCGATCTCGTAGAAGCGATCCCCCGCGCGGATCCCCATCCGCCCACCCGGGCCACCGGGGATGGGGCTGACGACGGTCACGTATCCGTCGCGATCCACGACTTCGAGCCCGACGCCACCGTACTCGCCCTCGGTCCGGATCCTCAGGTTCTCGTAGTCGGACGCGGGCAGGAAGGACGAGTGGGGATCACCCAGGTCCTCGATCAGACCATCGATGGCCGAGTTGTACAGTGTGCCCGCGTCGACGTCGTCCACGAAGCTCGCCTCGACGCGCTCCACGACCTCCTGGAGGACTCGGACTCGCACGTAGAGGTTGTCCGCTCTGTCCACGCCCTCCTGCAGCAGCCACCCGCCGGTGACCACCGAGACGACGACGACCATGATCGGTCCGATGACGTTACGCTGCATCCCTGCGACCCTCCCTGACTCCGTACACCTCGACCCCACCCGGTCCGAGCGTGAGGTACACCACCCCCCGCTCGGAGGTCATCCTCGACCGAACACCGACGGGAACCTCGACTCGATCGTGGCCCGGATGCGGGCGTGCACCTCGTCGGGCGTACCGCGTCCGTCGATCACCGCGACGTGTTTGTCGGTCTTCCTGAGAGCAAGATACCCGTCGCGAACGGCCTCCCGGAAGGCGGCCCCCTCCCTCTCGATCCGGTCGTCACCCAGCCCGGCGTGCTCCTGGCGGGCGCGTCCTTCGGCGATCGGCACGTCCAGGACGATGTAGAGATCGGCTTCGAGCCCACCTGTAGCGATGTCGATCGCCTTGCGGACGTCACCCAGATCGAGGCCGCGCCCGTACCCCTGGTACGCCAGAGTCGACAGCGAGAAACGATCGGCCAGGACGATGGTCCCCTCTTCGAGCGCGGGCCTCACGACGTCGCGCACGAAGGCCGCCCGGGCCGCGAGGATCAGGAAGAGTTCGGACTCCGCCGGCATCTCCAGATCGTCCCGAGAGAGCACGACCTTTCGAATGGCCTCTCCAACGGCCGTGCCCCCGGGCTCCCTCGTCGTGAGGTGAGGGAGCCCGAGGGCCGTGAGCCATCCGGACGCAAGCGTCAGCTGGGTGGTCTTGCCTGACCCATCCACCCCCTCGAACACCACCAGGGGGGCCTTTGCATCCCGCATGCCTGCGTCTCTCCTCCTTGACGTAGCGCGTGCTACGTCGGCGTCGTCGTTCCTTGGCCTGCGGGCGCTAAGGCCCCCCTGGCCTGTGGTCTGCCTCGTTCCTTTCCCCGCACGGCGTCACCTGGGGCTACGTCGGCGTCGTCGTTCCTTGGCCTGCGGGCGCTAAGGCCCCCCCTGGCCTGTGGTCTGCCTCGTTCCTTCCCCTGCACGGCGTCACCGGGGCTACGTCGGCGTCGTCGTTCCTTGGCCTGCGGGCGCTAAGGCCCCCCTGGCCTCTGGTCTGCCTCGTTCCTTCCCCTGCACGGCGTCGCTGCCCGCGCGTTTGCGCGGGCAGCGTACGCCTGTGTGCGACCTCGGCCGGGACCTCAGTCGTAATATTCGACGCCGAGGTGGGTGATCATCTCCTCGCCCATGAGCCAGCGGAGGGTGTTCTTGAGCTTCCAGTGCTGGATGAAGATGTCGTGCTCGGGGTACAGGCCGGGGGCGGTCTGCGGCGCCTTGAAGTAGAACGACAGCCACTCCTGAACCCCGCTGAGGCCGGACCGGCCGGCGAGGTCGAGGAAGAGCGCCAGATCGAGGACAATCGGAGCCGCGAGGATCGAGTCGCGGCAGAGGAAGTCGACCTTGATCTGCATGTGGTACCCCATCCATCCGAAGATGTCGATGTTGTCCCACCCCTCCTTGTTGTCCCCACGCGGCGGGTAGTAGTTGATCCGCACCTTGTGGTACATGTTGCCGTAGAGCTTGGGGTACAGCTCCGGCTGGAGGATGTGCTCGAGGGCTCCGAGCTTCGACTCCTCCTTGGTCTTGAACGACTCGGGGTCGTCGAGGACCTCGCCGTCCCGGTTTCCGAGGATGTTCGTGCTGAACCACCCGGACAGACCGAGCATCCGGGTCTTGAATCCCGGCGCCAGGATGGTCTTCATCAGGGTCTGGCCGGTCTTGAAGTCCTTCCCGCCGATCGGAACTCCCTTCTCCTTCGCGAGGTCCTCGAGCGCGGGGAAGTCGGCCGAGAGGTTCGGGGCGCCGTTGGCGTACGGTACGCCCTCCATGATGGCGGCGTACGCGTAGAGCATGCTCGGGGCGATCGCCGGGTCGTCGTTCTTCATCGCCTCGATGAAGCTGTCCATCGTCTCGTGAACGGCGCCCGGACGGAGGAAGACCTCCGTCGAGGCACACCACACCATGACAGCGCGGTCACAACCGTTCTCTTCCATGAATCGACGGATGTCGGCGCGAATCTCCTCGGCCTGCTCGAACTTCGTGCCGGACTTCGTGTTCGGCCCGTCGAGCTTCTTGACGTACTTCGTGCTGAAGGCCGCCTTCATCGGCTTGATCGAGGACAGGAAGTCCTTGATCGGGTCCAGATGGTTCTCCTTGTGGAGCACCCCGGCGTTGACGGCGCTCTCGTAGCCGTTGTCCGGGATCGGATCCCAGGCTCCGAACACCAGATCTTCGAGCCCGGCGAGCGGGACGAAATCCTTGATGAGCGGCGTCCGCCCGTCGGTCCGCTTGCCGAGCCGGATGGTGTTCATCTGTGTGAGCGAGCCGATCGGCTCCGCCAGACCCTGCCGCGCCGCCTCGACTCCGGCGACGAACGTCGTGGCCACCGCGCCGAAGCCCGGCAGCAGGACGCCGAGCTTGCCCTCGGCCGGCTTGATCTCTTTGGGCTGTTCCACTGGGATCCCCTGTTGGATGGTTGTGCGTAGGGTCGACTGCCGACCTACGAGGTGATGATGATCCGGCTGTTGGCCCCTTCCTCGATGCCCTGGGCCACCGTCTCGTTCACCTTGTACATGATTTTTTCGAAATTCGTCTGTGCCGCCACGACCCGCTGGAAGGACGGCAACGCCTGAAGCTTTTCGGCGGTCTGCGCATACGCCGTCCGAAGATCTTCGTCCGGCTCCTGACCGGACCGGATGGCGAGTTCGAGCTGACCCTCGAGCTCCTGAATCTTGTTGCGCAATTCCACGACCTCGCGGTCCTCTTCGGCTGCATCGGTCGCTCGCTTGAGTGCCTGATACTCGTCCGTGCGCGCCAGAGCGCCACCGAGCGACTTCGCCATATCGTAAATCCCCGCCATTCCGCCTCCTTATCGTCCGGGGTACGTAGACCCCGTGTAACGGTCGTACCTACGACCGGGTTGCGAGCACGAAGCGCTCGCGACCCGAGTAATCTCTATGAATTCGGGCGTCGACGAAGGTGCCGACGGACAGGCATGCATCCCTCACCGCCCGCGCCTGGTCACGCCCCACCTCGAGGGCCAGCAAGCCACCCTCCGTCAGGTGTCGCCCTGCACCTTGGACGATCGACGTGACCACGTCCAGTCCATCGGACCCGCCGAAGAGCGCCCGGCCGGGTTCCCACTCCCGAACCTCGGGTTCGAGGGTGCTCGCGTCCACCTCGGGCACATAGGGAGGGTTGGAGACGATCACGTCGAACCGTTCGTCTGAATCGAGCGGCTCGAAGAGCGACCCCCCGCGAATCTCCACTCGATCGTCGAGCCCCGACGCCTCGGCGTTCTCACGGGCCAGGGTGAGTGCGGCCTCGTCGATGTCCGTAGCCAGGACGTGGGCCCACGCCCCCTCGGAAGCGAGCGAGAGCGCGATCGCGCCGGTACCCGTCCCCACGTCGAGTGCCCGCCCGTCGAGTCGACCCGCCTCCTTCCACCACGCCAGGACGAGGTCGACGAGGACCTCGGTCTCGGGCCGGGGGATGAGGACACCCGGCCGGACCCGAAGCTCGAGGCCCCGGAAAGGCTGGTTGCCGACGATGTACTGGAGCGGCTCTCTCGCGGCGCGGCGCTTGAGGAGAGGGCGAAACCCGTCCAACTCCTCCCTGGAGAGAGGGCGCTCGAACTCCAGATACAGTTGGAGACGACCGACGCCGGTCACGTGGGCCAGGAGGTGCTCCGCATCCAGGCGGGCGTTCGGCACACCCTTCTCTTCGAGGTAGCTGGCGCTCCAGAGGATCATGCTCAGGACCGTCCACACGTCCGGAACGGTCGAGGCCGAGGATTCGCTCACGACCCTTCGGCCGCCATCCGCTCTTCCTGCTCCGCCACCTGTAGCGCCGAGGTGATCTCGTCGAGGTCACCTCCCAGCACATCGGACAGGCGATGGAGCGTCAGATTGATGCGGTGGTCGGTCACACGGCTCTGGGGGAAGTTGTACGTCCGGATCTTGGCCGAACGGTCCCCCGTTCCCACCTGGGTACGACGCTCGCGGGCCCGCTCGGCCTCGGACTCCGCGATCATGTGATCGAGAAGCCGGCTGCGGAGGACCTTCAGCGCCTTCGCCTTGTTCTTGAGCTGTGACTTCTCGTCCTGGATCGACACGACGAGGCCCGACGGAAGGTGCGTGATGCGAACGGCCGAATCCGTCGTGTTCACCGACTGCCCCCCGGGTCCCGAAGAGCGATAAACGTCGATCCTCAAGTCGTTGGGGTCGATCTCCAGATCGACCTCTTCCGCCTCCGGCAGCACGGCGACGGTGGCCGCGGAGGTGTGGATCCGCCCCTGGCTCTCGGTAGCCGGGACCCGCTGCACGCGATGGACCCCGGACTCGTAGCGAAGGCGCCCGTACGCTCCGTTTCCGGTGACCGAGAAGATCACCTCTTTGATCGACCCCGGGATGCCCTCCGAGATGTTCATGAGTTCGATCTTCCAGCCAGACCGTTCCGCGTACTGCTGGTACATCCGCATGAGGTCCGCGGCGAAGAGGCCGGCCTCGTCCCCGCCGGTACCCGCCCGGATCTCGACGACCGCCGGCCGGTCGGCCAGCGGGTCTTTCGGCACCAGCAGGCGACGGACCTCTTCGATCATCCCCTCGATCCGCCCCGCGAGTTCCTGGGCTTCGTCCTCGGCGAGCGCGCGCATCTCGGCGTCGTCCGACTCCGTGGCCAACTCGACGGCGCCCGCATGCTCCTCGAGGGCGGAGCGAAGCTCCCGCCCCGCCAGAACGAGCGGCTCGAGGTCGGAGCGTTCCTTACCGAGGTCCCTGAGCCGATCCGGGTTGGAGAGGACCTCGGGACTGGTCAGCGCTTCCTCGACACCCGCGAAACGGCGCTCGGCGTCGGCCAAGCGTTCGTCGATTCGGGTCTCGAGGCTGATCGCCTTCATCGGGGGCGCACCGCGTGAGGACGCGGAGCGCTACTTCTTGGCCGCTTCGCCGTACTTCCGGTTGAAGCGATCCACACGACCGGCGGTGTCGACGAGACGCTGTTTCCCGGTGTAGAACGGGTGGCACACGGAGCAGATCTCCACGTGCACCTCGTCCTGGGTCGACATCGTCTCGAAACGATTCCCACAGGCGCACACCACCGTCGCCGTCGTGTACTCGGGATGGATGCCCTGCTTCATAACTAGCTCCAGAACGTCGGAGTTGAGAACGGGCCGGGTCGGATGCGACCACGGCCCGAGCGTGATTCGAGTGCTGATCCGGGCCCCTTCTGGAGCAGACCCGGTGTACAGCCCAGGAAAGGTATAAGGGTGTCCAGGGCCGGTCTACGGTCGAATGGGACCGATCCTCATGATCGAGCCGGCAGCCAGAAGGAGCCAGAACGCCACACCGCTCACGAAGCCGACCAGGTCGCCGGTGCGCTCGTAGACGGTCGGGGCCGACACGGAGCTGACCACGGCCGCCACATGGCCCTCTCCCTCTGTCAGGACCTCTCGCACCCGACCCGACGGCTCCACGATGAAGGCGACTCCCTGGTTCGCTGCCCGAACCACACCGGCCCGGGTCTCGATGGCCCGCATGACGAGGTGGGCGGGGTGCTGCCAGTAGGCCGAGGTACGCCGATCTCCACCTCCACTCCAGGCGTCGTTGGTGATGTTCACGAGGATGTCCGCTCCCGCGCGGCGCGCTCTTCGCGCACCCTCCTGGAACGCCGACTCGTAGCAGACGAGGACACCGAAGCTCGACCCGGCCAGCGTGGCGAGGGGTGGGGGTACGTCCGACGGACCTCCCCCCAAAACCGACCCCTCGACGAACGGGACGAGTCGTTGTTTGTCGTAGCGGAAGTCGGTCAGACCCCGCGGCTCCATCAGGTGGGCCCGATTCGACGGGGTCGGACCACCGTCGGATGCACCGAAGAGGACCGGGGCGCCGACCGCGGTCGACAGCGCCTGGAGCCTCCGGAGCGGCTCCTGGGCCTCCTGCCCATCGACGGCCATCGGAAGCGCGCCCTCCGGAAGCACGACCAGAGCCGCAGAACCCTGGGCGATCCCCGCGACGGCCCGTTCCGCCGAAGCGAGGAGGGCATCCGCCGGGTCGGCGCCGAGCCGCTCGACCCGAGACACCTCCGTGCGCACGACGGCCACGGGCGCCGAGACGTCAGGCTCGAGGGCCCGGGTGCTCCACCAGCCCACGGTGGGAGGTGCGACCAGCAGTCCTGCAACAACGATGCGAGACGGCCACGCACCGGGCGTCCGGCCGAGAAGGAGCGCGGCCACGACGCCGTTGACGGCCGCCACCCAGAAGGAGACCCCCCGCGCCCCGACGAACTCCGCGAAGCCGACCAGCGTGGGGAAGGCCGTCAGCGAGGTCCCCAACCCCAGCCACGGGTACGCGAGTCGGCCGGGCAGGGCCGCCAGCGAGAACTCCAAGCCGACCCAAACCAGGGGCAGCGCGAGCCAGATCGGCGCGGCGCCCGACGCCGCCAGCCTGCGGAAGAGCACCGCTGCCAGGCCTCCCAGGACGGCGAACAGACCGAGGCCGGCAGCGAAAAGAAACCATGCCAATCCGGTCACCTGAGCCAGCGCCGTCGGCACCCAGGAGCAGACGATACCGAAGTGGATGACGGCGAAGGCCCCTCCGGCCTCGAAGGCGAGGCGTTCGTCCGGGCATCGCATCAACGCCACAGCGATGGGGACCAACCCGACGAGTGAAAGGACGAGTGTGTGGAGGGGTGGGTAGGCCAGCGCGAGCGCGACCCCGGAGAGCGCCGCAAGACCGAGCGTCTCCCACCGCCCGGAGCGAGTCACTGGTTCACGGGCTGTCGACTAGAGGTCGACTTCGCGCCCCGACTCCGCCGAAGCGTACGCGGCCTCGATGATCCGCATCACACCCACCTGCTCTACGGGGGCGCCGCTGTCACCGACCCCTTTGGCCCGGCGCACGAAGTCGTCGAGCAGTCGGCGGTACGCGTTGGTGTACGGGTTCTCACCCCCGCGCGGCCTCGGCTGACGAGGCGTGACATCCATCGGCCGCCCGCCGAGCTGCTTGTACACCTCGAGCGGAGGGAGCGAACCCGATCCCTCCGTACCCATGACGCGGAGGTAGAAGCTGTCCTCACTGGCGAAGAGTCGGTTCCCGACCTCGAGCGAGAGTACGACCCCATCGGCCAACTCGACGAGGAGGGACGCACCGTGCTCCACCGCGTCCGGATCCGCTGCCGTGATACACGAGACCCGCTTCGCTTCGGGGAAGCCGAGGACGAAGAGCGCCATATCGAGCGCGGGCACGCCGAGGTCCATCAGGACCCCGCCACCCGCAGCCTGTCGGTCCGACCGCCACGATCCCGCATACCGCGGTAGGGCGCGGGTGAGCCAGCCGGCGCGCACCGAGTACGGATCACCGAGCTCACCACCCTCGAGGAAGGAGCGGAGCGCGATCAGTTCGGGGCGAAAGCGGTGCGGGAGCCCGACGGTCAGCACGACCCCGGCCTCGATCGAGGCCTCGACCACCCGTGAGACGCCCTCGGACGACGTGGCCAGAGGGCGTTCGACGTACACGTGTCGCCCCCGCTCCAGGGCCGAGATCGCCAACTCCTCGTGGGTGTTGTTCGGTGTGCACAGCACGATCGCGTCGAGGTCGTCGTGGTCCACGACCTCCTGAGCGGACATGACCAGAGGGACGGAGAAGCGGCGGGACAACGTCTCCGCTTTGTGGACGTCGAGGTCCGCGATCGCGATCACGTCGACGTCTTCCCGCTCTACCATGATCGGGAGGTGGACGACCTGACTGATGGCGCCGGCGCCAACGACGCCGAGCCGCAACGGAGCCCTATCGGCCATCTCGACCCTCACCTGGTGCGTTCGGCCCGAACATGAACTGGAGACCTCCCCTGATCTGAGCGTAGTGCAGGTCCGGCATGACCTCGTAACGACCGGAGCCGTAGACCCTGAGCCGGTCGGTCACCGGGTACTCCGTGCCGACGTGGAGGTTGAAGCCCGGATCGACCGAGTCGAACAGGTCCTCCACGAACGTACCGGAAATCACCTCGCCGTCGCCATCGATCACGTGAGCCGCGAAGCCGAAGCCACCGAAGGTCAGGATGTCGAAGGGGAGTTCCCACACGACGTGCGCATCGACGCCGATCACGATGTCGGTGTACTCGATAACGCCGAGGTCGAAGAGCGGACGACCGCCCCCATTCTGCTGCGCGATGAGATCGACGACGCGCGTCTCGAACTCGGCGATGTCGGCGTCCTCCAGCCGGGACGACCAGTAGGAAATCGACGGCGCGACGCGGAGTCCGGGTCCTGCGTACCCGAGGTCGAATCGAAGGGTGTAGCTCGGAGCAGGCTCGACCCGGTTCGGCCACACGTAGCCGAACTCGAGTCCGACGCCTCGAAACGACAGGTGCTCGTAGTCGATGTCCGCGATGTCCTGGCCCACGAGAGGAGTCGCGGCTACGACCACGGCCGCGGCCACGAGAAAGCCCCGAACCACACGCCTGGCATCACCCCTCACCGTCCACCTCCCCGATCAAGTCGTAGTCACCCGCTTCCACGATCGTCGCCTCGACGAAGGAGCCGACACCACTGCCCGACGGGACGGTGCGCAGGTGGGTCACGCCGTCCACGTCGGCCGCCTGGCCGACGGTCCGACCCACGGCGGCAAAGTCCGGGTCTCCGTCGAGGATCTGATCGACCAGCACGGTCTGCCGGGAGCCGACCAACTCCTCGTTGCGCTCGAAGGAGATCGCGCGCTGCAACTCCATCACCTCTTCGATCCGCTCTTCGATGACGTCCTCCGGCACCCGTCCGGGCAACTCGACCGCCCGTGTACCCTCCTCGACGGAGTAGCCGAAGGCGCCGACACGCTCGAAGCGGAGCTCCTCGAGGAGGTCCATCATCTCCCCGAGGTCTTCCTCCGTCTCCCCCGGGAAGCCGACGATCACAGTGGTGCGTAGGGTCAGCCCCGGGATGGCATCGCGGAGCCAGCCCACCCGTTCCCGAATCGTCTCACGCCGTTCGGGGCGACGCATCAGCTCGAGGATACGATCGCTGCCATGTTGGAGCGGTACGTCGAGGTAGGGCACGATCCGCTCTTCGGCCGCGATCAGGTCGACCAACTCACGGGTCAGGCCGGACGGGTACATATAGAAGAGGCGGTACCACGGGATATCGGTGCCGTCGATCAGCGCCCTCAACAGGTCCGGCAGGAGGGGCGCCGAGCGATCCTTCCGCCGAAGATCCCGACCGTACCAGGTCGTGTCCTGTGAGACGATGTTGATCTCACGCACGCCGGCCGCGGCCAAGCCGGCCGCCTCGCGGACGAGTTCGTCGACGGGTTGGGATCGGTGCAGCCCGCGCATCAATGGAATCGCGCAGAACGCACACGTGTGGTCACACCCCTCGCTGATCTTGAGATAGGAGGTGTGGGGCGTCTCCGTGCTGAGGATCCGGAGCGGTCGCTCCATCGTCGGCACGAAGTCCTCCTCCGTCGGCAGCAGTCCGCGCTCCCGAAGGCGCGGTACGAGCGTGCCCAGTTCGGTGAGTCCGAGGAAGAGGTCGACCTCGGGGATCTCGGCCTGCAGCTCCTCACCGTGGCGCTGCACGAGACAACCCACGGCCGCGACGGCGCGTACCCCGCCCTCTTCCTTCAACTGCACCGCGTCGAGGATCGTCTCGATCGACTGCTCTTTCGCCGTCTGGATGAAGCCGCAGGTGTTCACGATCACCACGTCGGCGCCGTCCACCTCACTCGACACTCTGGCGCCGTGTCCGACCAGGGCGGCCATCATCCGCTCGGAGTCGACGGTGTTCTTGTCACAGCCCAGGGTCACGAGCGCGATCCGAGGTCCGTCCTCCGAGCCGACGGCGTCGAGCTCGTGATGGACCGCCGCCACGTCGGGGGACACCCCGGGACGGACGGGGTCGGCCGAGAGCGGAAATACGGGGAGGTCGCGGGTGCGCATCAGCCCCACCGCTCCGGTCGCCTCATCGCTCCATCACCAGCGCACCGGCCGGAGGGGTGAAGGAGAACCACCCCTCACCGGGTGCCGCTCCGAACCCGACGTTCGTCAGGGTGATCGTGCGGATGCTTCCGTTCTCTTCCTCCAAACGGACGCGGCGGAGGACAGGCTCACCCTCGTCGATCCACAGCGTGGCGTACCGGTAGGACATGGGCCCCCGAGGCGTCATTCGGAGCTTGTGCGCCGAACGGCCCTCGAGCTGCTCGCGCCCCTCGTACTCGATGTCGTACTTGGCCTCGGGGTCGACGAGGAACTCTCGGTGGAAGTCCTGCCCGCCGGCCGCCCGGTCCGCCGAGGTCTTGAGCACGGTGCGTTCGTCGTTGCTGGGGAAGTAGACCCACGCGTGGTCTCCGTCGACGACGATCAGGTCACCCTCCGGGTCGTCGAAGCGCATACCGAAGAGGTTCGGGGCCCCCTGGCACAGCCGCCCGGTTCCCGTGCGCTCACTGCCGAGAAGCGG
>JAUIKL010000074.1 GCA_030430625.1 Gemmatimonadota bacterium
CGTCCGTCGACTCGTAGTAGCCCTCGTTGTTGATGTAGACGTGGTTCCCGTCCGTCGGGTCCGCGACCACACCCGTGTAGTAGAACGGGCGGTTCATGATGCCGCGCTGGTCGTTGATGAACTCCCAGGTCTCACCGTTGTCGTCCGAGCGATACAGGCCCTCGTTCGGATCCGTGGTCTCGACGAGCGCGTAGACCCGGTTCGGCATGTCGGCCGAAACGGACAGGTCGATCTTTCCGATCAGGCCCGTGGGCAGACCCTCGCGCACGATGCGCCAGGTGTCACCGCCATCCGTCGACTTCCAGATCCCGTCCTCCTCGGCCGACGCCTCCATGCCGGAGATGATCGTCCAGGGCTGACGACGGCCCATCCACATGGCAGCGTAGATCTCATTCGGGTTGGCCGGGTTGATCTCGAGATCGATGGCCCCGACCGAGTCCGACGTGAAAAGGACCTGCTCCCAGTTCCTCCCAGCGTCGCGCGTCCGGTAGACGCCTCGCTCTTCCGACTTGGCCCAGGGGTTCCCGAGTGCGGCCACATACGCCACGTCGGAGTTGTTCGGGTCGATTTCGACCGCTCCGAGCTGCCCCATCTCGGTCAATCCACGGCGCTCCCACGTCTCCCCGGCGTCACCCGAGTAGTAGAGCCCGCGACCGATGATGACGTTGGACCGGATGCCGTCGGACCCCGTTCCCACGTACACGACGTCGGAGTTGGACGGTGCGACACGGATGGACCCGATGGACCCGGTCTCGAAGTAGCCGTCCGAGATCGGGCGCCACGTCGTCCCGTAGTCGTCGGTCTTCCAGACGCCACCACCGGTGGCACCCATGTAAAAGGTGAGCGGGTGATCGGCATGGCCGGCCACGGCCGTGACACGACCTCCGCGAGAAGGTCCGACGTTTCGGTAGCTGAGAGCACCGAACGTCCGCTCCACGCCCGACCACTCCTCTTGAGCCCCGAGCCCTTGGTTCGCCGATGGCGCGAAGGCGAAAGCGAGCATCCCCAAACCGATGGAGATGCTGATACGAGCTGATACTGCGGCACGACGACTCATCTTGTCCTACTCCACGAGGGTCTTGTGAGAATCGGGACAATGCCCGTGGCGGGGGCAGTGGTCAACACGAGGACACCGCAGCCGTCGAGGTCGCTGACTGTCGTGGGGTCAGTCGACCCGCTCCGCCATCCACGCGCTGGCGATCGAACACAGTTCTTCGAGGACGTCCGCGTCCGTACGCCCCGATCGTTTCGGCACGTGGAAGCCGTGGTCCGCGTCGTCCACGATCCGGAGGTCCGGCCGGGGATCGACCTCACTCAGAAGCGGTTCCAGAAGGGCCAGGTTGGCCAGCTTGTCGCGGGTACCCTGCAGAAAGAGCATCGGCAACCCGACGTCGTGAAGATGCTCCCCTCGCTCCGCGGAGTCCTTGCCCGGAGCGTGCAGTGGAAAGCCGAAGAAAACCAGGCCTCGCAGGCTCTCGAGGGCATCCTGCGATGCCGCCGTCGACGACATGCGGCCCCCCATCGATTTCCCACCAGCGAAGAGGGGCAGACCGGGGAACCCTTCGCGGGCCGCGCGCACTGCGGCACGCACGGTCTCGATCAAGACGGGCGCCCGGTTGGGTGCTTTCCGGCCCGCCTCCTTGTAGGGGAAGTTGTAGCGAAGGGTCGCCACGCGCCGGCCCGCCAGTTGCTCCGAAGCCTCCTCCATGAAGAAGTGGGTCATGCCGGCACCCGCGCCGTGACCGAAGACGTACAGCGCATGCGCGTCCTCGGGCACGATGGAGATGCCGGACACAACACCTATGGAGTCGGACACATCGATGGTGTGTCGGGAACGCCTGGTCATCGGGCATGGCTCCTTCGGTTCATCTCATCCTCCGATTCCGTAACGGAGGCCGACGCTCATGATCGGCCAGAACCGGAGATAGGTCTTCAAGTCGCTCTGAATGCTGGCCGCCTCGGCTTCGAGCAGCCCGTTCAACGTCCCCGGATCGAGCGTGCCACCGTCTGCCTCCAACTCGACGACGGGCGAGCCCAGGAAACCCAGTCCCAGGTCGAGAAAGAGGCCAAAGCCGGCGGCGGCGTGGCGGCCGAACCCGACGCGAAGGTACGGGATGCGATCCCGGGTCCTGACGATCCCGGTCAGGGCACCGAGTTCGGTCGGCGTGACCGACTGGCCACCGATCACGGTCGGTCGGTCGATCACTCCCTCGATCAGAGGATCCTCATCTTGAAACAGAATTCCAGTACTGATGCGAAACGCATGGCGCGTCGGGTACCAGTCGACACCCAGATCGTACCACGTACGGGGTAATTCGAGCCTCGCTGCGAAGTCCCCGAAACGGGTGTCCGCGTCCAGAGTCGAGATCCCGGCGCCGCCTCTCACCGTGGCTTCGTCCGCCCACCTGACGGCGACCTCGCCCCCCCAACCCAGCGTGCCGGCCCGACCGGCAACGGAAAAAGCGGGCTGGGCCCACACAGCCGGCGCCACGACCGCAATCGACCACAGGACGACGACGACCGAGCGGAGGACTACCGGGCGCTTGAGTGCTTCCATGGGGGGGTCGTTCTCGAGGCGCCGAGCCCGCCCCGGAGGTCAGAAGAGTCGGTACGCCACGAACGCTCCGACGTACCCGAGCGCCAACATGTAGCTGAACTGCAGAATCGGCCACTTCCAGCCGGCCGTTTCCCGGCGCATCACCGCGACCGTCGACATGCACTGGAGCGCGAAGGCAAAGAAGACCAGAAGACCGATGGCGGCGCCCGGCGTCAGATCCCGCCGCAGGACGTCTCGTAGTTCCATCGACTCCTCGTCCGCGGCTTCGACACCGTAGATCGTGCCGAGGGTACCCACGATCACCTCGCGAGCGGCCAGCGAGGTGATCAGCCCGATCCCCACGCGCCAATCGTAGCCGAGGGGTTCGATGACCGGTTCGATGACCTGGCCGATCGTCCCGAGGGCCGAGGCCTCGATGTCGGGTGGGCCGTCCGCCGTCCGCGGGAACTGTGTGAGCGCCCAGAGGATCACGGTCACGGGGAAGATGATTCGGCCCGCACGGCGGAGAAAAACCAGGCTCCGGTCCCACAGCCGGAAGCCGATCGTGCGAAGTGACGGGACCCGATAGGGCGGCAACTCCATGAGGAACGCCGCGGGCTCGGTATCCAGGAGTGTGCGCTTGAGGATGAAGGCCGTGACGACGGCCGCGGCGATCCCGAGCCCGTACAGGCCGAGCATGACGGCCGCCTGGAGCCCGAGGAAGGGACCCAGAAGAGGCTCGGCGGGGATGAACGCCGCAATCAGGAGTGCGTAGACCGGAAGACGGGCCGAACAGGTCATGAACGGCGTCACGAAGATCGTCGCCAGCCGGTCTCGTTCGTCGTCGATCGTGCGGGCCGCGAGGATGGCCGGGATCGCACACGCATACCCGGACAAGAGAGGCAGGAACGCGCGCCCCTGAAGCCCGACCCTGTACATCATCCGGTCCGCGATCACCGCGGCTCGGGCCATGTAGCCCGAGTCCTCGAGGAGCCCGAGGAAGAGGAAGAGGATGAGAATCTGGGGCAGGAAGATCACGACCGACCCCACGCCCGCCCAGACGCCGTCGACCAACAAAGAGCGGAACCAGTTGTCGGGCAGCGTCGCGAGCAACCAGTCGCCCGAGGCTCCGATTCCCGCGTCGATCGCGTCCATGAGGGGAACGGCCCAGGTGAAGATCGACTGGAAGACGACGACGACCACGGCCAGGAAGAGCAGAGGTCCGAAGATCCGATGCAGCACGACCCCGTCGATCCTGTCCGAAGCCTCGGACGGTGCGGGCGGCACAAAACCGGCCCCGTTGACCACCTCACGGACGAGTCGGCGTCGGTCCGCGAAGGCGTCGACCACCGGGAGCGCCCGCCCCGACGGCTTGTTCGTGAGGGTGCGGTCCACGACACCCGGTCCTCCGGCGGGGCCGAGCCGGGACAGGTACGAGACGACACCGTCGACCCCCCGTCCGGTTCGAGCACTCGTCCGGACCACGTCGACTCCGAGCCGCTGAGCCAGGGCCGCGTCGTCGACGCGTCCACCCCGAGCATCCAGCTCGTCGGCCATGTTCAGCACGAGTAGCGTCGGCAAGCCGAGCTCGAGGATCGGCTCGACCAGCATCAGCTGATTCTCGAGGAGGGTCGAATCCACGATCAGGACGACCGCGTCGGGCGCCCGGAAACCCTCGATCCGGCCCTCGAGAACGTCTTTGGTGACCTGTTCGTCCAGCGTGCGCGCGGAAAAACCGTGGACCCCCGGAAGGTCCACCAGCTCGATCTCGCCGCCGCCACCGAGGTCGACACGCCCGACGTGCTTTTCGACGGTGACGCCCGGATAGTTCGCGACCTTCTGCCGGAGGCCGGTCAGCCGATTGAAAAGTGTGGTCTTACCGCAGTTGGGCGGACCGACCAGGGCTACGAGCCTGGGGGCGTCGGCCACGCGGGAGTCTTCCTATCCGCGCGGAGAGGCCTGCGGTGACCGCACACACAGGCATCGAGCCGTCTCGCGGCGCAACGCCAGGAGCGAACCGTCGACCGAGATGATGGGATCACCCGAAGGGGCCGATCGGACCGGGCAGATCCGACACCCCGGAAGGACACCACGCTCCAACAAGGGCTCAGCCTGGTCGACCGGAAGATCGATGCGGACAAGCTCCACCTCTTGTCTGAGGGGAATGTCCGAAAGGCGGAGGTCGTGCGTGTCCACGGTGATCCTCGTACGCGGATGAGACTGAGTCTCAACTATACCCCGTTGACCCGGGATCGGCAAAGGGGGGCACGTCGGACTCGCGCAGGGGCCGGCCCCCGCCCCAAGAAGGGGCGGGGACCGGACAGACACGCTCCATACGTCGGGTCAGGCGGTGACCTCGTGCATGTGCACGTCCTGCTGAGGGTACGGGAAGGACAGACCCGCTCCCTCGACGTTCTCCTTGAGGGCGCGGGTGAGGTCCCAGCGGGCGTTCCAGTAGTCCCCACTCGCCACCCACGGCCGCACGACCAGATTGACGGACGAGTCCGCCAGTTCGTGTACCGCAACCACCGGCGCCGGATCCGAAAGCACACGTGAATCGGACGTTACCGTGTCCATACAGGTCTTGACCGCCAACGCCAGGTCATCGTCGTAGCTCACGCCGACGGTCAGATCGATCCGACGGGTGTCGTTGGCGGAGTAGTTCGTGATCGTCTCGCCGAAGATCTGCGAATTGGGCACCCGGATCTGCACGTTGTCGCCCGTGTTCAGAATGCAGGAGAAGATGCCGACCTCCTTCACCACCCCTGTGCCGCCGCCGACCTGAACGAAATGCCCGACCTCGAAGGGTCGGAAGGTCAGGAGCATGATGCCGGCGGCGAAGTTGGAGAAGGTGCCCTGGAAGGCCAACGCGATCGCGAGGCCCGCGGCACCGAGGACGGCCACGAACGATGCGGTGTTGATCCCGACCACACCCATCGCGGCCACGGCCACCATCACGATGACCATGACGTGGATGATGCCGGACAGGAAGGGGATCAGGATGTCGTCGACCGGAGAAGCTTTGAGAGCGCGCTTGGAGAAGCGCTTGGCCCACCCGGCGAAGATCCATCCGAAGAAGAGAACCGCGAGTGCGGCGCCGACCTTGGGCGTCCACGTCGCGATGGAGGAAAGGGCGAACTCGACGAAGGCGTCGGTATCGAACATCGGTACCTCCCGCTGGAGTTGAGTGTCTGAGCGGGCAAGGTATCGGATGTCGACTCAGCCCGTGGCCAACCTCCAGAACTGCGCTACGAGGAAGCACGCCGTCACACCCATGACGACGGGCATCAGAGTCGCGACGGTGGTCCACTTCGCGCTCCGCGTCTCCTTGTAGATCGTGTAGATCGTCGTCGAGCAGGGGTTATGGAGAAGGCTGAACAACATCAGGTTCACCGCCGTGAGAAGAGTCCAACCGCCCCCCCGCAACAGCGCCTCGGTCGCGGCGATCGAGTCCTCTTCGAACATCACACCCGCACCCGCTCCCTCAGCCGCCAGCTCGGGGGTGACGAGGACGGTGAGCATCAGAATCGTCGGGATCACGATCTCGTTGGCCGGAATCGCCACGACGTAGGCCAGCAGAATGACTCCGTTCAGGCCCAGGAGGAGGCCGAACGAGTCGAGGAAGCCGACCGCGTGGTGCGCCAGGCTCAGGTCCCCGACCGAGATGTTGGAGATCAACCAGATCGCTGCCCCGGCCGGAATGGCGAAGACGATCGCCCTCCAGAGGACGATCAGGGTGCGATCGATGATGGATGTGTACAGCGTCTGGAGAACGCGGGGCGGGCGATAGGGCGGTAGCTCCAGGGAGAAGCTCGTGGCCTCGCCGCGGAGCACCGTTCGGGAGAGCAGCCACGAAGACGCGAACATCAGCACGATACCGAGCAGCGCGATCCCGACGACGGCCCCCGCACTCACGAGCCCGCCCAGGTGGTCCGGGGCGAGGGCTCCGATGAAGATCGTCGCGATGAGGATCTGCGTCGGCCAGCGCCCGTTACAAAGGGAGAAGTTGTTGGTGATGATCGCGATCAGGCGCTCGCGCGGGCTGTCGATGACCCGGGTCGACACGACCCCGGCGGCGTTGCACCCGAAGCCCATGCACATCGTCAGCGCCTGCTTCCCGTGCGCCCCAGCTCGTCGGAACATCGAGTCGAGGTTGAAGGCGACGCGAGGCAGGTATCCGAAGTCCTCGAGCAGGGTGAAGAGCGGGAAGAAGATCGCCATCGGCGGCAGCATGACGCTGATCACCCAGGCGGTGGCCAGGTAGACGCCGTCCAGAAGGAAGCCGTCGAGCCACCATGGGAGGCCGGCGGCGGCCGACAGCCCTTTGAGGAAGGTGTGCCCATTGTCGATCAGCAGCGTCGCCAGCATCGAGGACGGGACGTTGGCCCCTTCGATGGTGAGCCAGAAGACGACCGAGAGGATGAACAGCATGAGGGGGAAGCCGAAGACGCGGCTCGTGAGCACTTCGTCCAGCTTGCGATCGAAGTCGAAGCCGGCCTTCGCCAGCCCCCGCTTCTGAGCCTTCAGCGCAATGGCCTCCGCCGCCGCATAGGTGTGCTCGGTCACCGCGTCCTGGAAGTCGGCAGGCAACTCCCACCGCAGATGGGTCGCAGCGCGAAGCACCCGCTCTCGCTCCTCCTCCGTCGGGAGAACGATCTCTTCGTGGCCGTCGTCCCCGACGAGCTGCCCCAGCTCCCCGGACCGGACGGCGCTCTGCACCGCCTCGTCGGCGTTCAGGAGGCGCAGTGCCACCCAACGGGCGTTCGGGACGTCCGGGAACACGGCTTCGATCTCCGGCAGAAGCGCCTCGATCGCCGACTCGATTTCCGGAGGGTGCTCGCTGAGGCGGACCGGCTTCGTGGTCCGCGCGCCCGTCGCCACGGCGTGCGCCGCGTCGAGCAGTTCGGGGAGTCCGATCCCCTCGCGCGCGGTGCCGGGAATCACAGGGACCCCGAGCTCCGCCTCGAGCTTGCCGGCATCGACGGCGATCCCGTGTCGCCTCGCCTCGTCCATCAGGTTGAGGAAGACGACGACGCGGTCCGTGATCTCGAGGATCTGGAGTGTGAGGTTGAGGTTCCGCTCCAGCCGCGTGGCATCGATCACGACGATCGTCACGTCGGGTCGGCCGAAGAGCACGAAATCGCGAGCGACCTCCTCGTCGACACTTCCGGCCTGGAGCGAGTAGGTCCCGGGCAGGTCGACGACCTTCATGCGATCGCCTTCGTGAGCGAACGCCCCCTCCGCGCGCACGACCGTCTTGCCGGGCCAGTTCCCGGTGTGCTGACGAAGGCCGGTCAACTCGTTGAAGACCGTACTCTTGCCCACGTTCGGATTGCCGGCGAGCGCGATCAGGTAGTCCCACCGATCCGGGGACAAGCCGAGGCGGACGAGGCTCTGTTCCCGGTGCTGGGCGCACGAAACGCACGGGTCCGTCGCGAGAGACACCATCACGCGGCCTCCACTCGGATCCACTCGGCTTGTTCACGACGGAGAGCGATGAGCGCGCCGCGAATTCGATAGGCGATGGGATCTCCTCCCGCGCTGCGGAAAGCCGCTTCGATCGACGTTCCCCGCACCACCCCGAGGTCGAGCAGGCGCCGACGCTGAGACCCCTGGCACTTCGGGGAGATGCCGACCACGCGTGCCGCGTCTCCGGGCGCGATGTCGGCCAGCGAGCGCACCGGAGCGTCGGCGGACACCCCCTCGGGCAGCGCGCGTACCGTGACGTTTCGCGCCACGACAGGGTCGATCGACCAGGTCCGTCCCATGGAGGCGATCTCCACGGCGGACTCGGTTCGCGCGCGGACCTCCACTCGAGATCCCAGGTCGAGCCCCTCGTCGAGGAGCGCGTCGAAGATCTCCCGAGGTTCGTCCTCGAGGTGAACGACCTCGACCGTGCTCCCCGGTACGGCGCCGGCCAAAGTCAGACGTTCGATCGAGGGGAGTTCACCGCGAGCCGAAGGGATCGGGTCACCGTGCGGGTCCCAAGCCGGATGGCCCAGACTGGAAGCCAGGCGCGCCACGTCCTCCTCGGACATCCGGTGCTCCATCCGCTCCGCTTCCTCGTGCCACTCACCCGCCGGAACGTTCGTCCGATCGGCCAGGTAGCGCTCCCAGAGACGGTGGGTGCGTACCAAACGGAGCGCCGACTCGCGGCCGGCCTCGGTGAGCACCGGCCCGTCGGCACCGTTGTGAACCAGGTCCCGCTCACCCAGTCGGGTCAGGAGGTGGGCCGCCCGTGCAGTCGACACCTCGAGGCGCCCCGCCACACTGTCGAGCGTGCACGTCCGACCGATCCGTTCGCACGTATGCACGTGCTTGAGAGCGTCCTCCAGGAGCACCCGTTCACTCAGGTGCAGAATCCGACGCACACGGCTGACGACGCCCAGACGGGGCCAGAAGAGGGCCGCGCAGACGACGACGACGACGGCAAAGGCCGCCAGCGCGGTGATGGGAGAGGCCATGGGTACGTGGAGGTCAGTGATTTTAGGCTAGCCTAAATTTCCTGCCGCCGCTTGCCCGTGTCAACGTTCTTCGACCATGCTCCGCCATGTCCTCGACGTTCGTGTCCCCGACCCGGTCTCCCCCCGGTCCGGTCCGATCGGCCGCGCAGAGCCGTCTGCTGTGCCTCCTGGCGGTCTTCGGTGCGGTCGCGCTCGCTCCCGATACCCGGGTGCGCGCGCAGATCCCCGATGTCTCGGAGATGTGCGCCGACCGACCGCCCGCCACGGGCATCTCCCCCTTTACCGCGGTCCCCCCCGGCCCCGCAGCCCGCGGCTCGACCGAGCAGCGGCCCGCGTCCGACCTCAACTGCATCGACCTCTATCCCACGACCCGGGGCGGGGACGCGACGGGCGTGATCGAGCTGCGCCGCCCCTGGTCCCCCTTCGGCGTGACGGTCACGGCCGAGGGGCGCCATCGGAACACGCTCGTAGCGTGGCTGAAGGACCTCCCGGATCCCACGACGTTGGGTCCCTATTCCGCGTACGTGGCCTGGGCCACACCGCTGGCCCTCGACCCCGTCGTCCCGCTCGGGGAGGTCACCAACGGGCGGAACGATCTGGGAGAGGTCGACTTCAACAAGTACCTCGTGTGGGTCACGGCCGAGTCGGACCCTGCGGCCGTGGAGCGCAGTGGCCCCCTCGTCGTGCGCGGTCGGTCCCCGTCCAGTCGGATGGAGGCGCACGACCTGTTGGCCATGGCCCCGTCGGCGGAGTCGGGGCCCCCGATGGCCTCGATGGATCACGACCCGATGAACCACGAGGGGATGGACGACGAAGCGTGGTCGATGCCCCCGATGTACGAGGGCATCCCGATGCTCGCGGGTGTCATGGGCGTGCGGCCGCGGATCTCCCCCCTGCGCCCGACCCCCGCCGACCCGACGGCGGTCCCCATGGTCCGGCCTCGTGATGTCGTGACCCTGCCGGACGGCGGCACCCTCGACCTCACCGCGGGCTTCGTCCGCAAGCGGGTCGGCGACCGGGAGCTGGTGATGATGGGCTTCAACGGTCAGATCCCCGGGCCCCTCCTCCGCGTGACCGAGGCCGCGACGATCACCGTGAACTTCGTCAACGACACACCCCTTCCGACGGCCGTCCATTGGCACGGCCTCCGACTCGACAACGAATTCGACGGCGTACCCGGTGTGACGCAGGATCCGGTGGCCCCCGGTGAACGCTTCCAGTACCGGATCCACTTCCCGGACCCTGGGCTGTACTGGTACCACCCGCACCACCGCGAAGACGTGACCCAGGAGTTGGGGCTGGCCGGAAACATGCTCGTCGAGCCGCTGGACGCGACGTACTACAACGATGTCGATCGAGAGGAAGTCGTGATGTTGGACGATCTCCTCATCGGAGAGGACGGGGTCGTTCCGTTCGGCCGCGAAGCGGCGAATTACATGCTCATGGGCCGCTTCGGAAACGTCTTTCTCGTCAATGGCGAGCCCGAGTATGGACTCGAGGTCGACGCGGGTGACGTCGTCCGCTTCTACCTCACCAACGTCTCGAACACCCGCACCTTCAACCTCTCTCTTCAATCCACGAGCGATCCCGATGCGGCGCCCCTGCCGATCAAGGTCGTGGCGTCGGACGTGAGCCGATTCGAGCGCGAGTCGTTCGTGGAGAGCGTCGTCATGGCGCCCGCGGAGCGTTACACGGTCGAGGTTCGCTTCCCGGAAGCCGGCGCGTGGTCGCTCACGAACCAGGTGCAGGGGATCAATCACCGTCAGGGGCTCTTCCTCGAAGAGCGCTCCGTCCTCGGCCGCGTGGCCGCGACCGGTAACGCGAACGCCGCATCGTCCACCACGCACACCCACGTCTTCGACTCGCTACGGACCCACGACGCCGTCGTCGAGGACATCGATCGCTACCGTCCGTTGTTCGACGCTCCTCCCGAGCGGGAGTTGGTGCTCACGCTCGAGGTCGACGACCTACCGATGCCCATCGAGCAGTCGATGAGCCTGGACTGGGTCTACTTCAACCCGGTCGAGTGGACCGGCACGATGCCCATGATGAACTGGGCCTCCAGCGCACCCGAGGTCCGGTGGCTGATCCGCGACGGCCTCACGGGCGCCGAGAACGACGCCATCGACTGGACCTTCCGGGTGGGTGACGTGGTGAAGATCCGGGTCACGAACGACCGGGCGGCCTTTCACGCCATGCAGCACCCCCTGCACATCCACGGTCAACGCTTTCTGGTTCTCGAGCAGAACGGGGTGGCCAACGAGAACCTCGTCTGGAAGGACACCGTACTGTTGCCGTCCGGGTCTACAACGGACATCCTCCTCGAACTCTCCAACCCCGGTCGCTGGATGGTGCACTGCCACATTGCAGAGCACCTCGAGTCGGGGATGAGCTTCGTCTTCGACGTGGAAGGGAACAGCCCATGAGCCTCCGACCGCACCGCCTCGTCCCCGTCCTCCTGACCGCGCTGGCCGCGAGTGCCCCTGCGGCCGCCCAGAACTTCGATGAGTTCGTGGCCGTGCCCGCCGGCACCGTGGCGCTCACCAACGCGAAGGTCATCGACGGTACGGGGGCCCCGGCTGCCGCGAACCAGACGATCCTGATCGAGGGCGACCGGATCACGGCCGTGGGACCGTCCGGGACGGTGCGTGTGCCGATGGACGCACAGGTCGTGGACCTTTCGGGGCAGACAGTCATTCCGGGCCTCGTGGGGATGCACAACCACAGCTACTACACGGGTGGCAACGGCCGGGCGGCCCAGCTCTCCTTCTCGGGCTCGCGGCTCTACCTGGCGTCGGGCGTGACCACCATCCGCACGACGGGCGCTCAACAGCCCTACGCGGAACTCAACCTGAAGCGGGAGATCGACGCCGGTCGAGTGATCGGGCCGACGATGTTCACGACGGGCCCCTACCTGACCGGCGAGCAGGGCTCTCAGACGATGACGCGGCTCGAAGGTCCCGAGCAGGCCCGCCGAGTCGTGCGTTACTGGGCCGAGGAGGGCGTCGACTGGTTCAAGGCGTACACATGGATCAGCCGCGCTGAACTCGGGGCCGCCATCGAGGAGGCCCACCAAAACGGTGTGAAGGTGACGGCCCACCTCTGCTCGGTCGGATACCGGGAGGCGGTGGCCCTCGGTATCGACAACCTCGAGCACGGCCTCTTTGCCAACAGTGAGTACTGGCCGGACAAGGTTCCGGACGAGTGCCCCGCCGGCTTCCGCACGGGCTTCCCCGACATCGATGTGAACGGCCCCGAGGTCCAGGCGACCTTCCGCGACATGATCGACAACGACGTCGCGATGACATCGACGCTCGTCGTGTACGAGATCTCCGTGTCCGGTCGGCCCCCGATCGACGAACGCGTCTACGAAGTGCTGGCTCCCGAGATCGCCGAGGAGGTCCGGGCCATCGCGGTAGCGCGACGCGCGGGCCGGGGCGCGATCCCGCCCGCCCAGTACCAGAAGGCACTGGAATACGAGCGGGCTTTCGTGAACGCGGGGGGCCTGCTCGCCGCTGGCGTCGACCCGACCGGCTACGGTGCGGCCCCTCCCGGGCTCGGTGACCAGCGGAACTACGAGCTCCTGCTCGAGGCCGGCTTCTCCCCGACGGAGGTCGTTCAGATCATGTCGCTGAATGGTGCCAAGATCCTCGGGATCGACAGCGACGTGGGAAGCATCGAGGCCGG
>JAUIKL010000294.1 GCA_030430625.1 Gemmatimonadota bacterium
TCGGACACCTACGTGATGCTCCGGCCCAAGTCCGAGTGGCGGCGGGGTGGGAAGCCCGCCCTCCTGGCTGCTATGGACAGCGCTCTCCAGTCCGTCCCGGGACTCGAATACGCATTCACGCAGCCGATCCAGATGCGACTCGACGAGGCGGAAACCGGCATCACGACCGATGTCGGGGTGAAGATCTTCGGCAGCGACCCTGACGAACTCGCTCGTCTCGCCGATCGGGTCGGAGCTCTGCTGATACAGGTCGACGGTGCGGCCGACGTGAAGGTCACCGCGGCCTCACGGGTGAAGGAGCTTCGAATCGACGTGCGTCAAGAAGCGCTCGCCCGGTACGGCCTGACCGGAAGCGACATCGGACATCAGGTCGAGATGGCGCTGGGCTCTTCCGTTGCGACCCACGTCGTCGACGGCCCCCGCCGCATCGGGGTCGTCGTGCGTATCCCCACCGGCAACCGGCTCGACCCACAGCTCGTAGGACGTCTCCCCGTCGCGAACGGAGCCAACGGACTTCTGACGCTCGGCTCCGTGGCCGACCTGGAGATCGTCGAGACGCCCGAGGCCTTTGCACACGAGGGTGGCCAGCGGATGGTCGTCGTCGGGGCGAACATCCGCGGGCGGGACGTGGGGAGCTTCGTGGAGGAGGCATCGGCGCTCCTGGCGACCGAGATCGGACTCTCCTCCGGATATCGATTCGAGTGGGGCGGGCAGTATCGAAATCAGCAATCCGCGGTGCGTCGGCTCGCTATCCTCGTGCCGGTGGCTGTACTCGCCATCTACCTCATCCTCTTCTCGACCTTCGGCCGGGTCCGGCAAGCTCTTCTGATCATGACGAACCTCCCCTTCGCCACAATCGGGGGAGTGGCGGCACTGTGGATCGCATCACTCAACCTCAGCACCTCGGCGCTCATCGGGTTCATTGCCGTGTTCGGCATCGCCGTGCTCAATGGTGTCGTCATGGTCAGCCAGATCAACCTCCTGCGCGACCGTGGTGCGACCCTTCGTGACGCGGTCGTGGATGGAGCGGCGGTCCGGCTCCGGCCTGTCTTGATGACCGCACTGGCCGCCAGTCTCGGCTTCGTTCCTATGGCGATCTCGACCTCGCCCGGCGCCGAGCTACAGCGCCCCCTCGCGACCGTCGTGATCGGAGGACTGCTCACCGCCACCGTGCTCACCCTCGTGGTCCTACCGACCCTCTACCTCTGGGTGGAGCGGCGGGTCGAGCGGGGCTCGGTCGGTGCCACCTGACCTATTTCTACGAACACGCGGTCGACTAGCGTTCGACCTGCCCCATGTAGTCCCCGTACCCCTCGGCCTCCATGTCGTCGACATGCACGAAGCGGAGCGAAGCCCCGTTGATGCAGTAGCGGAGACCACCGCGGTCCGGCGGGCCGTCGGGGAAGACGTGCCCCAGATGGCTGTCCGCATGCTGAGATCGGACTTCCGTCCGAACCATCCCATGGGAGGTGTCGCGTCGTGACGCGACGTTGGCCGGTTCGATCGGCTTCGTGAAGCTCGGCCAACCGCAGCCCGACTCGTACTTGTCCGAAGACGCGAACAGGGGCTCGCCCGAAACGACGTCGACGTAGATGCCGGGCTCCTTGTTGTGCAGATAGGGCCCCGTCCCCGCCCGCTCGGTGCCGTCCTCCTGGGTCACCCGGTACTGCTCGGGCGTCAGGGCGGCGACCGCCTCTTCGGTTTTCTTGTATTCCGTCATCGGTGGGTTCTCCAACCATCGAGGGTGAGGGAGCCGAGCGTCGTTCGGGCGCCCGAACGACACGCGGACACCCGTAGTAACCACCGGCCCCACGCTTTCGGTTCCGGGGAGCCATGACGCCACAGAGCACCCGTTCGGCCGCAGGCAGAATACGACTCGCGCCAAACGGCTCGTTCACTTCCTTGCAGCGAACAAGTATCTTGGGAAGACGATCCCACACCCCGATTCTCCTGCTGGGCTGGACGTGCACGACAACCTCACTGCCGACGTGGAGCCCCGTACACAGGCCGAGCGGACAGCCCTGTCCGACGCCCGTATGCTGGAGGCTGCGATCGCGCTCATCTGTGAGCGGGGCGGTGCCGGCACGACCCTGAAGGATGTCGGAGAGCACGCCGGATACAGCCGGGGACTCGCCAGCTACCGCTTCGGGAACAAGGCCGGTCTGTACGCCTTCATGGTCCGCTCGATCGGGGAGAGTTGGCTTCGCGAACTCCACAGTGCGGTTCGGGACAAAGTCGGACTCGCAGCCATCGAGGCCGCCACCGACGCGCACTACCGATTCATCGTGGACGCCGAGGGGCCGACCCGA
>JAUIKL010000075.1 GCA_030430625.1 Gemmatimonadota bacterium
GGGGGACATCATCGAGTCGGCCGACCAGGAGTGCACGTCTCTGGCGGAGTCGATCGCGGCGTAGGATCGGGTCGTGCGTCCGGAAGCATCGCTTCCGATATTCCCGACGCCGACTGCATCACGACCTGAAGGGAGACATCCGTCTCATGCTGATCAGCAACACGCAGGAGATCCCCGGGAAGACGATCGTCGAGTTCTACGGCGTCGTCAGTGGGAGCACCGTCCGCGCGAAACACATCGGCCGCGACATCGCAGCCGGCTTCAAGAACATGGTCGGCGGTGAACTGCGCGGATACACGGAGCTGCTGGCCGAGGCCCGCGGGGAGGCGATCCGGCGGATGAGCTACCAGGCCGAAGAGGCCGGCGCCAACGCGATCGTCAACGTGCGTTTCGCCACGAGCAGTGTCGCCCAGGGTGCGGCGGAGCTGTTCGCGTACGGCACGGCCGTGAAGGTCGAGTAGGATGCCGATCGAAGTCCTGATCAACTTGCTCGCCACCCCGGCGGTTCTCTTCGGGACCTGGGTTACGGGCCGGATGATCGAGCGGCGACATTTCGAGGATCTGCTTCGCCTGGAGAGCGGGGCGGTCGAAGTGCTCGCGCTGACGCTCGAGGATCTTCCGGTCGGCTGGAACCCGGTCGCCACCGACCTCGTGATGGGCAACGTCGTGATCTCGCAGGACTACTTCAAACGCTTCGCGGCGACGCTGAAGGGGATGGTGGGTGGTCGGATCGGTGTCTACGAGCCTCTCCTCGAGCGAGCCCGCCGGGAGGCGTTGGTTCGCATGAAGGAGGACGCGCGCTCGCGGGGGCACGACACGATCATCAATGTCCGGATCGAGACGGCGCCTCTGGCGCGTTCGCGCGGGGACGGCCAGGGGACCGGAGGTGTGGAGATCCTGGCGTTCGGGACCGCGGTCACGCTGGCCGGGGGTCGGCCTCGCCCTGCTCGGGCCCTTCCGCCGGTGGGCTAGCCGAAGCCTGCTCGTCCCGGGTCGGCTCAGTACTCCTTCCCGACCGACAAGCCCGTCTGAACCGACACCTCCCCGGTCTCGCGGGCCTGCTTCAGGAGTCGTTCGACCTCGACGACGACATCCTCGTACGTGGTGTCGGCCTTGAGGATTCGAGCGACGCCGGCGTAGCAGGTCAGAGGCACGTCGTGGCCGTTGGGCGCCTCGATGCGGAGGTCCTCGACCTGCTGCACGATTCGCTCGGCCGCGGCCCTCGCCGCCGTGACGGGGGCGTCGGGAAGGATCGCCACGAAGCGGGTGGCCTTGATCCGGGCGATCGGATCGCCGGGGCGCAGCGCGGCCCGTGCGCGACTCGCGGCGCTTCGTACGACCCGGTCCGATGCGGGACGGCCCCACCGTTCTCGGACGGCCGACACGCCGTCGATTTCGAACGCGACGATCGAAAGAGGTCGTCCGGAGAACCGAGCCCGGGTGACGAACTCGCCGAATCGTTTCCGTGCGCCGTGCTGGTTGGACAGCTCGGTCAGGGGATCGATATGGATCAGGTGTCCGAGGTGCTTCTCCGCCTCGTGGAGCCGTCCGGACAGGTGATCCAGCGTCAGCACGTCTCCGAGCCGCGCTGCTACGAGGGTCAAACCGGCTCGCTCCGCGTCGGACAGCGCTTCGACCGTGCGTCCGCGGTCACCTCGCGCGGGGCGTCGACTCGGGAGGGCGAAGGCCACGACGCCGAACCGTTGCCCGTCCCGTTGAACGTCGAGGGTGACGCCCGTCGGCGGGCTGGGTGACGCCGGGATCGTCTGCGTGTTCGGTTCGGAGCCGGACGACGCGCCACCGTCCGGGTCCGGCGACGAGACGTCGGGCGTCCGCCCCTCGGTGCCCTCGGCGCCGCTCGCGGCCACGGGGCGCCACCCGTCGTCGTCCTGGCGGACGAGCGTGGCTGTCGTCGCGCCGACGAAGCGGCGAGCCGCATCGAGAACGCCCTCGAGCGCTTCGGTACGAGACCCGGCCTTCCGAGTCGCGACGAGACGGTCGACCAACTCGACCAGGCGTCGGTCGGGGGCTGAGACGGGGTCGTGAGTCATCGCGCGTGGGGAGGGGGTTCTGCCGAAGAGTGTCGGCATGGGCCTCGGGACCCGTGAGGCCGGTTGCGGCTCCCGAATAGGCCGAAGAAGGTCGCGGCTTGCATCCGAGCCTGCCTTCGCGCGAAAATGCGCGCGCAAACATTTGACGCATCAGGAGAGTGGTCGTGAGTCGGCCCGCCGAGTTCAGCTTCGTCGAGTCGTCGATGCGCTTCGTCAGCGTGGTGGCGCTGGCGGCCATGGTCGGGATCACGACCCTTCAGGGCTCGCGCGCGATCGAGTTCGTCTCGACCGTACGCGCTCGACACCACTTTCAGGCCATTCGTGGGCAGCTCTCCGCGGCCACCGAGCGCCAGGTGGAGCATCTCCTGGAAACCGAGTCGTTTGCGAAGAACGCCGCGGAGTTGGAGGTGGTCCCGGAGGGTGGGGTCATCCTGTCGATGACCGCCGATGAACGGGGGTGGACCGCCGTGGCCTCGCACCCGGCGCTCGGCGCCGACCGCGCCTGTGCGGTGTTCCTGGGTGAGCCGACCGCGGCGCTTCCGATCGTGCCGACCGCTCCCGGTGAGGTGGCCTGCACCCAGTAGGTGCAACCGTCCAGCACATCCTGCTGTCCCACAACACGAGATTGCACTGCGGAGCAGTTGTAAATACTCTTTGTGCATATATGTGCAGAGAGTATTCGGAGGCCGAATGGATGCGAGCGATGGGCTGAGCCGGCTGGAGTACCACGTGCTCCTGGCCATGGCCGAGGGGCCGAGATACGGCTACGCCATCAGGGAGGCGGTGGAGGTCGAGTCCGGCGGCGCGCTGGTGCCGCGCGCGGGCACACTCTACCGAGTGATCGCCCGGATGATCACCGCCGGCCTGGTGGTCGAGGCACGCGCTCCGTCGGACGCCGAGCCCCACCCGGGTCGGCCGCGTCGCTACTACGCCCTCTCGGCTGACGGGCGCACTCTCCTCGCCGAGGAAGCGCGCCGGATGATCGACGCCGGAGCGCTCGCGAGACGCCGGTTGGGCGAGGCGTAGCCAGCGATGTTCGTGTTGCTCCGATGGCTCGTTCTCATGCTCCCACGTGGCTTCCGGGGCGAGTTCGGGGACGAGATCCTCGAGGAGGTGCGTGAGGAGTGCCGTCGGGCGGAGGGCCGGGGGCGGTTCGCCGTTCTTCGTGTGCAGTGGGCTTCGGTCGTCGACCTGGCGTGGTGCGCGGCCACCGAGCGATGGAGTCCGAGCTGGTCCGATGACATGTCACGATCGAGTGGAGGAGGGGAGGGGATGATGGAGTGGATGCGGGACTTGAGGTTGGCCGGACGGACGCTGAGGTCGTCGCCGGGTTTTGCGGCGACGGTGATCGTCACGTTGGCGCTCGCAATCGGTGTGAACGCCGCGATCTTCACGGTGGCCGACGAGGTGCTCGTCGATCCGTTGCGGGTCCCCGACGCGGACCGCCTTGTGCACCTCGGATCGTCGGCGCCGGGAAGCGACCTCCCCGAGGAGTTCAACTCGGCGGGGGAGTTCTACGTCGAGTACTCGAAACTCGACGATCTCTTCGAGAGCGTGGCCACGTACAACTGGTTCACGGCGACCTTCCGCACGCAGGATCGGACCGAACGTGTCCCGATGTCTTCGCCGAGCGTCTCGCTCTTCGAGACCCTTGGCGTCGAGGCGGCGCTCGGTCGTCTCCCGACGCTCGAAGACGAGGGGACGACGGCCGTGCTCAGTCATCAGGCATTCGTCGATTGGTTCGGCGCCGACGAGAGTGTGATCGGCCGCAGCTACCAGATGATGGGCCAGTCGCGGGTGGTCGTCGGGGTGATGGCACCCGGCTTCTCCTTCCCCCGGGACGACATCGTCGTGTGGGCTCCGGGTGAGGAGATCACGGCTGAACGTGTGCGTCCCGGTCGCTTCGGACTCAACCTGGCGGCCCGTCTCCGACCGGACGTACCGATCGAGGCCCTCGCTCCGCGGCTGAATGCGGTCGCACGACGGATTCCGGAGCAGTACGGCGTCTCGGGCGGCTACGCGTCCATGCTGACCGATCAGTTCCGAGCCGTGGTGCGTCCGCTCGCCGACGAGGTGTTCGGATCGGTGACGGGACCCCTGCGGATCCTCATGGCCGCTGTGGCCATCGTGTTGCTTATAGCCTGCGCCAACGTGACCAACCTCTTCCTCGTCCGCGCCGAACGGAGGAGGCTGGACTACGCGATTCGCAGCGCGATCGGCGCGGGCCGGGCCGCCCTGGCTCGGGCCCAGTTCGCGGAGGTCGTCCTGGCGGCGGTCGTCGCGGGCGTACTGGCGGTCGGGATTGCAGGGACGGCTTTGCCGGCCCTGGTCAGCATGGCGCCTGCGGGCCTTCCCGGACTCGCCGAGGCGAAGATCGGTCTCGGGACGGTCACGTTCACCTTCGTCCTGACCCTCGTGGTGGCGGCCCTGTGCGGCGCGGGCCCGACGGTCCGCACCGCATCCGTTCAGGCGAGGAACGCAGGGCTGGCCGCTCGAGGGGGTGCGCGCAGCACGCACTGGGGGCGGAACGGCCTCGTCGTCGTTCAGACGGCGATGGCGGTCGTGCTTCTCGTCGGCTCGGGGCTCCTCATGCGGTCGTTCCAGCAGTTGAGGGCCGTCGATCCCGGGTACGACGTCGAGGACGTCTTCACCTTCCAGATCGCGGTCGAGGACGAGCCGGGTATGGAGGACGGTCCCGACTTCGCCCGCTTCCATCTCGACTTCATGGATCGGCTGCGTGCCCTTCCGGGCGTCGAGACCGTGGGCATCGTCGAGAACGTCCCGCTCAACGAGGGGGTGCGCAGCATGCGGTTCGCGCCCGCCGACATGGTCGACGAGGACGCCGGGACTCAACTGGGTCAGACGTTCGCCGCCGGCGACTACTTCGAGGCGATGGGGATCGAGGTCCTTCGAGGTCGGGTCTTCGCCGAGACGGACCACCTCGAGAACCCGGGTTACGCCCTCCTCAGTGAGCGCGCAGCCGAGCTGCTCTTTCCGGGACAGGATCCGATTGGACAACGCTTTCGCTGGGTGAACGAGGACCGTGTCGAAACCGTGGTCGGGGTGGTGGAGGACGTGCGGCAAAGCAGCTTCCGTGAGGAGGCCGAGCCACTGGTCTACCTGCCCATGGTCGGTCAGACCCCTGATGCCTGGGCGCTCTCGTCTCCTGCGTACGTGGTGAAGTCCGAGCGCGCACGGGACCTCGCGCCGGAGATTCGGGCGCTGGCTCGGGAGGTCGCCCCGTCCGCGCCGATGTATCGGACGTTCACGATGGAGGGGCTCGCGGGCGACTCCATGGTGGCGCTCTCGTTCGCTCTCCTCGTGATCGGGGTCGCCTCGACGCTGGCCCTGGTGCTGGGCACGGTCGGGCTCTACGGCGTGCTCTCGTACGTCGTCGCCGAGCGGGCCGGGGAGATCGGTGTCCGGATGGCGCTCGGTGCCGAGGCGGCTCGGGTCCGCCGGATGGTCGTGGGCCGTGGCCTACGCGTCGTCGTCCTCGGCGTCGTCATCGGGGCGGTGGCCGCAGCATCGGCCAGCCGCGCGCTCGGGTCGCTCCTCTACGGGGTCGATGCCATCGACACACCGACCTTCCTCGGCGTCATCACCGTCCTACTCCTGGTGGGCGCCCTGGCGAGCTACCTGCCCGCCCGGCGGGCCTCGTCGATCGATCCGGTGCAGACCCTCCGGGCCGGCTGATCATCCGACGACGATCGGGCGTGACTTCACGACCGGAGTGCGCCCGGCGAGCTCCAGCCTCAAATGGAGGGTGTACTCGCCGGGCTCCAGGTCGGGCAGTGTGAGTCGAACGGACCGGAAGGCCTCCTGGAGGCGGTCGGGCCCGACGTCGTCGAAGGTGACCTCGACCGGTTCGTCGGGTTCGAGGATGCCGAGGAAGTCACCCACGCGCTCGAGGAAGCCGGGGCGTCCGCCGCTGAAGCCGAGTGTCACGCGGACCGGCTCCTGGATTCGGAGCCCGTACACCTCCCAGACGACGCCGAAGCGCTCGCCCGGCTCGAGGCGGACGCCCGGACGCACGTGAGGGATGGCGTCTTCCAGGGAGTCGGGTAGAGGAGCGTCGGGTCGAAGGATCATCAGATCCGATACACCGACCATGCCGGGTTCGAGCGGGGGCAGAGAGACCCCCTGCCGCGCGCGCCAAGCCTGGCGACCCTGAATGTCGACCACCTCCAGGCTGCACACGTACGCTCCGGGGCGAACCTTCATCGTGAGGACGCCTTCGGCCTCGCGACCCTGGACGCGCAGGGGCGCGCGGCCGTCGAGCGGTACCAGGAAGAGTCCTGCCGCCGGTGGCCCGGTGACTCCCCCTTCGTCACTCCACGCGGCTACCGACGGTCCTTCGTCGTCCCCATCGGGGATCGTGGGCCGGTACGCTCCGACCACGAGCATCTGCCCGTCTCGACGGAAGCGGCCCACCTGCGTCTCCAGCCCACGCACCTCGGGTGCGTACGGGGGCGCGTACCACGTGCGCGCCTCTCTCGGGGCGGTGATCCACGTCTCCGGACCGATGTCGGACGGTGACTCGAGAAAGCGCTCCGGGAAGAGGTACCCACGGCTCTTCGGGTGGTGGAAGCCCACCATTCGTCGGGTGTCCGCGAAGCCGTTGCTCATCATGCGCTGCGGCGCGTGGGTCCGGCCGTATCCCGTGTTGCGCCCGTAGCGGACGAGCGTCGCCTCCAGATCGTCGCCCCACTCCTGGCCCAGCGGATCGAAGGCGTCACGCCGGTTGTAAGCTTCGACCCACCGCGCGAAGTGGTCGGTGAGCCGGTCGTTCCCCTCGAAGAGGAAGAGGGGGTCCGAAAGGGTCCAGTAGAGTTCGAATCGGGCCTCTCGCTCCGGGTCGTCGAGAGCGTCGAAGGCGTCGCGGCCGTCGTCGGTCATGATGAAGCGCGGGGAGGTCCACGCGCGTCGCTCCTCCTCGGGCATCGTGCCGAGCGCTTCCCGGAAGGCTGCCTCCGCGTCCGTGTACTCCGTACGAGCGTGGAGCGCGTACCCGGTCAGAGCATGACACCACCAGACGGCCTCGATACCACAACCGCGGGCGACCCGTTCGGCTTCCTGCACGTTCTGGCTCTCGACGAGGTAGTGGACGAGTTGGCCGATCGTCCACGCGCTCGGGAGCTCCTCGAAGGCGTCGGAGAGCTCCCGAATCAGCTCGACCCGTGCCCGTCGGGTCTCCGCGAGTTCGACGGGTTCACCTTCGTCCTCGCCTCCGAACCAGATGCAGATGCGTCCGATCTGTTCGTCACAGGTGGCGTCCTCGCGCTCCGGCGTGACCGGTGTGTGGCGCTCGCGAAACCGCTCGAAGTCGGCCTGAAGCTCCCGGAGCCTGGAGAGGTGGCGCTCGAGAGCCTCCGGGGGCACTTCGGCTTCCGGTGCCTGTCCCGACACGGGTGTCGGGGTCACCGAGCCGTCAGTCGTACAGAGGATCAGCAGGACGCCGATCGTAGGGATGGAGGTGAGGCGGGCCATGGTCGTCGGGGTTGAAGGGGCTGCCCCATGAGACGCGGCTGCTTCGAGGGGTCGCACACCGGCCGCCCGGACTCACCTCCGAACCGGGCGGGCCCGTTGGGACCCGCCCGGTCGTGTGACCCCAGCTGCGCTACGATTCGTCGTCGAACTCGACCTCCATGAAGCCGTCCTCGATTTCGACTTCGAGTTCGAGGAGTTCTCCCGTGGCGCTCCAGTCGTAGACGCTCAGGTCGATCACGGTGCCGTTCGAGCGCACGAACCAGAGATCGGCGCGAATATCGACGGTCAGGTCGATCGCCTCCGCGTCGTCGGTCACCACGAGGGGCGGCCGGAGTTCGCGCTCGATCTCGATCTCGGCGTCGATGTAGACGCGGAAGGGCGTCTCGGCGTCCGTCGTCGAGAACGTCCCGGCTACCATGACGCTGGCGTCGTCGGGCCAGTCCGGGAACTCGGACCGGATCTGGGTTCGCAGGAGCGCAATCTCAGCCTGGAAATCGTCGTCCCCATCGTCGTCCAGGTCCTCGATCTCGAATTCCAGTTCGTCGTAGGTGCCGGCGGGAATCATGCCCACGACGGCCTGTACGGGCTGGCCGTCGAGCGGTAGGTCGAGGAAGGTCGGCGGAACGTCGAAGTCGTTGCAGTCGTCGTCGTCGGCCGGACCGCAGTCGTCGTCGTCTCCTTCCAGTTCGACCTCGGCCACGATGAGCCGGATCTCGTCGATCGTCAGTGTGCCGTTCGAACCGGACAGGACCATCGGAGGTCCGACGATGGCGGCGGGGTCGGAGGGGCCCAGGACTCGTGCGGGGGCCTGGGCGGCCGGTGCTCCGGAGACGGAGAAGAGGAGGGCGAAGTTCTGGGGGCCACCGACCCCCAGGGTATCTCCGCAACCCGAGAGGGCAGTGACACCGACCAGGGTCGAGGTGAGCAAGACGGGGAAGCGTCTCATGAATCGGGACTCCTTGGAATACGGTCGGGAAGGTGCGTGTGGATGGCACGACGTATCGCAACCTCGATGCCAACTTCGGATCTGTTGTGGGACAACGAGTTACGTCACGCAGTCACTCCCGATGTGCATTCTTGTGCCCTGAAATATTGCCACGAATTTTTCTGTGCACTACTTTGATGCATGAAGCTTGTCTTGATCTGGCCGGCCCGCGATGAGGCGGATGAGTCGATCGAAGCGATCGAGGCTGCAGGCCTCGTCGGCGTCGTCGTGGGCTCGGCTCAAGCCGCGCTCAGTGCGATATCCGAGAGACGGTTCGTCGGGACGGTCGTATCGCTCGATCAACCCATGGCTGACGAGGCGGTGCTCCGCAGGATCGCGGGGGTAGGCAACGCCGGAGCCCTGGTTTTGACGAGCCGGGCCCCGACCTTCGAGGCCGCGGTGCTCGCACGTCGGATCGGGGCTGCCGGCGTGGTGTCCGAACCCGTGGGGACCGCCGCGCTCACGCCCTTCCTCACCGAGGTCGACCGGAGTCCCATCGTTCCGGTCGACACCTCCGCCGAGACTTCGCCGATCGTCGGGGCGAGTCCTGCCATGGCCGGGGTCTTCGCCAGCACCGCCGACGCGGCGAGTTCGGACAGCACCGTGCTTCTGACGGGGGAGTCCGGGACGGGCAAGGAGGTGGTGGCCCGTACGATCCACGGCGCAGGCTCGCGGGCCTCCGGTCCTTTCGTTTCGATCAACTGCGCGGCGATCCCCGAGTCCCTCCTCGAGTCCGAACTGTTCGGCCACGAGAGGGGCGCGTTCACGGGAGCCACGGCTCGTAGGGTCGGTCGTTTCGAGCGGGCCGATGGAGGGACGCTCTTTCTCGACGAGATCGGGGATATGAGCCCTCTGCTGCAGGCGAAGGTGCTCCGCGCCCTGGAAGAGCGTGTGGTGGATCCGGTCGGGGGACGGGACCCGAGGCCGGTGGACGTCCGTGTGATCGCTGCCACCCATCAGGACATCCGACCCGGGGCCGACGACGGTTCCTTCCGAGAGGACCTGTACTACCGGCTGGCCGTCTTCCAGATCTTCCTCCCTCCTCTCCGGGAGCGGGAGGGTGACGTACGCCGTCTTGCGATGCACTTCTTGAGGCACTTCGCCGAGCGGCACGGCCGGGCGGTGAGCGGCATCACGGAGTCGGCCCTGAACGCGCTCGAATCGGCCGCCTGGCCAGGGAACGTTCGCGAACTGAGAAACGTGCTCGACCGGGCCGTGGTCATGGCCACCGACGGGGTCGTGCGCCGGTCGGACCTGAGACTGGGAGAGGATACGCCTCGTCTCGGGCCCCGCGATGCCGCCGCGCGAGTCGGGTACCCACCGGACTGGTCCCTGGCCCGGGTCGAAGCCGACCACATGGGCTCGGTCCTCCGCTCGGTCGGCGGCCAGGTAGGACGGGCTGCGGAGGTCCTCGGGATTCACCGGAACACACTGGCCCGCAAGCTCCAGGAGTATGGCATCCGCGAGCGGAGTGGCTCGTGACCCGCGCACGTATTCGGTGCGCGCGTGCTGCATTTCGCAGCGGGGGATGTGGTGTTCTCGACGCGTGGGTCCGCGGATCCCCGCGAGCGGCAACGACATCGCCGAGATCGAAGGCCCGGCACACGGCTTGTACGCGGTCCATGGCATGAGCGCGTTCACTCTCGACCAACTGCGCCGCATTCTGCCGCCGTTGGAGGAACTGGGTCCCGTCTTCCACCTCCTTCTCGAAAGCTCCCTCCCCCCGGAATCGGATCCCTGGGCCGCCTCTACGGGGCTCGGTACGGCGGGCGCCAGGATCGCCCGACTCGATGAGGTCCAGCGTCGACTGTCGGAGACGACCCGCTCGGCGGTGGCGCACGTCGAAGCCGTTCACGGGGGGGTGGGGGATGTCATCGCGGCCTACGCGGAAGGCGATGTCCTCTCCGGGGCTGCGGCCCTCCTGAGGCTCGCGGCGTTGGAGGAGGGCCGTGGCCGCCTGGCTCGAGCTCTCGGCTATGCCGACTCCGCCGTCCGAGCGTCGGCGGGAAGCGCGACTCCTGTCCATCTCCGGGCGCTGCGGAGGAGGGCGAGAGCTGCCAGGGGGTTGGGATCGCTCGAAGCCGCCCTGTCGGACTATTCGGAGGCGTGGCGGGGTGCGCTCGACCTCGACGATGCTCAGGGGGCGGCGGAGGCAGCGGTCGGAGCGGGAAACGTGCTCGAGGACCAGGCGCGCTGGGAGGACGCTGAACGCTGGTATCACACGGCTTTGGAAGGCATGGACCGCGCAGGGTACGACGGCCCCGAGCGGTGGCATGCCCTCCTCAACCTGAGCGTCGTCCTTCGTACGCGTGGTGAACTCGAAGAGGCGCGGGCCCGACTGTCGGAGGCCGCCGCCGTTCCGTCGGTTCGAGAGGACGAGGGCGCTACCGTCTTCTTCGAGAATGCCGAGGGGCAGTGGCTGATGGCCGCCGGGCGCCACGAGGAGGCGATCGATCACCTGACGCTGGCGCTGGCCGCGGTGACCGACTCTCGGGCGCGGATCGTCGTGCGACTCAACCTGACGGAGGCACTCCACGCTGCCGGGCGCACGCTGGAGGCGGCGGAGGAGGCGCGCCGCGCCGAACTCGACGCGATCAGTGCGGGCCGAGAGCAGGAACTCCCGGGGGTGTATCGCGCGCTGGGTCGTCTGGCGGCGGACGACGGATCCCCCGATGCCTTCGTCCTCTTCGAGCGCTGTCTGAAGCTCATCGAAGAGTTACGTCTCCCCCGGATCGAGCGCGCCCGGACCTTACAGCTCTACGCCGATGCAGAGGACACCGTCGGTCGTCACGACGAGGCAGAGCGGATTCGTGAAGAGGCCGATCGCGAATACGCGAGCCTCGGGCTTCGACCGCGCACCCGTTGGGCCGAGGCCCACCCCGACGATTCAAACGACTCTCGAGGATACACCGGATGACCATCGATACCGTTGCGCGGTCGAGCCGCGCGGGGGCCGCCCTATTCGTCGCGCTCGGCACATGGGCCTGTGGAAACCTCACGGCCGGGGGCTTCGGGGAAGCCGTCGTGGTCGTCGCGGCCGAAGAGGATACCCGCCCGGCGGCCACCCTGGTCGGGCCCCTCGGAGTGCCGGCCCGCAGCGACCACGATGACGACGAGCCGGAAGGTGAACTGGAGGTCGAGTTGCGAGTCGGGTTGATCGACTCCGACGGCTCCGAGTGGCTCCTCACCGAGGACGTGCTCGAGGTCGAGGTCGATCTGGAGGGCGTCGAGCAGGACGAGAGTCTACCCGTTCGCCTCCCGGCCGCGCGCTACACTTCGCTTCGACTCGTCTTCTACGAGATCGAAGTCGAGGTCGATGCAGGCCTCGTGATCGACGGCGTACCGTTCACCGGCCCGGTGGACGTCGAGCTGGAAACCGATTCGCTCGTCGTGAGCCGCTCACTCGCGCTGGAACTCTCGGACGCCGCCCGCGCCGAGGTGTTCGTCGATCTCAACGCGGTGCAGTGGCTCCAGGCCGTCGACCCTGAGACGGCCGTGGTCGACGGGAGCGTCTTCGCCGATCTCGTCGAGGTCCGTGTGAGGTAGCCGCCAGGGAGCGCCCGGCCCACCTCGCGGTGGACCGGGCGCTCGCTACCGTTGGACTTTCGTCTCTCCCGGTCAGCGCACCTGCAGGGTGAACGACCCGGTGTTGCCTCCGAGCGAGCCGGCGATGATCCGGTACTCACCCGTCTCCGGGAAGGTCACGTCGAGGCGGGAGTTCAGCCCGTCTCCGCCATCGT
>JAUIKL010000004.1:0-60000 GCA_030430625.1 Gemmatimonadota bacterium
CCGGAGGACGGGGTGTGGCGCACCACGGTGACCTTCGACGAGCCGGGGACCTACATCCTCCGGGCACGCGGGGACGACGGTGCCCTGTACCACGATCAGGATGTCACCGTGGTCGTTTCGGCCGTGGCGTCGGACTGAGGTCGGGCCAGCAGCGGGTCCGTCCCCGAGACCGTTCTGACACCGTGTGGTCATGGGTCTGTGACCTGATCGTCGTCGCATCGACCACGTAGCGCCTCATCATACCGGGCCCGGCATGTCGCCGGGTCCCTCCGCTCCTGTGCGGTGGGCACGATGTCCCCCCTGGAGGCATGATGATCAAAGCTCGTGCGCTTCTCGTCCTTCCGCTCGCCGTGGCCATCGGCGCATGCGGAGACACGGATGTACTTCCGACCTCTCCCGAGGGTGTGGAACAACCTTCGGCCGGCTTTCTCTCCGGTTCCGTCTCCTCGGCTCAGGGGCTACAAAGGGCGCTGGACCGAGCCGCTGGTTCGTATAGCCCGTCCCGGATCACGATCCGGCGCGGGGCCGTCATTCACCTCGACGAGACGCTGACGTACGACGGTGCCGGCGCCCTCTCGATCCAGGCGAACGGCGCCACGCTCGTAGGGCCGGCCAAGGGCAACGCCCTCGACTTCTACGGCGGCGGGGACATCACCATCAGGGGGCTGACCGTGACCGGTGCGGCCGAACACGGTATCTACGCGGAGGTCCCCGGTGATCGCACCGGCACCTTCCACTTCTCGATGACCGGTGTCGAGCTTCGAGAGAACGGTTTTGCGGGACTCTGGATCGACGACCAGGTCCACAACTCGGCGGCGGGTGTATCCCTGCGCGTGGTTGGGAGCACGGTCGTAGGCAACAACACGGCCGGCGTCGGGGAGGTCCTGACGTACGACCAGGTTCTGGCTCTCGCGGACAAGGATGGGATCCGGGTCAACGAGGGCGGCGCAGGGGACCTGCACAGCACGATTCGCAACTCCGAGTTCTACTGGAACCAGGCGGACGGGGTCGAGTTGGACGAGACCGGTGACGGCGACGTCTACAGCTACATCTACTCGTCGCGGTTCGACGACAACGGGGACCAGCTCCAGTTCCCGGACGAGGCCCCCGCCGGCTTCCCGGACGATCCCGACGACTACGAAAAGGACCTCGAGGACGGCTTCGATATCGACGAGAACGACGAAGGTTCGATCTACGCCTGGTTCAGCAACGTCACGGCCTTCAGCAACGAAGACGAGGGGATCGATCTGGACGAAACCTTCAACGGTTCGATCCACATGGCCGGGGCGCGCATCGTAGCCAACGAGAACTTCGGGGCCGGGATTCAGCTGACCGAGAGCGAAGAGCAGGAGGGGACGGACGGGGACATCGTTCTCGGGCTTCTCAACGTCACGACGAACGGCTCTCGCGACTCACGCGGCATCCGACTCGAGGAGTTCTACGGGGGCGACATCCGCGGCCTGTTGACCCGCTATACCGCTGATGGCAACGACAGCGACGGCATGCGGGTCGAGGAGTACGACGATGGAGAGATCGACCTCCGTATCTGGCGCGGTGCCTTCACCAACAACGGCGGAGATGGTCTGCAGTTGGAAGAGAACGGTGCCGTGACGCTCATCAACGCCTTGTTCGACAACAACGACGATGACGACATCAATGCGGACGACGATGTCGTGGTGACCACGTACGGTGGGCGCATGAACTGAGGCGACAGCCTCACGAGGCGCGTCGAGCGCCTCGATGCGGGATCGTAGCGGGGTGTCGGCGGGAGCCGGCACCTCGCTTCTCGCTCCGGGCCGCCCTTGCCCCTAGCTTCGCCCGCTGAGACGACCGCTCCAGGCGGTCGCGATTCGTTGTCCTGGGAGTGAAGCATGAGCGGACGGGTGTATCGAAGGGGCCGCGCCCTGATCGTCGGCGGACTCGCGTGGTCGATGGGAGCAGCGTGCGCCGCCCCCGAGCCGGAATACCCACGGGAACTCGACATGACGACGTGGTCGATCGCCGCGATCGACCCGGAGACGGGTGATGTCGGCGTTGCGGTCTCCTCGTGCGTCGAGACGTTCGGCGACGGTGTCGCGGCCCTCGTTCCGGGTAAGGGCGCGGCGGCGACGCAGGCCGGGTTCGACATCGATAACCGCAACCGTGTATTCGAGGCGCTGAAGGAAGGCCTGACCGCCGAAGAGGTGGTTCAGCGCGTGACCGACCCCGCGTGGGACGACGAGCTCGAGCGGCGGCAGTACGGGGTCGTCACGCTGAACGACGGTGTCGTGCACGTGGCCGGGTACACGACCCCTCTTCGTCAGGGCATGCGCCCCGACGACGATGGCAACATGCGTTTTGCTGGAGTGATGGCGGATGCCAGCCGCGGTGTCACGTCCCAGGGGAACACGCTCGCGAGCTCCGAGGTCGTCCAGCGTCCTCTGGACGCTTTCCGCTGGGAGGATCCGGCGGGGTTCAACACCCTGGCGGACCGCCTGATGCGGGCACTCGAGGCTGGCTCGCACGCGGGGGGAGACGTGCGTTGTAACCAGGGCAGCATCCGTCAGACGACGTCGATGGCGGCCATCCTGGTGGCTCGCGGTGGTGACGAGCCGTATGCCACGGAAAACATCGGCCAGACGGACGTGGGAACGGACGCGGCCCCGTGGCTCGCTCTCTCCGTGCACACGACTCGACTGGCGGAGAACCCACTGCTCGAACTCCGGCAGCAGTTCGACGCGTGGAGGCGCACGGTCGAGTAGGACCGACGCCGTCCGACCGTTCGGTACTCGCCGGGCGCCACCTACGACGAAGAAGCCCCCGGCACCACGAAGGGTACCGGGGGCTTCGATCGTCCTGCCGCGTACGTCAGTTCATCGGGACCTTGTATGTCAGCGACGTGCTGAGACCGTACTGCGTCTGGCCCTCCCAGAACTGCGCCGAGATTCCGGTCCGGAAGGCGACATCGTCGTTGAAGTCCGCCGTCACGCCCGCGTTCACCCCGAAGACGGTGTCGGAGAAGGACCCGCCGCCGGCGGACGCTCGGTTGTACGTGACCTCAGGGCCTCCCCAGATGTCGACCGTCGGCGCCACGGCATAGCGGCCGTTCAGCTGAATCGGGAAGGAGGTACGGGTGATGCCGTCGAGGTCGACGTAGTTGACGCCGACCGCTCCCTGGATCTTGGCCACGTTGTCCGCCCCAACGTAGAGGTCGGAGAGGAGCTGCCCGCCGAAAGTGATCGAGCTCAGAGCTCCCGAGTCACAGTATCCGAGGCCGAGGCGCAACGCCGCCTTGTCGGCAAATGCGTAGGAACCGTCGGCTCCGTACACGGTCTGCTCGTTGTCACCCAGGCCGAAGTTGACGCCGCCTGCGATCTTGAACGACCCGACAGCGCCGTAGCCCCGGTACTGGTGGTGCATCGGGAGCCGGCAATCGGCCGCTGCGTCTTGAGGCGCCACGAGGGCCGCCGCAACGGCCACAGACGCGGCCGCGTATACAGTGCGAAGTTTCATGGATTCTCCACTCGAAGATCGAGAAGGCCGCGCCGGGAAGGCGCGGAGAAATTGGGGAAAGACGCACGTTCGATCAGCACCTTTCCTTCGAACCACCGTGTACAAAGTTCACGGGACGGAACGCGGGCGCTAGCGAATTTTGCACGCCTACGGACGACCCATTCGTTCTCTGCCCCTACGGATGCCCCACTCCGCCAAGGATCTGGGCCGCCCGTTCTCGGGCTTCGGTCACCAACTGTTCGGCTCGGGCTTCGGCTTCTTCCTCGATGTCCGTCGCCCGCTGATCCGCCTCTTCTCTGAGGCGGTCCCCGGCGCGCTCTGCTGCGATCCGCTGGATCGGATTGCCGGCGCGCTCGACCAGTTCGTTGGCGGCGCGATCCGCCTGGTTTCGGATCTCAGCGGCGGAACGGGCGGCCTCGGACCGGATGGTCTCGGCCACGCGCTCGGCATCGGCCACCACGCTGTCTGCTCGCGCCTGCGCGGCCCGGAGGGCCTCGGCCCTCGTGGAATCCGCCCGGGCCCGCGCGGCGTCGATCTCGGGTTGCACCGCCGCCGTCGCAGCGTCCGCTCCCGCGCGCACCGCCGCCTCCTGAAGTGATTCGGTGGGGTCGCCGAGCGCGACCGAGAAGGACGGGTCGAGGACGAAGCCCGAGATCGAGACGCGGACCGGGATCGGGTCGATGCCCGCGATCCGCGACCCGAGCGGCCCTGCGGCCGACGCCAGGGCGTCGAGAGCGCTGGCCGCGATGCCGGCTCGGGGCACTGCGAGCGTGATGTCGTAGTCGATCGACTGATCGATGCCGTTGGACCCCGTCACACCGATGCCCATGCCGGCCACGGTGGCGTCGAAGGGGTAGAGGAGGAGGCGGCCTCCTTCGATCTGGATGCCCGACCGAATGGCGTCCACCGTCGGGTTGGACAGCCGCGAGAGCTCCAGTCGCTCGGCCAGGCGCTCGAAGATCGGGAAACCCTCGATCTCGACCGGGGACGTCGCGAATGAGCCGTCGCCTTCGAGAACGTCGAAGTCGGGGCTGAGGTTGGCGCCGAGCGCCCCCTGAAGGTCCAGGTCGGTCGTGAAGGTCCCTTCCGTGTACGCGGCGATCGGGACCAGGGCTCGGAAGGACGCGAGACTCGCGGCCGTCTGCCCCATGTCGAGACTGTCGAGGCCGAGTGACAGGGCGAAGGTCGGGCGGGCGGGGTCGGTCGTCTCGTAGGTGCCATCGACCGAAATCCGGCCTCCGAGTGCCTCGAGTCCGATTCCCTCCATCTCGAGTCGCCCCTCGCGAACGACGGCCCGTCCCCGAGCGTTCGACATCTCGATGCCGTTGAGTTCGACGCGCTCGGCGACGCCGTCGAGGGTGAGGTCGACGGCGCCGGGGACCTGAATGGCGGTCACCTCGTCGTCGGATCTCCACTCGTCGAGGACGAGGCGTTCCGACTCGAAGGACGCCGTGCCGACCAACGTTCCGCTCCCCAAGGCGTACGCCAACAGGTTGTCCAGCTGTCCGGAGGCCCGGACATCGCTGCTGCCCGCCTGGACATCGAGGTCGGTCAGGCGAGCCGCCGAAGGGGTGAGGGCCAGGTCGAGTGTCCGCACGTCGATCGGCTGGCGGAGCGCCGGCCCGCGCAGGGCCACGTCTCGGGCCGATACGGTTCCGGATGCGTCCACCCGCTCCCACGCCTCGGCCTGGAGATCGGATCGGCGGGCGCGTACCGAGGCGTCCACGTCGATGCGGCCCGACAGATCCTCACCTTCGGGGAGTTTCACGGTCTGCGAGAGGGCTGCGAGGTCCATCCGACCCACGGCGCGAATATCGACGTCGGGGTCCGACAGGGGCGTGCGAACGCGCGCCGATGCGTCGACGCGGTCCTGGCCGACGCGAAAGCTGAGGGTCGACAGGTCGACGAAGGTCGAGTCGAGGCTGCCCCCTGGATTGCTGACGGTCAGCCGCGCCGAGATCGAGTCGGCCGGGAGCGGGAGGTCCGGGTACCGGAAGCGCCCGTCCTCCACGGTGAGCGCGAGGGAGAAGGCCGGCACCTCCTCGACCGCGTGACGACCGCGGACCTCACCACTCAACTCGAAGCGCCCGGAGGTCTCGAGGGTCGGGAAGTCGTTGGCGTACAGGGTGGAGAGTAGGCTGAGCACATCGCCGAAGTCCGAACTCGGGGCCGCGAAGGCGAGGTCGAAGACGGTCGCATCCGCTGCACTGGCCACCGATCCATCGAGTCGGAGCTCGAGTGCGTTCAGGCGAATCCTCTGGTCGGTGAGTCGAGCCGTACGCGACTCCATCTCGACACTCACGGTGCCGTCGTGCGCGACGTCCACCTCGTGGAGGTACGGGGCGCCCGCCATGACCACGGTGACGGCCTCGGTGCGCGTCGACGTCGTGGCATCGAGCGAGGCCCGCGAGAAGTCTCCCGATAGCTGGTGCTCGATGTTGCGGACGGAGATGCGGGTGTTGGACTCCCGATCGTCGAAGTCGAGGCGACCTCCGTCGACGCGGAGATCCCTGAGTGACAGGGCGAGGCCCGGCCCCTCCTGACCCGATTCTTCCTCCGCGGTCGGGTAGACCTCTCCTCCCCAGTTCGTTCGACCCTCCTCGGTGATGCGAAGACGTGCGTCCGGCTGTTCGAGCCGGACGGTGCGCACCACGAGGGGGCCGCGCCCGCGTACGGCCGAAAGCAGGGCCGGGCCGTCCATCGAGACCGCGATTCGATTCGTGGTCAGAACCGTGTCCCCGGCAAAGTCGCCTGTGCCGAGCACGGTCAGCCCTTCGAGTCGGAGGGACGGGTGCGGAAAGTCTCCCAGAAGCCCCAATCGGGCACGGCTCCACGACACGTCGAGGGACGTGGCGTCGGCGATCTCCGCACGGAGGCGGTCTTCGATGCGGCCCGAGAAGAGAAGGGGAAGGGCCAGGAGCCCGACGATGATGGCCGCCAGGCCGGAGCCGGCGGCGAGCGCGATCCTACGTGACCGAGACATGGAGACGGTGTACACCGATGATGCGCTGGAGGTCGTTCTCGGACTTCGGCGGCCGGAGTGGCCCAGCCGTCATAGACCGTACGACGCCAGGGACTCGGGAAAGAAGTCACGCACGATCTCCGCGGAGTGCGCAACGATGCGGGATCGCACGAAGTCGGGGTCCAAAGTGGCCAGGGGATCGACGTCCTTCGGAGCGTTCTGTTCGTGAGCGATGGCCAACGTGTCGGGTTGGATGCCCAGAAAGTCCGCGATGCGTGGAGGTGAGCCGTTCAATTCGTGGGTGCGGACGACCAGGCGTCGGCTCGGCTCGATCGCCGCGAACACCCGGCGGTAGTGATCCGCGTATTGAGCGAGGTACACGTCCAACGAACAGAGGCCGCGGGCCTCAAGTTCGCGCTCTTCTTCGGCGAACTCACCCTGACGGCCATGTAGGAAGAAGTCTCGGTACGGCTGCCATGCCGTCGACGTCGTCCTGGCGCGGTCGTGATGCGCGACCCTCGACCGCAGCCAGGGTAGGGGCTCCCGAATGGTCACGATGAACCGGGCCTCGGGGAATGCGTCGGCGAGATGGTCGACGACGTAGGCGAGGGCGTGGGAAGCCTCGACTTCGAGGTGGAGCCGGCGATCCCTCGCGACCACCGCCTGTCGGATCCGTGGGGCGTCGGAGGCTGACGATGTCGCCCCGTCGATGGCCAGGTCGATGAGGCGGGCGGCGTCAGCTTCGTGAGCTGCCCGGTAGGACTGGCCGAACATACTCGCCAGAGTGGTCGTGCCCGTCCGTGCGGCCCCGACCCCGTACACGTGGATGCGTCGTCGCCGCATGCGGCGCAACGGGGCCTTGATCGGCTCGGGGATCAGGGAAGTGAGGGTCGGCATGGTGTGGGCGATCGGGCCTGGAGTCCGCGAAGAGTGTCCCCGACCCGCCGAGCGATCAAGGACGCCGCTCGGAGGGATTCGCGCCGGGCTCGGCAAAGTCGAGTAGCGACTTTGAAGTGGCGGCTTGCGCAGGCTACGTTGGGCTCGTCGCGAACGCCCCCGCCACCGTATCCAGCGAGGTATCTGTGCTGCGCTCGATCGAATTCGTCGTCAAGGGACGCCGCTACAGCGGTAGGGTCGGGCCCGTACCGGACGGCCCGTCGGAGTTCGACGACGGCGCCTGGTTCGTCTCGATGGACGGTGGCCCCGAACGCCGTGTCTTCGAGGCCCATGCCGACGATGAGGACACCCCGGAGTTTCGACATCGTATGGTGATCGCTACGTGGCTCACCGAGGGGTACAACCGCCGGGTTTCGGCCGACCGTCGCCGGGCGGCGGAGACGAACTCCGCCGCGAGCGAGCGTCGCCGTGGTGCGGACCGGAGAGGTGCGGCAGCCACGGGTTGAGCATCAACGGATGGACCGGGCCAGGGCATCGAGAACGTCCTGTGTCACGTCCTCCATGTCCTCCAGGCCCACCGAGATCCGAATCAGACCCGGTGTGATGCCGACCGCCAGCCGGTCCTCCTCGGTCAGCTTCGCGTGGGTCGTCGAAGCCGGATGTGTGACGATCGTTCGCGTGTCGCCGAGGTTGGCCGTGAGCGAGCACAGACGAATCGCGTCGAGGAACCGACGGCCCTGCTCGACACCACCGGGAAGGCAGAAGGTGAGAAGGCCGCCACCCCCGGACATTTGGGCGCGGGCGATGGTGTGCTGGGGGTGCTCGTCCGAAAACGGGTAGCGGATCCGATCGACCAGGCCACTCTGTGCGAGATCGGTCGCGAGGCGTTCCGCGTTCTCGGAGTGTCTCTCCATCCTGAGGTGGAGCGTCTCCAGGCTCTTCGCGAGGACCCAGGCATTGAAGGGCGAGATCGACGGCCCGCTGGCGCGACAAAAGGCGAAGATGTCGTCGAGCAGGGATTCGGAGCCGACGACGGCTCCACCCATGACACGCCCCTGGCCGTCGACGTACTTCGTTGCGGAGTGCACGACGAGATCGGCGCCGAAGTCGATGGGTCTCTGAAGGACGGGCGTGGCGAAGGTGTTGTCCACGACAAAAATCAGCCCTCGCTCGCGGGAGAGCGGCCCCAGCGAGGCGAGGTCCACGACATCGAGACCAGGGTTCGTCGGGGTCTCGACGAAGATCATCCTGGTCGATCCGGTGATCGCCTCGGCCCATGACTGGATCGGTGCGCCCGCGTCGACGTAGCTGCTCGTGATACCCAGGCGGGGAAAGACGTCGGTCAGGAGCCTGTGGGTCGATCCGAATACGGAGCGGCACGCCACGATGTGGTCGCCGGCCGACAGGAGGCCGACGACGGCAGCGAAGATCGCCGCCATCCCGGTGGCGGTGGAGTGACCGCACTCTGCTCCCTCAAGCGCGGCGAGCCGGGACGAGAGTTCGTCTGCGTTGGGGTTCGTGAATCGACTGTAGATCGGGCGCTCGAGGTCCCCCGCGAACGTGGCACGCATCTCCTCCGCGTCGTCGAAGACGAAGCTCGAGGTGAGGAAGATCGGGCTGGAGTGTTCGCGGTACGGGCCGCGCTCGGCGGTCGAGTGGATCGCCGCCGTTCTCGGGCCCAGGGGACGCGTGGGCCGTCGGGCGGGGCCCGTCATCGTCCCTCGGCCTCGACCGCGGCGTGGAAGAGAGCGAGTTCGTCTCCCTTGATCGGGTACTGGTGTTCAGGCCCGGGGAAGTGGCCGCCCCGAACTTCGTCTCGGTACTCCGTGAAGGCGGTTCGCATGACCTCGGCCACGTTGGCGTATCGTCGGACGAAGCGCGGCGTGAACGCTTCGAAAAGTCCAAGGAGGTCGTGGACGATGAGGAGCTGGCCATCACACGCGTTGCCGGCACCGATCGACAGCACCGGAATGGTGAGACGCTTCGTGATCACCTCCGCGACCTCGGCCGGCACGGCCTCGACGAGGAGGGCGAACGCGCCGGCCTCCTCGAGCGCCAGGGCGTCGCCGACCAGGGCCAGTGCGGCGTCGGCGCTGCGCCCCTGGGAACGATACCCACCGATCTGCGTGTGGGATTGCGGGGTCAGGCCGATATGCCCCATCACCGGGATGCCGGCGTCCGTGATGGCGCGGACCCGACCAGCCATACGTCGACCACCCTCGAGCTTCACGGCGTCGACCGCACCTTCGGACAGAAGGCGTCCGGCGTTGATCACGGCATCGCGGTCGGACGGCTGATAGGACATGTAGGGGAGGTCTCCGACCACGAAGGCGTGCTCCGCGCCGCGGGTCACGGCTCGACTGAGCGTCACCATCTCGTCCATCGTGATCGTGAGCGTCGTCTCGTGCCCCAGCAGGCACATGGCCGCCGAGTCTCCGACGAGAATCATCTCGATGCCTGCCTCGTCCTCCAGACGGGCCGTCGGGTAGTCGTAGGCGGTCAGAAAGGAGATCTTCTCGCCCTTCGCCTTCATCTCGAGAAGGGTCGGGATCGTGATCTTTCGGCGGGCGTCAGCCATGGTGACACGTCTCCAGTAGGGCACCCGAGATCAACTGTCCCAGGGCCTCGGGTTCTTTGAGAAAAGCGTCGTGCCCCCACGCCGATCGGAGTCGGTGGTGGCGACACGTGTCTCCGATCCCGTGCGCCAGCTCATCGCACAGCCAGGTGGGGACCAGGAGATCGGAGTCGATCGAGACCAGGTCGACCTCGGCCTCGATCGAGGCCGGGTCGACGCGGTGGAGGTCGATCGAGTGGGAGAGGGAGCAGAAGGCGTCCGGGTGGAATCGGTCACGGAAGGCCTCGCCTCTCGACGTCAGGTACTCCTCGACCTCGAAACGGCCTCGGGTATCGGGAAGGGGCGTCGCGTCGAAGCGGGCCTCGAACTCTTCGACCGTGCGGTACGTGGTCATGGCGAGCGCGCGCGCCTGAACCAACCCCGATCCCGCGTCTCCGGCGGCACGCCCGAGGTCGACGATGGCGCGCTGGATCGTCCGGTGCGCCGTGGCCATCGGGTGGGTCCTGTGGGCGCCGCTGACGACCACGAGTCGCGGGAAGCGGGTCGGGTAGGCCGCCGCCGCGGCGAGCCCGACCATGCCACCGTACGAGGCGCCGACGAAGGCGAAGACCGTCTCGATCGACAGAGCGTCGAGCACCGCCACGAGTACCCTCGCCTGGTCGGTGGTCGAAATCAGTGGGTACGAACGGGGTGCACCCGGGCGGGGTCCGGGGAAGGTGTTGGGGTCGGTCCCGAGCCAATCGATGGAAACGACGCGCTGATGTGTCGTGTCGATGGCCCGTCCGGGACCGACCAGATCACTCCACCATTTCCCGACGTGGCGGTCGGCCGAGATCCCGCCCAGGACGACCCAGGTCGGTGCGGTTCGGGGCCCGTTGTCGCTGTATCGAACGACGGGGCGGTCGAGCCGATCACCCGAGGTCAGGTGGAAGCGCTCGGGGAGCCGCAGTGTGTCGGTCAAGCCAGCCTCTCATCTCTCGGAGTCGAACCTCATCCGATTCCGAGAGATGCAAGGGGCACCGAACCCGCGCATACGGGTGACCCTGCCGACGTTCGCACGCCTGCCCATCTCATCTCTCAGGAGACCTATTCGGTCTCCGTAGGAATTAGCACCGTCGCGAAAGCGGCTGCTTCCGCGGGTTGCTCCGGCTTCACAGGGCCTATCCCTCAGCCGGTCTTGATGAGGAGCGAAGAGGCTAGCGGAAGGTGGGGGGTGAGGTCAACGGGGTCGGGCTCAGCCTCGGTCGAGCCGCAACACCACGACGGAGGGGACGTCGAAGTCGTCCGTCACGATGGCAGCGATCCGCTCGACACCGACATCGACGACGTCGATCGGCGTCGGGAGTGTGATGTCTCCGAGCCACGTTCGCTCTACGTCGAAGACCGACCAGTGTGTCATGGTGTCACCCGGTGCCAAAAAGTGTCGAACCCATACGTGGTCGAGGTCGTCGATCAGGATGCGGTCGAAGGCGGGGAGAAAGTCGGCGATCGGCCCCTCGGCGTAGCGGCGCTCGATCTCGGCGGCCCACACCTCCGGCGGGTCGCTCGTCGGGCGGGCGAGGTCGGCCTGCTTCCGCCCCTCGATCATCCGCTCGGAGACCGCGCGCCGATCGTAAGGTCGCCCGAAGTCGGCGGACGACCGTGGACCCCCCGGATCGTCGAACGTCCACTCGGTGATCGTGAAGTCTTCGCCGAGGCCGTGGAGGAGACGGCCGCCACCGGCGTACACGATCACGCGTTGCCCGAGGATCGGTGGCCTCGGGGAGGCCTCGGACACCACGCCCAGCCGCCCGATTTCGGCGAACTCCGTCATGGACCGGTCGCTGAGGTCGATCGTGTATGCGGGTGTGTACGAAACACCGTCCCGGATCGTCCCGATGGAGCTGTTGGGCCAGCCGATGAACGAGGTCGGCCCCGCTGGACCCCTGATCACCGTACCGGCGGGGCCACCGGCCGACAGCCAGTCGCCGAAGGTCACCTGGTCGGCGAGTGCTCCGGTCGCTGGATCGAGTCGCACCAGACGGCTCGTCGACGGATCGTACAGGGTGACGGTCGAGTCGGCTTCGAGCCAAGCCAGGGCGAGGAAGTTCAGCTCACCCGGGCCGTCACCGACCTCACTCCGCCACCAGAGCCGCTCGCCTGTGCCATCGAAGGCCGAGACGGACGGCGACCGTGGCCGATCACCGATCACCAGAAGGTCGTCGTGCACGAATCGTGCGGCGACGACCTGTGTCAGTGGGTACTCCGGGTCGTTGCCGTCGACTCGATAGATGGGCACGGTGTCGATCACCCAGGGGGCACCGCCGCTCCAGGCCGAACCGGAGCCCATGACTCCGGCCGTGTCCTCGCGTGGGTTCGGATCCGGTCCGCAGGCCCAGATCGACACCATGAGTGCGACTGCTCCGAGCCCGTGCGGTCGCCGGTCGATCAGGTATCGTGTGACTCCCGTCGTCATCCGTCCCACTCCTTGCCCACGAGGTCGGATCGCAACTGATCCGAAACTGAAGGGGTCGACATTAGCGGGCTTTCGCGCACTGCGCACGCACGCCATGATGCAGCTCTGCCCAGTTCGGGAGGGCCGCCGTCCGGCCGCTGGCCCGCACTCTCGTTGACTTCTCGACGGATGGACCAGGATGATCACACGACGCGAATGGCTACGTATCACCGGCGCGGCGAGCGCGGCGCTGGGGCTGAACCCGAGCCTGCTCGCCTCTCTACAGAGCGGCGCCGTACGCACGAAGCCGATCCCTTCGAGCGGCGAACAGGTGCCGGTGATCGGACTGGGTGGACGTTGGATCTCCGCCAACTCGAGCGCTGAAGAGCTCGCGGATCACCGGGCGGTGCTCCACGAGCTGGCCCGGAACGCGGAAGGGGCGGGGCGCGTGTTCGACAGCGCCGCCGGGTACGGCGGAGGCGGTTCGGAGGAGTACGCCGGGCAGTGGGCCGCGGAAGACGGCTTCGGCGGCGACATTTTCTGGGCCACGAAGGTCAACGTGGCCGGTCGTGGTGGCGGGTCCGTGGACGAGGCCGACGTCCGGGCGCAGATCGAGCGCTCGTTCGAGCGCATGCGGGTTCCGGTGATCGACCTCAACCAGGTCCACAACATGGGCGACCCTCCGACCCAGCTCGGGGTGTTGCAGGAGTACAAGGAGTCTGGGCGGATCCGGTACATCGGCATCACGACCACGAGCTCCGGTCAGTACGACCATCTGGCTCGGGTCATGCGCGACTACCCGATCGACTTCATCGGGATCGACTACGCCATCGACAACCGGGAGGCGGAGGAGGTCATCTTCCCGCTGGCTCAGGATCGGGGCATCGGTGTCCTCGTCTATCTGCCGTTCGGGCGGAGCCGCATGTGGGAGCGGATCGGTGATCGGGACCTCCCCGAGTGGGCGCATGAGTTCGACGCTCACACCTGGGCGCAATTCATGTTGAAGTTCGTCGTCGCCCACCCCGCCGTGACGGTGGCCGCCCCGGGGACGGGCGATCCCGAGCACATGATCGACAACCTCGGCGGGGGCAGGGGGCGCCTTCCGACAGCGGACCACCTCCGTCGGATGACGCAGCTGGTGGAGAGCCTGCCGGGGGGCTAGGCAAACACGGATGACCACGACATCACGGGGCCGCGCGGTCTCCTTCGCACTGTGGGTTCTCGCGTCCCCGTCGGTCGTCATGGGGCAGGACCCGACCCTCGTCGATTCGGCGGTCGCCGACTCGACCGTCGAGACGTTGCAGGAGGTACCGGAAGCGATCTCCGATGCGCGGTCGGTCGCGGACGAGACGATCCGTGGGACCCTGCAGGCGATCTTCGATCGGGTGCCGTCGCTGGACGGGGTCGACGTCGTCGTCGAGGCCGGAGTCGTTCGGCTCCAGGGGGTCGTGCTCGAAGACGCCACCAGGGAGCGTGCAGCCGAACTCGCGGAAGGGCAGGACGGCGTCCTCTGGGTGGAGAACCAGATCGCGCTGGATGCCTCGTTGTCGAGGCAGCTGCAGCCGACATGGGACCGACTCCAGACTCGCGGCTACGATCTGGTGGCGCGACTTCCCCTGCTGGTCGTAGCGCTCCTCATCGTCGTGCTTTCGCTCTGGGTCGGGAAGCTCCTGGGCCGATGGGGCGGCCCCTCGTGGTTCGAGGTGCGGAACCCCTTCCTTCGGCATCTGATCGGAAGGGCGATCCAGACCGCCGTGGTGTTGGCGGGGCTTCTGGTCGCGTTGGATCTGATGGAGGCGACGGCCCTCGTCGGTGCGGTGGCCGGAACCGCGGGACTCGCCGGCCTCGCTATCGGTTTCGCGTTCAAGGACATCGTCGAGAACTACCTGGCCGGCCTCCTCCTGGCCGTACAACAGCCCTTCGAGAAGAACGACCACGTCGTCGTGGACGGACACGAGGGCAAGATCGTGCGGATGACACCCCGCGAGACGATCCTCATGACACTCGACGGCAACCACGTGCGCGTGCCGAACGGCGTCGTGTTCCGCAGTCCGATGCTCAACTACTCTCGAAATCCGAAGCGGAGGTTCACCTTCGATGCGGGGGTCGGACCCGTCGACGACTTGTCGTTGGCGCGCCGTGCCGGGGTCGAGATCCTCACGCAGATGGACGGTGTCCTCGACGATCCGGCGCCCGAGGCGTTGGTCGTGAACCTCGGAGACTCTTGGGTCACGGTCCGCTTCATGGGCTGGGTCGATCAGCGGGAGGCCGAGTTCGGTCGAGTGCGATCCGAGGCGATCCGGCTCGTGAAACGTCGACTCGAGTCGGCCGGCATTTCGCTGCCGTCACCCGAGTACATCGTCAGGCTCAGCGGGGACGGCGCGGTGGCCGGAGCCCCCTCGGACCTTCCAGCGCCGGCCGAGGTCCAGCCGCCCGCGCCCTTCGATGCCACGGACGTACGTCAGGAGCAGGAGGACGTGTCCAAGGACGACGCCGTGGACCGTCAGATCGAAGCCGAGCGAAGGGAGAGCGGCGAGGAGGACCTTTTGGCCGGGGAGAAGCCGGCGCAGGCCACTCCGAACTGACTCTACCGGGCCACCTCGGAGGTGGCGGGCTGGGCCGGCCCGAGTACTGCTCTCGTTCCGGGCGATCTGCTTCCCGGCTGCACTGGGAACCAACACCCCCTTTCGGGGTGTTCGCTTTATATGTGAATCAATGACCTATCACCTATATGCAGACGCAGAGGTCCGACATGGCTGAAGGGAAGCTCTTCTCGTCGTACGATCTTGCAGGCGTACCGCTGTCCAACCGGGCCGTGATGGCCCCGATGACACGATCCCGAGCAATCGGAAACGTGCCGAACGAACTGATGGCGACCTACTACCGACAGCGGGCCGGGGCCGGCCTGATCGTCACGGAAGGGACGTCGCCGTCTCCCAACGGCCTCGGGTACGCTCGGATCCCCGGTGTATTCGACGGAGCGCAGGTCGCGGGGTGGCGGCTGGTGACCGATGCCGTCCACGACGAGGGCGGCCGGATCTTCTGTCAGTTGATGCACACCGGCCGCGTGTCCCACCCGGCCAACCTCCCGGACGGGGCTCGTGTGCTGGCTCCGTCGGCGGTCGCCCTCGAGGAGACGAAGATGTGGGTCGATGCCGAGGGTGATGCGGTCGAGATGCCGGCACCCGAAGCCATGACCGAGGCCGACATCGAAGCCGCGATCGAGGAGTTCGTCGAGGCCACCCGACTCTCGATCGACGCCGGCTTCGACGGCGTGGAGCTCCACGGGGCCAACGGGTACCTGATCGATCAGTTCCTCAGCCCGCACGTGAACCGCCGGGACGATGCCTGGGGCGGATCGTGGGAAGCCCGAAACCGCTTCGCGCTCGAGGTGGCCCGTCGGTGTGTGGCTGCGGTCGGCGGAGACAAGGTCGGCATCCGGCTGTCCCCCTACGGCGTCTTCAACGAGATCCCGCACCACGACGAAATCGACGACGCGTACGTTGCCCTGGCCGAAGAACTCGGTCGGATCGGCCTCGCCTACGTTCACCTCGTCGATCACTCGAGCATGGGCACGCCTGCCGTACCGGACGAAGTGAAGGACCGGATGCGGGCGGCCTTCAGTGGCGCCTTCATCCTCTCGGGTGGATACGACCTGGAGCGGGCCAACGCCGATCTCGAGGCCGGGCGAGCGGATCTGATCGCGTTCGGGCGGCCCTTCCTGGCCAACCCGGATCTCGTGAAGCGGTTCGAGCAGGGGGCCGACCTGAACGAACCGCGCATGGATTCGTTCTACACGCCCGGGGAGGAAGGGTACACGGACTATCCGACCCTGTAGTACCTCGACCGCCACTCGAAGCGGCGGCGTGTAACACGTTGGTGACAATGTTCTTCGTTGGTGCCGGTCCGGCCCGATTCGGCTGGTCGCGCGCGGGGGCATCGGAACAGATTGCTCCGATGCCCCCAGCCACGGAGATCCGATGATTCGCCGAACCCTGATCGCCCCCGCGAGCGTGGCGATGATCCTTTCGGTGGGTGGGTGTGACCGTCCCGCCGCAAACGACGCGGGGGACCCTGCGGCCTCGGAGGTCGCGGCCGCGCCCGAGCGATTCGACGAGGCCGGACGCGCGTATGCGGCCGGAGTCGAGCTCCACGGCCAGCGGCGCGTAGGGGAAGCGAGCCGCCTGTACCGGCGCGCCCTCGATCTCGATCCTGTATCGGATCCCACCGAGGCCGAGATCGAGTTGGCCGTCCGTCACGCACCCCTTCTGTTCGTACATCGCGACGAGCCTCTGCCTCTGGAAGATGTCGGCGTCGTGATCGACCCCGACGGCCCGCGCATCGCCTACCATCTGTTCTGGGACGACGACATCGACTTCCCGGACGACAACGAACCGACGGACCACGAGGTGGTCTGGATCACGTACGATCCCGGTACCGACCGACCGACGCGGCTACAGACGTACTTTCACGGCGAGATCGTCGATCACGATCTCTCGGCCGAGGTACGACCCGAGGTCTTCGTGGAGTGGGGAAAGCACGGTTCGCTGCCGCGCGCCATCGTCGGAGGTGCGGCAACGCCGACCGAACTGCGAGAGAATTGGGCTGCGCTGGTACAGGGAACACGAAGAGCGGGACATCCCCTGGCGGCCGGCTGGCCCGAGGCCTTCGTGGGTGATCTGGACGACTATCGGGGGAACGCCGATGTCGTGGATCCCGGTCACCTGATCCGCGAGCGCCGAATGGTCGCGACGAGTCGGTGGTCGAACGCGGTCATCGACCAGCGTTTTCTCCGCTACAACTTCTCGGCGAAGCCGGGCTGGCCCTGAGGGTCCGACAACCGCAGCTTTCGGGCGACATGAGGAATCAGCCCGCACTCTGCCGATGACCCGCTCACGACTCGCGTGGACCGCCGCGCTCACCCTCGCGCTCGTACCCGCTGCGGTCTCCGCGCAGGCCACCAGTGAACTCGCCACCTTCACGCAGGTGATCTCGGGCACGGAGGTCGGGATTGTGTGGTCCCGACCGTCACTCCGGGGCCGAGAGGTGATCTTCGGTCGACAGATTCCGTGGGGCGAGGTATGGACGCCGGGCGCCAACGCCGCCACGACGATCAGCTTCTCGAAGGATGTCGTCCTCTCGGGCACCCCGGTCCCGGCGGGCCGCTACAGCGTCTGGCTACGCGTTCTCGAAGACGAGCCGTGGAGGTTGGCGCTGCACGCGGATACGACGTTGTGGCACAGTGCACACCCACCGATCGAGGACGCGGTCGTGCATCTGGGCATCGAGCGGGCCCGGACCGAGGACGTGCAGGAATCGCTCGAATGGGATCTCGATCGGATCCGGATCGACGGCGCGGATCTGGTCATGCACTGGGGCCGAGACCGGGTATCGCTCCCTCTCGAGGTCGACCCGGGGATCGCGTTGGCGACGCCTGCAGAAGAGGCCAGGGCCGTGCTCGGGGACTGGCTCTTCGACGACAGCCCGAGCATGCCGACGCGAGAACAGATCGATCGCTTCACCGGCGGGGACAGCCACAACCCGACCGCTCGGTACTTCGAGGTGATGTTCGGAGGGGAGCGTCCGCGATCGATCCACATCGAGCGTGACGAGGACACAGGGATCGTGCACTTCGTCGATCGTTTGACCGAGGATGCGGAAGCCGCCTTCTACTCGGGCGAAGGCGAGCAGCCGGTCGTCATCTACGGCCAGGCACTCCTACCGCGGGGAGGCGGCGCGTACGCGATGGCGGGGACCTTCGGCCGCGAGGTGTCGGCCGTGAACCCCCGTGCGGCGCCGATCATCGAATTCGAGTTCGACGACGAGGGGCGGGCGATCGCGTTCACGATCCGGAGCCCGAACGACGACATCCAGGGCACCGGAGCGCGGCCCGGGCGCTGACCCGGTCAGCGCGGGGAGACATCCGAGCGGCGGATCAGAAGTCCGCGAGCTCGCTCCGGAACGGGGCCACACGAGCGGCGTCGGCCGCGAGGATCCTGTTGTACTCCAGGATCTCCGGGCGGAACTCGAAGTGCAGGTTGTCGAAGTGCGCCCACTTTCCGCCCCACAGGAAGCCGTGACGCTCGAAGGTCTCGATCACGGGATCCGGCGGGCTCCAACGCTGATCGAGCGGCGTGCGATGCCATCCGGTCCGGTTCCAGGCCCGGGTCCACCGCCAGTAGACTTGCCGGCCCTCGTACGAGTCGGGTACGAAGTCGACGGCGAGCCCCCACGAGTGCTGGCTGCGCGTGCGGGTCCCCGCGATGCCGCGGTCGATGAACGAGTAGGTGATGTCGATCTCGTCGATCCAGTCGGCCACCTCGGCGTCGCGTGCGGCAAGCGAGAGGAGGTCGGCTTCGACACCGACGAGTGCGTCGGCTACGACATCGTTCACGAACATGCGGCGGTCGATGAAGGTGGTCGAACGGGACCCCCTCCGGATCTGAGCCTCGGTGCGGCCCCAAAGCGCTTCCTGCAGATCCGTGCAGAAGCGTACGGGGTCGGTGGACACGGGGATCGGTTCGTCCGGCATCTCGAGCGGGTAGCGATAGAAGATCGAATCGCACCGGTCGCGCCGATCGAGTCGGTGCGCCGCCAACATCCGGCCGTCGAGGAAGTGGATCTCCTGACCGGCCACCGTGAAGACGAGGTCGTCGTCCCGGAACGACACGGAGTCGATGTGGGCGTCGTACGCTCGTAGGAAGGCTCGGACCCGCACATCGGATCGGAGTGACGCCTCGAGTGGGCTCATGTCGGGCGATACGCGCTCGGCCACAAGTGGCTCGGGGGCAGAGACTTCCGCCACCAGCACGTCCGTGGTCGAGTCCGCCTGCGAGACGGCACCGAGGCCAGCACCCCCGAAGAATCCACAGGCCACGAGGCCTGGAATCCAAAGGGTTCGGGTCGGTCTCATGGCGGGTCTGCCTGGCTGAGGGAAGCGAGATCGCGGTTCCGACGGCGTACGGAGCCGGGGAACATGAGGTGCGACCGTCCACTACGCACCCTCCGTGCCGGTTCGTCGACACGGCACTGCGCCCGGATCGTCAGGTGATTCGGGCTATTTCGACCGATCAGACCCCTGACGGCTCGGCACCGAGTTCTGCCGGTCGGAACTCGGTGCCGCCTTTTCGAGGTCCCTGGCGGGTTAGGCGGACCCCGGGAGCGGTTGTCCCATCGGAGGCCCGGATTGCGCCCGAGCGGCTTCCGGCGGGGCGGGGCTCTCTTCGCCCGCGGAGGCCCGGATGTCACCGATCAGCCCAATCAGGCGTTCCTCGATCTCGTCCATCATCTCGCTCGCCTCTTCCTGGGCGCGAACACCCTGCTGGACGTCGACCGCGATCCGATTGAGCCGACGGATCTCACCGAGCACGTCGTCCACACACTCACGGAGTCGCCAGAAACGACGAGGGTAGCGGTGTGGCTGGACGTACTTCAGCGCGTGTTCGATCACGCTGAGCCGGACGCTGGAAAGGAGCATCGGCAGGACTGCAAGGAGCCCGAGGCCGAGTCGAATGTGCGGTGTGTGCACGAAGTAGAGGGCCGCCGCCAGCGCTGTGTACGACACCACCAGCACGACGGCCAGGATCTGGAACTGCTGTTTCTCTTGCATGGGATCGTCTCCCCCCAAGGAAGTTGTCCTCCAGTGTCGGCTGGAGTCCCATACTTCAAAACTGTGCGGCGTCCGAGACGGGGAACAAGGATGATGTTTTCTCCACCCGACCCCTCCGGTGGCACGGACCCGGCGGGCGGTCAACTACGGCCCGACCCGGCCCGCGCGTCTGTCCACCGACTTGGCAGGACGCTTCTCCCCGGCCTCGATCCGGATGGGAAGATGGTTCTCTTCGGGCGGTACACCGCAGACGGACCAGGGAGTGAAGACACACGGGGCGTTGTAGGCCCGGTTGAAGTCGATCGTCGTCCAGGCACCGCTGTCCGGCTTCTCGACCCTGAGGTATCGGCCCCCCTGGTATGTCTCGTCGACCGCCGTCGAGTCCCAGATCATCACCTGCATCGACGTACCCGTCGGGCGGCCCGTCGCCACGAGTCGGAACTCCTGGTCGTCCTTTCGAAACACCACTTCGCCGAGCGACAACAGTTCGATCGTCCCACCCGTGACGTCCGGGATACGAATCGGTCTGGGTTCGCGGAAGGCGTCGAACCTCGCGGGTACGTTCCAGGACGGGTCGAGCGGATAGTAGTCGGGAAGCCGGAAGGTCGACCGTGCCGGGTGGTCTTCGTCCCAGGCGCGCAGCCAGAGACGACTCGTACCGGGTTCGGAGTGGACACGGAGTCCGAGGGAGCCCAGGGAGAGTCGTGTCGGCGTGGGCTCGCGATCGTGTCGCAACCGCGTCCTCTGCGTCACCACATCACCCTCGTGGAGGGACAACGGGGAGTCCGACGAGGGAACGACGTAGACCGCGTCGTCGGATCGGTACAGCGTGCCCGCCAGCGCGGGGGCGTCCTTACCGGGTAGGGTGATCGGCAGCGACGGATCGGACCCGAAGCTCGTTGCGCCCATCGGAAGCTCCCAGAGGCCGATCCAGAGCACGGGGCCGCCAGGAGGGGCGACGGCGCGAGCCTCGCGTAGCGTGCGCCAGGCCTCGTGCTCGGATCCGAAGCGTTCGACGGGCACATCGGCTGTGTGTTCGGGCCACGGCTGGTCGCAGGCCGTCGAGAAGACGAGGGGAAGCAGGATCGCGAATCGCCGAGGACGTATCGGGAGATGGAATGACATGGTCGTGTGGTGGCGTAGGGGCACAAAAAAACCCGCCTGGCGGAGCCAAGCGGGCGATGAAGCGAACGGACTACGACGAACGCGTTACGTCAGCGCACAGGGCTCCCGGAGGGTGATGGGACAACAACACGCCGCGGCGCCGATCTTGGCGGCGTCGTGGGACTGTTCCGGGGAGAGCCGATGGTGCGTCATGCGAAAGGAATAGCCTGGCCGGCGGTTCGGTTCAAGACCGTGGCGTCCAGCGCCCGGTTCACGTCACCGGCCAGCGCGTCGGGAGATTCGATCCCGACCGAGAGCCGCACGAGGTCGTCACGGATCCCGGCCTCGGTTCGCGCGTGCTCGGGCATCGACGCGTGGGTCATCGACCACGGGTGGCACGCGAGGCTCTCGACTCCGCCCAGCGATTCGGCGAGTGAGAAGGACCCGAGCCCGTCAAAAAAACGCCGGGTGGCCGCCAGCCCTCCGCGGAGCTCGAAGCTGACGATACTCCCCGCTCCGCTCTGTTGCTCGGCAGCCAGGGCGAAACCGCCGTGGCTCTCCAGACCCGGGTAGTGCACGACCCGAACGGCTTCGTGCTTGCACAGGGCGTCCACGACCGCAGCCGTGTTGCGGGCGTGGGCCTCGACCCGGGCGTGCAGGGTTCGCAGACCGCGCAGGGTCTGGTAGCAGTCGAACGGGCTCTGGGTGACTCCGAGGCAGTTGCCCCACCAGGATGCTTCCGCTCCCGCCTCGGCGTCCGCCGCGACCACGGCTCCTCCGACGACATCGCTGTGTCCGTTGATGAACTTGGTCGTCGAGTGCACGACGAGGTCGGCACCCAGTTCGATCGGGCGCTGGAGTGCGGGGGAAAGGAAGGTGTTGTCCACGACCGATACCGCTCCGACGGCGGCCGCGCGCTGGCACAGGTCGTGGATCGGATAGATGCGGAGGAGCGGATTGCTCGGTGTCTCGATCCACACCATGCCGACGTCGGGGGTGAACGCTTCAGCGACGTCGGCCGGTTCGAGGAAGTCGACGAACCGGACGGAGAACTGTCCTCGTCCGGCGAGCGCCTGGAGCAACCGATACGTGCCTCCGTAGCAGTCTTTGGGAGCGAGAACGACGCTCCCCGGTCGACAGAGGTGGAGCGCAACGAGGACCGCCGCCATGCCGGACGCCGTCGCGACGGCCGATTGCCCACCCTCCAACTCAGCGAGCGCGCCTTCGAGTGTGGCCCGCGTCGGGTTCCCGGAGCGCGCGTAGTCGTAGACCGGCGGGACACCGAGCGCCTGGAATTCGTAGTTCGAGCTCAGGTAGAGAGGAGGCATGACCGATCCGAAGGCCGTGTCTTCGGCCACGCCTGCACGAACCGCAGCGGTCACCGGGTCTCGGGGTCGACGGGCCGGCGCGAGAGTCGCGGAGCCGGACGCTCGAGGCTCGACACGATTCGGGGTGCCTTCGACTACGTCGCTGCCTGCCATCTTCGCTCCTGGAGTGAGTCGGTGCCCCTCCTGAAGCGCTGCGCGAGCAAGACGCCCTCTCATCTCTCAGGTCATCGACCTGCAGGAGTTGGCACCGTGATCCCCGCTCCTGTAGAGCGGATATCTGGTTGCCCCGGCGTCTAAGGGCCTGTCCCTCAGCCGGTCTTGATGAGGCCGGGAAGGTCGAAGAAGGGTGGGGAGGCGTCAAGACACGGGCTGCCTGAGGGGAGGGAGCGCGCCGCTCGGGTGAAGTGATGTACTTTCCAGCTTCCCCCCGACTCTGGAGTACTCCCGACATGAAGCGCCTGGCTGCACTGCTTCTTCTTTCGGTCTCGGCATGCGGGCCGCTCGACCTACCCCTCGATCCCGATCTCGCCGACACCCAGGCGCCGACGGCCGTCCTCGAGCTCCTGGACGCCTCCGGTGCCGTGGACACGGATGGCCGCGTCGATGTAGGAGAAGCGTTTGCCCTCAGTGGCGCACGGTCGACGGACATCGGTGGGGTGGTCGATCGGTACGAGTGGCTCGTGCCGGGGCTGTCACCCATACGCACCGATGGGCCGACGCTGGCGGTGACAGAGATCGACGGCGTGGACTTCGGGACGGGTGTGTACACGTTCGGGCTCCGTGTGTCGGACGACAGCGGGAACCAGTCCGCACTCGCCGAGACGACCGTCACGGTCGGTGATCCCGATCCGCCCTCGGCCGTGCTGGACGTTCTCGACGGGGTCGGTGCCCTGAAGCCCGATGGCCGCATCGAGGCCGGGGACTCGTTCTCCCTCGGCGGTGCGCGGTCGACGGATGTCGGTGGGAGCGTCGTCCGGTACGATTGGCGCCTCCCCGGGGCCGTCACCGTGACGACGGACGCGCCGACTTTGGCCGTGACCGAGATCGTGGACGAGGGCTTCGGACTCGGAGAGCACACCTTCGGGCTGCGGGTGTCCGATGACAGTGGCAACCAGTCGACGCTGGTCGAGACCACGGTCACGATCCAGGACACACGGAGGCCGACGGCGGTCCTTCGAATCCTGGATGCCCTCGGCGAAGTCGACGCCGACGGTCGCATCGAGGTCGGGCAGCCGTTCTCCCTCGGGGGTGAGGGCTCGCTGGACTCCGGTGGCCCGATCGCGCAGTACGAGTGGCGGCTGCCGGGCGGACTGACCGTGTCCACCGATGCGCCCACGCTCGCGGTGACCGAGATCTCGGACGAGGGCTTTGGTCTCGGGGTGCACACGTTCGGACTCGTTGTCGTGGACGCGGCCGGCAACGAGTCGGTGGTCGTCGAGACGACGGTGACCATCGTCGACACGCAGGCGCCGACTGCGGTTCTGCAACTTCGGGATGCTGCTGGTCAGCTCGTCGACGACGGGACGATCGAGGGTGGGTCAGCCTTCATCCTGGACGGTTCGAGGTCGACCGACGCCGGGGGACGGATCACGAGCTACGAATGGATCTATCCCGATGGAAAGACCGAGACGACCGATGTCCCGTCCCTCCTCGTGACGGCGGTCGTGAGTGGAGGGCTGGATCTCGGCGACTACACCTTCGGGCTCCGGGTGGTCGACGAGAGCGGAAACGAATCGGCGGTCGCCCAGACGACAGTCACGCTCGTCGACACGCGGGCTCCTACGGCGGTCCTCGACGTGCTGGATGGATCGGGCGCGATCGTTGGCGATCGGAGGATTGGCTTCGGGGACGCGTTCTCCGTGGACGGTTCGAGGTCGAGTGACATCGGGGGGCAAGTCGTCGAATACCGGTGGGTTCTCTCCGACGGACGGTCGGTGACGACCGATGACCCCCGACTGGCGGTCACGGACTTCATGCGCTTCGCTCTCGGACCACACACCTTCGCGCTGACCGTGGTCGACAGCAGCGGCAACGAGTCCGCGGTCGTCGAGACGACCGTCGTCGTCGTGGACACGCAGGCGCCGACCGCAGTCCTCGAAGTGCTCGACGCCACGGGTGCCGTGGATGCGGATCAGCGGTTCGGCCCAGGCGACGTGTTCTCGTTGAGCGGCTCGAGGTCCACCGATGGCGAAGGGTCGATTGCGCAGTATCGGTGGGTTCTCCCCGACGGGCAGGCTGTGACGACGGACTCACCGACGCTCGCCGTGACGGAACTCACCGACGCCGGGTTCGCTGTCGGTGAGCACACGTTCGGGCTCCGGGTGGTCGACGAGAGCGGAAACGAATCTTCGTTGGCCGAGGTCGTTGTCACGATCGTCGACACTCAGGCGCCGACCGCCGTTCTCGACGTGTTGGATGCATTGGGGGATATCGACGCCGACGGACGCGTCGAAATCGGTGAAGACTTCTCCCTGTCCGGCGCTCGGTCCGTGGACACGGGAGGGCAGCTTGTGCGGTACGACTGGATCCTCCCGTCTGGCCTCACCGTGATCACGGATACGCCGACGCTGGAGGTGACCCTGATCAGCGACTCCGGCTTCGGTGTCGGCACCCATACGTTCGGTCTACGTGTCACCGATGGGAGCGGAAACGTCTCGCAGCTCGTTCAGACAACGGTGACGGTGGTCGACACGCAGTCCCCGACGGCCGTACTCGAGGTTGTGAATGCCGCCGGAGACGTCGACGCAGAGCGTTCGTTCCGACTGGGTGAGACCTTCTCCCTGAGAGGGTCGAGGTCGGTGGATGTCGGAGGACAGATCACCCGTTATCGCTGGATTCTGCCCAGCGGGCAGTCGGTCGTGACCGAAACACCGACACTCGCGGTCACCGATCTTTTCGGCGGTAGCCTCGAGGTCGGCGTCTCTACCTTCGGACTCCAGGTGACTGACGACAGCGGGAACGAGTCGACGCTCGCCCAGGTCACGGTCACGCTCCTCGAACCCGATACCACAGCACCGACCGCAGTGCTGAGCGCGGTCTATCCCGATGGCAGGCCCGTGATCGGGACGGTCCCGCAGGGAGCCGCCTTCCTGCTCACGGGCGTCCGGTCGACCGATGTGGGTGGGGTCATCGTCCGGTACGACTGGCGCCTTCCGAACGGACAGGTCGTGACGACGGACCGGCCTTCTCTCGCGGTGACGGAGGTCGCAGGCCCCTTCGGTTCAGGTGAACAGACGTTCGGCCTGACCGTGACCGACGACAGCGGAAACGAGTCGGTCCTGGCTCAGGTGAGGGTGATCATCGGGCTCTGACGGGAATGGCAGCCCGCCCGGAGACGATTTCCGCTGGCGCCCGGGAACGCCCTATTCGACTACGCGTCGACTCGGAGTGTCGACGGTGCGAGTCGTTCGCGGTGCGAACCCGACCGTCGGTCTCAGCCCAGCGCGACGATCTCGGTCTCGCCCGCGCCTCGGAGGTCGATGGTGCCCATCGCCCGGGGGGTCACGTAGTCCGGTAGCTCCAACCCTTCGACGAGAGGTCGTGACGCCAGCAGTCGGTATCCGAGCCGTGAGCATTCGCTGCGGATACGGGCCGTAACGTTCAGGACCTCGCCGTTGAAGGCGATGACCCGCTTGATACCACCCATCTCTGCGGCAATCACCTCGCCCTCGTGGAGCGCGGCCTTGAACGCCGGGACTGCCCCGTACCGTTCGATGTACTCCCCGCTCCGACCCCAGATGGCCTTTTCCATCTCGAAGAATGCCCGGACACAGTTGGCGTTCCGAGTGCCGGCTTCGTAGGGCCAGGAGATCACGACCTCGTCTCCGACGTATTCGTAGATCTCGCCGTCGGCGTCGACGGCTGGCTCGGCCACGTCCTGGAAGAAGTCGTTCACGAGCCCGTAGTAGTGCTCGAGCGACAGGGTCTTGGCGAGCCGGGTCGAGCCTTCGAGATCGACGAACATGAAGATGCGTCGTTCCCTCCGGGGCCGGTGGTATCGACCGATGATGAAGCGGGCCAGAACGCCGGGCCCCAGAAGGCGGTCGAGTTGCCTGAGGAAGATGACGACGAGATAGACGAGGTACGTGCTGCCGATGGCGCCGATGTTGAGGGGCAGGGATGCGGAGAAGTCGGCCAGCGTCAGGCCCTGCCACCACCCGACGGCCAGCCCGCCTCCCAGGAAAATTGCGGCGAGCGCCGCGACGTAGGTCGTCGCCTTGGCCAAGACAGCCAACGCAAACGGGAGTCGGCGGAACCGACCGGCGAGAGGCGAGGATTCGAAGAGGATCAGGGGCAGAGCAATCAAGACGCCGAATACCACCGTGGTCGCCGGTGCGGCGGGCGCATCGGGTGCCAGAATCGACGTGAGGCCGTCCCAGACGAGTGAGATCGCCACGAACAGCGTCACGACGGGTAAGGCGGCCCTGAGTCGTCTCTTCGCCCGAAGACTCATGACCTGATCTCGGCAGGGAGAATCGGGGGCATGCCCGACTCGGTGTGCCGGGCCGTCAAGGACCCGTCCCGGCGACCACCGAGTAGACCCCGACTATGAGGAAGACGCCCTCGATTCCATGCAGGATGATGGCGAACCAGATGCTTCTGAAGCGTCTCGACGGGAAGGACCAGGCGAGGCCTCCGAAGATGAAGGCGAGCATCTGCACAGGCCTGTGGAGGTGGTACAGCGCGAATAGCGCGGAGTTCGCTACCCAGTCCCACCGCCCGAAGACCCCCTCCATCCTGGGAAGCAACACCCCTCGGAAGAGGAGTTCTTCGCCCAGCAGGTAGTTGAACAGGCTGCTGACGAGAGCAATCGGGACCAGCCACCACGCCCCGGCGAGCTCCTCGAGGGCGAGCACGCCAAGATCGAGTTCAGGCAGCCGCGCGAGCATCGGGAACGGGATCAGGATGAGCCGCCCGATCACGTCCTCGAGTGGGGTCATCTCGAAGATGGCGTAGAAGGCGAAGGCGGGAACCAGATACCACAGGTAGCTCCACCTTCGCTCGCCCGAACGGGGATCGCTCGGGGCGTGCAGCCAGATGCGCTCCGAGAGGGCCCGCCAGGTGAATTCGTCGAGCTCACGGCGAAGCAACAGCACGGATAGGACGAACTGCCAGACCATCCCCGCGATCAGGAAGTACCAGGTGACGAGCATGGGGTGGTGGTCCACCTTCGTGGCCACCCCCGGAGCGAGCCAGAAAGCCATCAGTGGCATAGGGAGGGCGACGGCAGCCCAGATCGCCAGAATTTTGCCGAGGCTGTACTGGGCGTCGGCAGGTCGGATCGTAGACATGACTCAAAGCACTCCCGCCATCTGGGCCAGACGCCGGTAGGGCGCCCGAAAGTTCAGCTGCTGGAGTAGGAAGAGCGGCGACGGGTCGATGAGCGAAGGTGCGCCGTTCATGAACACGATCATGCCCGTACCTGCCTCCCGGTTGAAAGCGGCCAGTCCCGAGTAGCCGGGGTCTCCGCCCGAATGGCCGCGCACGTCCGCGTCGCCGGTGTTCACGAGGAATTCGTCGAAGACAGCAGGATGCCACACGAGTGCGTCGTCGGCGGGAGCGCGCCAGAGCGCCTCCAGGGTCTCACGGTCCAGGATCTCTCGTTCCCCGGATTCCGGAGGGTAGGAGAGCGCGACCACGAACTTCGCGAAGTCGGAGACTGTGGTACGAAGTCCGCTGGCGGGGTAGGAGGTCGTGCTATACGGGTCGAGACGGGTGTCACCGTCGTAGGCCACGGCGAGCCGGTCCATGTCCACTTCGCTCGAGAACCACCCCGTCGACGCCATCCCGAGAGGCGTGAAGATGTGTTCGCGAGTAAAGGCATTGAACGGTCGTCCCGATGCGCGCTCGACGAGAAAGCCCAGAAGGCCGAAGCCCAGGTTCGTGTAGTGTCGCTCCTCGCCGGGCGGCGTCCGGGAGAAGTTTCTCTGCGCGTCATACAGGTCGCCGCCCGGTAGGAAGTACCGGCGGAGCGCCTCTTCTTCCGGGACTTCGGGGTCGGGCACGCCCGAGTGGATCGTGAACAATCTCCGGTACGTTTCGGAGTGGTCGATCAGACTCGAGCGGTGCTGGAGGAGCATCCGGGTCGTGATCGCCGCCTCGGGATGGTGTGGGTTCACGATCTCGAAGGGCAAGTAGGCGTTGATCGGAGCGTCGAGGTCGAGAAGCTGCAGTTCTGCCAACTGCATGACGGCAACCGCGGTCACCATCTTGGACAGCGACGCGACCTGGAAGACCGTTTCGTCCGTGATCGGCATTCCGGCCTCCGCGTCCGCGTACCCGTAGTTGCCGGACCAGGAAATCCGGCCGTTCCTGAGGAAGGCCACGGCGAGCCCCCGGGCCTGAAGCGCATCCATCTTCTTCTCGATGAAGGTGTCCAGGTCCGAGTGGTTCGAAACGTCCACCACGCTCAGGACGACGGTCGCCAGCACGATCGCCCCCAGGGCAGACAGTCCGATCAGGCTTCGGATGAGCATGTGCATCGGTCATCTCCGCCTAAGGCGCGATCGTGAGGCCGAACCGAACGAATCCGGTCTTTTTCACACCGAAGGAACCCTGTGTCTCGGTTCCGTCGAAGAACTCGAACCGGTTGTAGGGCACGACTCCCCCCTCGACCTGGATCGCCACCGCGCCGAAGGCCAGGCGTACGGATGGGCCGACGGTGACGGTCGAATACAGGAGTTCCGGGTCGTCCACGTCGTAGATGTCCGGGTCGCCCTGGTAGCTGTTTCCACCCGTAGAAAGGCGCAGGCCGAACTGCGCGTGATCGGAGTGTGCGTACCAGAGCTCGGAGCTGGTGAGGAGGATGGTTGTCCAGCTCCACTTGTTGCCGTCGTTCCAGTCGAGGAGAGCTACCGGCAGAGGCAGCGGTTTGCCGAACTGCGTGGAGTAGGCGACGCCGACGCCCCACGCGAAGCCGGGGCTGACCCGTCGGATGCCAGCGAGCACGGCCTGGATGTTGAAGTCTTGCGTGTCGAGTTTTCCCTCGAGATCGGAGGCCATGCCCGGGCTCAGGATGCCGAGAAGGGACCAACGGTCGTTGATCGGGCGGGTCAGGCTGAGCGACAGATGGCTTTCGTAGAGGGCGTCGATCGGCGGGTCACCGCCCGCGAAGCCCGTGTAGCGAAACGCGCGACGCTGAAAGCCGAGGCTCACCTCCAGTTGGCTCCCGCCGTCGAAGCTGAATGGGAACGTCATATCGACACGTGTAGCCGATGAGGCGACCTCGGCGGTCGGCGAGCCATCGATCGGATCCGAGAAGGCCTGCGACGGAAGCTCCTCGAACGTGAGGGACAGCTGCGCGTCGACGGGGGAAGCGCAGATCATTGCGAGGGCTATGAAAACGGACAGCGGCTTGAAGCAGGTAGCCGCGATGTGGTCAGTTCGAACGGACATTCGGTACCGTCCCGGTTGGGAGTGTCATGACCCCGCCTCGAGCGGGAGTCGTGATTTCGAATGTGTCCGTCGGTCCTGGGGCCGTATTGACAGGGCCCGCCAGTTTCTTGTCCGAGCGCGCCGAATCGCGGGCGCGAGGCTTTCTCCAGCCACACGAGGCAGGGATCGGGACCGGGTTGCGCGCGCTGGAGTCGGCCGGGAAAATGGGCTGACCGTCTCGTTTCGTCCGTCATGCTCTCGTTGCGATGCCCTCGATTCCCAAGGTCGCGATCACCAGCACCGTCGCCATGGTCTCGGCCGCGAAGGTGCTCGGTGTCGACCCGGAACCGATCCTCCGGGACGAAGGGGTCGGGGCCGCTGTCCTGACCGACCCGGACGCGCGGATCCCACTCGCGAACGCGCTCAGGATATGGGAGCAACTGGCCAACGCGGCGGGCGATCCTTACTTGCCGCTGACGGCGCCGTCGCTTCTACCACCCGGGGCCTACCGAATTCTGGACTTTCTGGCCGCAGCGATGCCGACGCTTGGTGATTGGATCGAGAGTTTCACTCGTCACTACAGGGTGGTGACACCGGCGGTAGACCTTCGTGTCGGTTGGTCGGACGGAATGCCGTACCTGGACATGAGGCTCGCAAGCGGCGGCGCGGTGGTTCCCCAATTCGTCGACTACACGTTTGCTGCCCTGATCGCGCGCACCCGACTGAAGGGGTACCCGACCTGGGAGCCGTCACTCGTCGAGTTCCGCCATCCAGCCGAGCGACACGAGCCCTACGTGTCCGCGCTGCATTCTCCGGTCCGTTTCGACGCCGATCGCGATCGGCTTTGGTGCAAGACGAGCGATTGGTCGATGCCCTCTGCGGAGGCCAATCCCCCCCTCAGCCAACTGCTGGACGAGCATGCCCGGCTGCTCGGAGAGGCCGTGCCGACCGACGGTGGGTTCGTCAGGAGCGTCCGAAAGGCGATCGGCGAGGTCCTGCAGACCGGCGCCACCGCCGAAGATGTCGCCGCGAAGTTGTACATCAGCACTCGCACGTTGCAGCGACGGCTGACTCAGCGCGGAACGACGTACAAAGCCGTCCTCGAGGACGTGCGGGAAGATCTGGCGAGGGGCTACCTGGACCGGTCGGACATCGCGATCTCGGAGGTCGCCTTCATCCTCGGCTACAGCGAGCAGAGCAGCTTCAACCGGGCCTTCAAGCGCTGGACGGGAGCCGCGCCGGGCGACTGGCGCCGCCGCTCCCGAGTCCAATGACCCGGGGTTGCCCATGGCGCAGGCCCTGGGAGTTGACCCACGCGGGAGTAGCAACGAACGTTGCTCGCGGCGGTCTACGAGCCCCGAGCCTGACTCGCGTAGAAAGGGTTGCAAACGACGCGCGGTCGGAGGCTCAAATCGCTGCAGCAGAAGTAGTTCGGGGCGTGGCGCAGTCCGGTAGCGCACCTGCTTTGGGAGCAGGGGGTCCCCGGTTCGAATCCGGGCGCCCCGACTTATCGAGAAGGAATCACCGAGGTGCCGCGCCCGGATTCAGGGCGCCGGAGGCGCCCGCTTCGCGGAGCGAAGCAGAACCGTAGGTTCGACTTGAGCGGGCCAGCTGGCAAACCGAAGTCGGTGCGGCGCTCCCGCGAAAGGGCGAGCCGACGGCGAGCCCATCCGGGCGCCCCGACTTATTGAGAAGGAATCACCGAGGTGCCGCGCCCGTCGACCGACGCCGGGCTACCGCATCGACGCCCGAAACGCCTCGATCGCCTCGACCGTCAGCTGCGTGCGGTAGGCGATGATCTTCCGGCCCAGCTCCTGGGTTTCCGCGAGCGGCTCCAGGCTGATTCCGTTGATCGTGCCGCGGCCGGCCGCAACCCGCTGCTCGTAGCGGATCGACGTGGGGTCGATGACCGACATGATGGCGTCGATGGAGAGCTCTTCGTGGATGCCATCGGATCCGGAGCTCGCCTGGTACTCCATCTGCTCCGGAATGCCCAGCTCCTCCTGGATGTACTGCCGAACCAGAGTGTGGTTGTAGAACTCGGGCACGTGGTGGAAGACGGCGGGCTCGCCGCCATAGCGCTCGTTCAGGGCGTCTGCGGCGGCCTGCATGCCCCGGAGATTCCCCCCGCTGTCGCCGAGGTAGTAAACCTCGGTGAAGCCCATCGAGCGGAGGCTGTCGCCGATGTCGGTGAGCCAGGCGATGTACGTCTCCTGCGAGACCATCGGGCCGGTGTTGCCCGGCATGACGTCGCGGCCCGGGTTACCCGGCTCGAGCGTCACGAGGGGTGCGATGAGGGTGTTACCGAGTGCCTCGGCCACCGAGGGTCCCATGAGCCGATTCGAGTAGTTGTGCTTTCCCGACGCGAGGTGCGGACCGTTCGACTCCACCCCACCGGTGAGCACGATGGCCGTCGTCTTTCCGGCGCGAATGGCATCGCGCAGCTCCATCCACGTCAGCTCCTCTATCCAGAGGCTCTCGAACGCCTCGATCGGGCGGGGCTCGTTCATCGCCTCCTGCCGCGCGGCTTCGCGGGCAGCGATCTCCTCGGGCGTGAGCTGGCGACGCTGCTGGGCCGTCAGGGGCGTGGCAACGAGGAGCAGTGCCGCGAGGAGGAGGGGGGTCTTCATGGGGATGACTCCGACGGAGGGCGTTGAACGTCGCAGCATCATGGGGGGCGACCGGCCGCTGGGCCAGATGGCGGGTGTCCGATATGGACACGCCCGCGCCTCCGGAACGAAGTGGAGCCCGATGGATTCGAACCACCGCCTCTCGACAGAGTCGAGCGCTCTCCCAACTGAGCTAGGGCCCCGGCACCCTCAATGCTTGTCACGCTCGACGAGGCAACGCAAGGATTGTGGTCGAGTCGTCCGGTTATGGCACGTGCAGCGTTTCGGAACGAAGGTTGCTCCACTGACCGAAGTCGCAATCGCAAAGGCACACACACCGGTGCTGGATCATGGATCAGAACCTCCTCATTCGCGCAGTTTTCCTCGGCATCGCGGTCACGACGGCATGCCAGTCGACGGTTCTCACTCCGGATCCGCCGGTGGACCCGGTCGCCACTTCGTTGGTAGTCTCGGCAGACAGTATCGAAGTGGCGGTCGGGGACACGATGCGCCTCACTGCCCTGGTTCTGGACCAGTTCGGAGACCCGATGGCGGGATCACAGGCCTCATGGAGCAGTTCGAACGACTCGGTAGCCGAGGTCTCGACCTTGGGTAGGGTCACGGCCAGAGGTGCGGGCTCCGGAACCGTGCAGGCGACGTTCGGAGTGCTCGCGGCGTCCGTGATCGTCGTTGTTCTGGCCGACACGACTTCGCCTCCGCCCCCTCCGCCACCGCCCCCCGCTGCGGGGTCGGAGTGCGACGAAACCCCGGAGTCCTGGCTCTGGTGCGACGATTTCGACTCGGATCGCCTGGATAGCTACTTCGAGATCGACAATGCGGGGGGCAGCTTCACCCGCCAGTCGAGCGGGGGCCTCGACGACTCGCCGGTGATGGCTGCTCATTGGTCACCGGGACAGGTCAACGCAGGAGCGCTTCACCTGGCGATCGGCCGGTCGCCGGACAATTACAGGAAGTCCGTGACCGACGATATGGACCTCCGGGAAGTGTACTGGCGGTTGTACTTCCGGCAGCAGGAAGGCTGGCAGGGCGATGGGGCTTACAAGCTCTCGCGTGCCTTCATCTTCCACAGCACGGACAACTGGGGCCAGGCGATGATCGCGCACGTGTGGTCGGGTGGGCCTTCGAACGAGCACCTCGTTCTCGATCCCGCTTCGGGCACGGACGCGGCCGGTAACGTCATGACGTCCGGCTACAACGACGCCGGCAACATGCGCTGGTTGGGCATCCGTCAGTCCTCGACCGAGATCTTCGCCGAGGAACACCGCGGGGAATGGCACTGCGTCGAAGCTCAGGTGCGTCTCAACGAGGCCGGGAGTGAGAACGGGATCTTCCGACTCTGGATCGACGACGAGCTCGAAGCCGAGACCACCAGCCTCAATTGGGTCGGCGCATACGATGACTACGGCCTCAATGCGGTCTTCGTCGAGAACTACTGGAACGGTGGGTCGCCTGCGGACCAGACTCGTTACATCGACAACTTCGTCGTCAGCACGGAGCGTATCGGCTGTAACCCGTAGGTCGGGCGCGGTAGGCGCCGGAGACGGAGCGCCTCCTTCGTGGACCTGAAGAGCGTGGCTACAATGGGGGATGAATCGTAATCTCCCCCGAGTGCGGGGCCGACGCTCGTTCGACCGTGCGGGTAAGCGGCGAATCGTGTCGGTCACGTAACATCTGGCCTCCGGCGGGTTACATGTGGATGCACCGGTCCGTTACCGTGCCCGCGATCTGCGATTCACCCAAGGAGGCCCATGGCGTCGATCCGACGCTGGCGAACTCGCTCGATGGTCGCCGCGTGGCTGTGCGTGCCTGTCGGGGCGTTCGCGGCCCGTTGGATGGCGCTGAGGGTGGCCGAAGCGATGGGTACGGTTTCGCCCGGCTTCTCGCAGGCTACCCTGTGGGTGACCGTTTGCTTGACCGCCGTCCTCATGGGCTGGATGACGCGGGAGTGGCTCGCTGGACGGAACGAGCGGCATGTCGCCAAGGTCATGAACCTCCGGGCGAGCCGACGTATCGTGCACTGAGGCGTCGATACGTGTCGGGCGGCGTGCCAGCCCGAGGCGGCCTACGATGAAAATGGTCCTCTGGGCCGTGACGCTGTGGCGCCTGGTGGCGATCCCGATCTTCCTGGTCGCCGCCACACAGGCTCAAGTCCTGGCTCGGTCGGGTTTGGATCCGTCGGCCCACCGATGGACGGCGATCGCGGCGATGCTTTCGATCGGCGCGTCCGACATCCTCGACGGATGGATCGCACGCCGTTTCGACCTCACGAGTCAGGTGGGGGCAACGGTCGACGCCGTGGCTGACAAGATTGCCCAGGTCGCGTTCGTGGCGTACCTGACGCTCGATGTGGGGCCGGTCTTCACCGCGATCCCTCTCTGGTTCCTGATCATCGTCTTCGGGCGTGACCTGACACTGCTCGTGGGTGTTTCCGTCCTCCGCCTCCGCTACGGCCCGCTCCACGTCGTGCACCGGGCGCACGGAAGGGTCGCCACACTTCTGATCGTGGGGATGATCCTCTGGTCGGCCTTCGCTCTTCCCAGTTGGGGGATGGCGCCCCTGGGCGCCCTCACGGCGATCCTCTCCGTGTGGAGTGCGACGATCTACGCGCTCGATGGCGCGGCACAGGGCGAGGCGATCCGCGCCGCCGCACGGGTGCGGGCCGGCGGTGCGGATCCGGCTACTCGCTGACCCCGCAGTACCGGAGCGCAGTTACCGCCAGCGTACGGCTCATGAGCACGAGTTCTTCGACATCGACGTACTCGTCGGGGCGATGCGCGCGGCGGATGTCGCCCGCGCCGAACAGCACCACCGGCATGGCGGCGACGTGGGCGAACAGGCCGGCATCGGCGCCGAACGGAACGGCCTCGAGACCCGGGGCGTTGCCGGTCAGGTCACGTAGCGCCGTCGACAGCGTGTCCACGATCGGCGCTTCGACTGGGGTGTCGACAGGGTAGAAGCGGCCGCCCCACCACTCGACCACGGGAGGGGAGGTGCGGAGGAACGGGTCCCGGCGCGCGGCCCCGCCCACGGCTTGTTCGAGCGCACTCCTGGCCTCCGGCATGGTTTCTCCGGGTAGGACACCGAGTCTGCCCTCGATCACGACCTGCTCGGGCACCGACGACGCCCACGAACCCCCTCGCACGGTGCCGACCGACAAGGGGAAGGGGATGGGCACCCCACCGTAAAGGGGGCGGCCCACGTAGGGCTCGTTCCGCTCCGCTTCCAGAGCGAGGAGGGCCCTGTGGAGGGGGTACAGCTTCTCGATGGCGCTCACCCCCTCGGTGCGCGTCGCGCCGTGGGCCGCGCGCCCGGGAACGACGACCCGGAAGTTGATGCACCCCGATTGGATCGGCGCCACCTGGAGTCGGGTCGGCTCCATGACGATGGCGGCGTCCCCGGTATGTCCGCGCAGGATCGCGGCGAGTGTACCGATCCCGCCGTCTTCCTCTCCGACGACGCTGTGCAGGAGGACGGTCCCCCGAAGGCGCACCCCGGCGCGCTCCACCGCTACCATCGCGTGGAGTCCGGCCATCAGCGGCCCTTTCATGTCGAGCGCCCCCCGGCCGTACAGCCGCCCCTGTTCGAGAGCCCCCGCGAACGGCGGATGCGTCCAATCCGACGCATGGCCGGGCGGAACGACGTCGACGTGGCCGTTGAGGACGAGCGTGGGGCCGCCGGTCGGTTCGGTGCCTGGCAGGCGGCCCACGACACCCAGCGCCCGCGCCCGGTCGAGTTCCCAGGAGGCAGCGGGGTGATCCTGGACAGTCGGGAGGTCGATGTCCCAGACGTCCATCTCGAGTCCGGCATCACGCATCAGGGCCGCGACAGCCTCCTGACAGGCCGTCTCGTCCCCGGCGTCGCTGCGGATGCGTACGAGCCTGCGGGTCGCGTCGACGAGACCTTCGACGTCGACGGCATCCGCCACGCGCCGCTCGGTCTCGGTCAGTGGCTGGGGGGCGGTCACGGGGACGATCCTGGGTCGCGGGTCCGGACACGGACCCCCTCGGCGAGCTCGTCGGGTGGGTACACGACTACGACGTCCCCGATCTCCAGACCGGCGGTGACGACGGCCACCCGGTCGTTGCGCTCTCCCAGCTCGATCGACCGGAGTCGGGCCCGTCCGCCTTCGACCACGAACAGCTGCGGACCCGTCGTGTCGAGGAACCAGGATCCGGCGGGGATCACGACCTCGTCGACCCCCTGCCAAACGGTGATCTCACCCGAGACCCGGTACCCGACGCCGAGCGAGGGCTCGGGTTCGTCGAGCACTGCGTAGACGGTTACACGTTGCTCTTCGACGCCCAGGGTGGAGATGTGGGTCTCGCCGACCCGGGTGAGGTGGCGCACGTGTCCGCTCAGAGGGCGTGGCCCACCCCAGCGGGTGAGCGTGACCGGAGCACCCACCTCGATCCGCACGGCGTCCTCGGAGAGGACCTCGAGGTCGATCTCCATCGCGTCCGTCGTACCGATCTCGAGAAGCGCTTCACCCGCGCCGACCACCCGCGCACTCGGCTCGGGAAGCGACACGACGCGCCCGGAGACCGGAGCCGTGATCGGGAGCGCGGTACGCGCCTCGTCGACAGCGTCGACCCGGCCTTCGGCGGAGAGGAGGCGTGCCCGGGCCGCTTCGGCCGCCGATGCCGCTGCCGTCACCGCAGCCTCGGCCGAGGCCGACCGCTCCGCGGCCACCCGCGCGGCCGTTTCCGCCTGTTCTGCCTGCTCGGGTGTGATGATCCCCGCCTCGGCGAGGGGCCGTCGACGCTCCCATTCACGCTCCGCCTGCATCGCGGCATCACGAGCCTGCGCTCGCGTCGCCTCGGCCTCACGATGCCGGGCCTGAGCCGCTTCCCATTCCGAGCGAAGCTGGGCCACGGTCTGCGGGTTCTCCTGGAGGGGATGGAGCCAGGCGATCCGCGTGCCGGCGGTGATCGAGTCCCCTACCTCGACATCGAGCCGTGTGATACGCCCGTGGTTGGGGGCGGTGATCCGGTAGCGATCCCGGGCTCGTGTTCGACCCTCCGCCGGAACCGTCACCGACAGGGAATCTCGCCCGACGGGCGCCGTGTCCACGTCGACACGTGTCGGTCGGAGGGCGAGGCCGAGCAGGATCAGCGCGACGATCGCGAAGGCTGCGATTCGGGTCTTCATGGTCCTACTCCCGTGTCTTGAGCACGGTGATCAGGTCGAGCCGGTCGAGGCGTCGTCGTACGAGCCACGCGCTGGCCAGAGAAGCTACGAGGGTGGTGCCCGCAGAGACCGTGTAGGTTCGACTGCTCACGACCAGCGGGATACGGTAGGTCTCCGAGGCCATGGCGGTCGTGACGAGCGCCGCGAGCCCGTGACCCAGGAGCCATCCGAGGGGAATCGCCAGCAGCGTCAGGATCGCCTGCTCCCCGAACAGGAGGGTCGCGACTTCCGAACGGGTGAAGCCGAGGACGCGCAGACTCGCCAGTTCGCGGCCCCGCTCCGAGAGGGCGATGCGGGTTCCGTTGTAGATGACGGCCACGGAGATCACGCTGGCGAAGCCGACGAGGAAGGTCACGGCCACGAGCAGACTGTCGTCGAGTTGCTGCCGGAAGTTCTCCACCATCCGACTGGGCGAAGAGACGCTGGCCACCGAAGGCATGTCCAGCACTTCTCGTGTCAGGGCCTCGTTGTCCGTGGTCTCCGTCTCGAGCAGGGCCAGGGTCGAGCGGGTGTCGGTCCGGCTCACCCGGCGCACCGTCTCTGCATCGGCGTAGGCGGTCGACCCCATGAGGTCGTCGACCACCCCACGAACCCGGAGGCGAGCCGTCCGGCGATGACCGGTCAGGTCTTCGACGAAGACCGCGTCCCCGGCTCCGACCCGAAGGCGGCTGGCCAGGATAGAGCTGAGGAGGACGCCCTCGGGGGGCACAGCGTGCTCCCGGCCCTGCCCGTCGACGATGCGGCGGAGCCGTCCGTTCGGATCGAGCCCCGTCAACGCCGTCTCGACCTCACGGTGCCCCGAGCGGATCCGCACAGGAAGCAGGCGCACGGTCTCCGCGCGGCGGACACCGGGGAGCGCCCCGAGGGAGGTGACCACCGCGGAGGAGCGCTCCTCGATGAAGGACACCGTCACGTCTTCCCTCTGGGTCCACTGGAACTGAACCGACATCATCCGCTCGACCCCGTCGAACATGAACATGCCGACCACGAGGATGGCCACTGAGGCTGCGATGCCGAGGGTGGAAGCCGCTGCCCGCAAGGGCTTTCGCTCCAGGTTCCTCACAACGAATCGAGCCTGGTTGGAGAGGCGTGACACGATGGCGAGGCGCTCGATCCACCCGCGAGCGAAGCGGTCGGGGGGCGCGGGCCGCATCGCCTCGGCCGGGGCCAGTGTGGTCGCCGCACGGACCGCAGCGGAGCCTCCCAGAAGGGCCGCCACGAAGGTGACACTTCCGCCGATGAAGACGAGTCTGGCGGAGAGGCGGTACTCGAGCTCGGGGAAACGGAAGTAGGTGGCATACAGGTCGACCATGGCTCCACCCGAGGCGAGCCCCGCCACAGACCCCAACGCCGTGCCGACCGCGACCGCCACCACCGAATAGCCGAGAAAGTGGCGCCCGATCTCCGAATCCGTGTACCCGACGGCCTTGAGGGCCCCGATTTCGCTTCTCTGCGTCGAGATCAGGCGACCGAGGACCATGTGCAGGAGAAACGCGGCCACTCCGAGGAAGACGGCAGGGAAGACGATGCCCATGGTCCGGTTCTGATTCAACTCGTCCTGGAGGACCTTGAAGGAGAGCTGATCTTCTCGGCCGTAGGCCCCGGTCCCCCCATACGGCTCCAGGACATCGTCGACCGCGTCGATGATCGGAACCACCGAGGCTCCGGGTGCGAGCCTCAGCGCGACTTCGTTGAACGAGCCGTCCTGTTGGAACGATGCGGCCATCTCCTTGTGGGGCAGCCAGAACACACCGTACCGCTCGTCGTCGGGGTACAACGTGCCCGGCGGGACCACATAGGAATGGTCGGGTCCGATCCCGGTGCCGACGATCGTGAGCTGTCGCCGCACACCTCCGAGGACGGCGACCAGGGTATCGCCGAGCGCCAGATCGTTGGCCTCGAAGAACAGCTCCCCGACCAGGACCTCGTCCCGCGCCAGGGGATCGGGAACGGAGCCCTCTCGGACGTAGACGTCGTTGACCAGGGCGCGGCGTTCCGGCAGGGACACGAAGAGCCCTTGACCGGGAGCGTCCGACCAGGGGAGGTCCAGGCTCGCGAAGCCCTGCACCCGAGGCTCGACCGCCGCGACTCCGGGGATGTCGAGCAGGGCCTCGCGCGTCGACTCGGGAGCCCGCGACACCGACGCCCAGATGTGGGCCAGGCGGAAGTCGGAGTAGTACGCCGACCGCCCCCGCTCGAGCGCCTCGTACGTCCCCCGCATCGCAACGAGGGTCGTGACGGCGGTCGCGACGACGAGCGCGATCGAGAGCATCTGGGTCCGCTGACGCCAGAGCTCACGGAGCATTTTCCGATCGAGGGTACGCATCCCTACCACTGCACTTCATCGAGGCCGACGCGCGTCTCGTTGACCGAGGTGTCCGAGATCTCGCCGCTGCTCATCCGAATGACGCGGTCCCCGATACCGGCGATCGCGGCGTTGTGCGTGATGATGGCGGTCGTCGTTCGCGTCTCGCGATTGACGTGGTCCAGCACTTCGAGGACGAGCTTGCCCGTCTCGGCGTCGAGCGCTCCGGTCGGTTCGTCGCAGAGCAGCAGTTCGGGGCGCTTGGCGACCGCCCTGGCAATCGCAACCCGCTGTTGTTCACCGCCCGAGAGCTGAGCGGGGAAGTGGTCCAGACGGTCCGCGAGGCCCACGAGATCCAGGGCGTGTTCCGCGGTCATCGGGTCCTTCGAGATCTCGCAGACCAGTGCGACGTTCTCGCGAGCCGTGAGACTCGGGATGAGGTTGTACATCTGGAACACGAAGCCGACGTGCTCGCGCCGGTACTGGGTCAGATCGGCGTCGGTGACGCCGCTCAGCTCCTCGGTGCGGAAGTGCAGCGTGCCGCTCGAGGGGCGGTCCAGCCCTCCGAGGATGTTGAGCAGCGTCGACTTACCGCTGCCCGACGCCCCGAGGATTACGACGGCTTCCTGTTCGAAGAGGGTGAAGTCCACGGTCCGGAGCGCGTGTACTTCGACCTCACCCATCACGTACACCTTGCTGATGCCCCGTGCTTCCAGCAGGGGCGACGACGTCCCGCTATGCGTCGAAAGACCTACCATGCGTGAAACCGAGTCCGTTCGCGGTATCCCCATCCTTCGAATGTCGGAAGGAGGGGGGCGCGAGGTCTGTCGGGGCCGGTCTGCCGGGGTGTGTAGGGGAAATGGTCATCAATCGTCGATCATGATGACCGAGATGATCCGCCAGCCCCCGCCGTTGGCGGGCCCGATCGTCATCTGGAAGTCGCGAAGCTGGATGCGCTCACCTCCGAAGCCAGTTCGGTAGGTCATCTGGAGGCGGAATTCGGCTCGGGCTCGCGCCGGTCCCGAGGTGAGCGCGATCGGGACACCGCCCAGGTCCTCGGTTTCGACGAGCCGCGCGGAGAAGTCGTTGTTGTCGACGAGGTCGAGGAGGTCGTCGAGTCGGTCACTGCTCGCGGCATCGTAGATGCGCGTGACGGCCGCCTCGTCCGTCGAGTTGAGGATGCCGACGTATTCCTGGGTCAGGCGACGTGCGATCTCCACCGTCACCGACGCCTCCGATACCGAGACCTGGACGGTCGCATCCATACCGCCTGCGGATGCCGTGACGGTCGTTGTCCCCGTTCCCCGGGCCACGACACGCCCCGCGTCGACACCGACCACGGCTTCGTCGGCCGACTGCCAGCGCACAAGCCTCGGCGGGAGGCGGAAGTCGTCGGGGCCGAACACCCGGGCCTCGAGGGTCCCGGAGGCCCCGGCCTCGATCTCCAGCGTCGTGGGGCGGACCTCGATCCGTTCGACGACCACTTCGACGGCTACCGTCTGGTCGGCCCGCAGTTCACCGATTCCGGCCGAGAGCGTCGTCGTTCCCGGCCCCACGGCCAGAAAGACATTCCCCTCGTCGAGTCGGACGACCGCCGGGTCGGCCGATCCCCAACGGACCCGCGCTGGCTGGTTCGGCATCGGCGCGCCCCGCTGATCGAGGACACGCGCCGAGAACGCCGCCCTCTCCCCCACGCGCATCGAGGAGGGCATGCCGACGATCTCGAGCGTCGTCGCACGCGCGGGCGCTCGCTCGGCCGGGGCCGGTGAAGGAGCGTCGGTCCCGGGTCGGTTGTTTGCCGCGGCCCCGACTTCCGAACCGGCATCCCGTCCCGGGGCGACCGTCACCGACACCTCGCGCCGCACGTCCCCTGACGACGCAGTCAGCGTCGCCGCTCCGGAGGCCAGCGCCGTCAGCAGGCCGCCCGGGGCTACCCGTGCAACCGATGGGTCGCTGCTCACCCACTCGATCTGCGCTGCGGGGATCGCGGCCCCCTCTTCGTCCAGCGCCTGAGCCGTGAGCGTGCGCTCTTCTCCGATGGTGAGGGGCTCGTCCAACGCTTCGACGTCGAGGTCGGTCACTGCGGGGCCGGCGGGAGTCGGCTCGGCCTCGCTCTCGCTCGTCGCGGCGGGCGGGGGCGTCAGCTCAGCACCAGAGCCCAACCAGCCCATGCCGCGCGCGCCCAGGGCTCCGGCCGTGCCGAACAGCAGGAGGAGTAGCGCCGCCACTGCAGGCCGCCGATACCCGGGAGGGAGTGTCGGCGGGGTGCCGGCCGGAGGGGAGGGAGCCGACGGAGTGATGGTCGACGAGGAAGCAGCGGACTCGGCGCCGGTCGACCCGAAAGACGCTACCGCGTTCGCATCGGTTCGCACCACGATGTCGGCCGTCCCCGTGACACCGCCGCTCTCGGCGGTGATCACCGCCGACCCGGCCCCGGTGGCCACGACCTGCCCGTCCTTCGAGACCGACGCCACCGAGGCGTCGCTCGTGAGCCAACGAACGGGTCGCTCCAGCACACGCCCGTGTTTGTCGTGCACCTCGGCGGCCAGCGAGACGCGGCCACCGCTCTCGACCTGCAGCTCACCCGGCTCGACGACGACCTCGGCGGGAGCCGCGTGCCCGACGACGATCGACACCGAGTGGGTCACACCCCCGGCCGAGGCCTGGATGAGCGCGGTCCCGGCCCGGAGCGCCCGGACACTCCCGTTGTCCACGACAGCGACGGCGCTGTCGGTGCTGGTCCATGTCACCGAGGCTCCAGGGAGGGATCCCTGGGTTCCGCTGCGCACGTCCGCGGACAGCTGGAACGAATCGCCCTCCTCGATTCGCGTCGGCACCCCGAGGACCGTGATCGTGGTGGCCGAGTCGGCGTCGCCGGCCGAGGGGCCGGGCAGGGGGCTCAGGGGGGACGCCGTATCGAGGGCGCTGACCTCGGCGGTCGATGCGGCCAGCGCGGTGATGCGTTGGCGCACGGGGTCCCGTCGGCCGAGCGGGCCTCCGCCCATGGCGGACAGGGCGGACTCGAGGTCGGGGAAGCGATCCTCCGGCGTCTTGGCGAGCATCCGGTGGACGGCCTCGGCCACGTGGCGTGGGCAGTCGGGCCGGAGGTCGAGGATCGCCTTGGGCTCCTCGGATGTGTGCGCGACCATGATGAAGTACTGGGACCCCGTGAACGGGGTGTGTCCCACGAGCATCTCGTACGCGACGACGCCCAGCGCGTACTGGTCCGAGGCGCCGGTGAGCGTCTCACCACGGCACTGCTCCGGACTCATGTACTCCGGCGTCCCGATCGTGGCGCCGGTCTGCGTCAGGCCGGTCGGGGACTCGGTGATCTTCGAGATGCCGAAGTCGGTCACGAAGGCGTCGCCTTCCCGATCGACCATGATGTTGGCCGGCTTGATGTCCCGGTGAATCACCCCTTTCCCGCGGTGGTGCGCATAGTCCAGCGCGGAGCCGACCTGGTAGAGGAGGGCCTGCACCACGGGGACGTCGAGCGGCGCATGTGCCTTCACGACGTTTCGCAGCGGCGGGCCGTCGATGAAGTCCATCACGAAGAAGTGGAGATCCTCCGATTCCCGGACCGCGTGGACGTTCACGATGTTCGGGTGCCGCAGAGACGCGACCGTTTGAGCCTCGAGGCGAAAGCGCGACACCATGCTCTCGTCCTGGAGGAGGTTCGAGGCGATGACCTTGATGGCCACCTTCCGGCTCAGGGCGATGTCCCTCGCCAGGAAGACGGATCCCATCGCTCCGAGGCCGAGCTGGTGAAGGATCTCGAATTCACCTTCGGTCGCGCGGGCCAATCGGTTGGCCTGCATGTTCTTGAGCGCCGCGGGCACGACGACGGTTTCCGTCTGGTCTCGGGCGGAACCGCACTTCGGGCAGAAGCGATCGCCTCGGGCGAAGGCGTGACCGCACCGGGTGCAGGAAACCGTCTCCTGCATGGTCAGCCTTCGGGGTCCCGGAACACGACCTTGTAGTGGATGTCGAGGGGGCTGGGCACCGAGGCCTGCTCACCGAGGCTGATCCGTCCGGCTCCCTGCAGGAGCACCTGATCCCGGTGCACGAAGATCTCGTTGCCGTCGAGTCCGACCAGGTAGGTGCCGTTGGTGCTGTGGTCCTCGAGGTAGAAACGCGACCCCCTGCGCACGACCTTGGCGTGAGCACGCGACGCCGAACTGCCGGGAACCACGAGGTCCGAGTCTTCGCCCCGACCGAGGGTGATCGGATCGTTCGTTCGTGAAGACATCGACACGACGCTGTCCCCGATCGCCAACTGCATCTCGGGAACCGGCAGCTGGTGCAGATTGGGCGCGACCGCCGTCATGCCGTCGGTTTCGTCACGCCAGAGGATCTCGCAGACGTGCAGCGGGACATCGCGCCCGCGCACCTGATGGTTGCCCAGGCTGCGGAACTGGATCTCCGCCGGGTCGACGCCCTGCAGGGTGTCACCCGTAGTCAGCAGCTGCTCCGCCGCGGCCATTCCGATGACCCGGGCGGCCACGTTGACCACGTCCCCGAATACGTCGCCCCCCTCCAGGATCACGGGTCCCGCGTGGACCCCGATCTTCACCGCGGACGGGATCCCCCCGATGGCCGGGCGCCGTGTGAGCGCGCGCTGCATCTCGACGGCGGCACGGAGCGCGCTCGGGTTGGCCTCGAACGCGCACATGATCTCGTCGCCGATCGTCTTGACGACACGTCCGTCTTGCCCAGCCGTGATAGCGCCCAACTCGTCGAGGATCGACGAGAAGTGGCGGCGTGACTCGACATCTCCGATGGCTTCGGTGATCCCGGTGCTGTTGACGATATCGGCGAACAGAATCGCGCGATCAGCTTCCATGCGGCTTCGGATGGAGGTCGGGGGCGGGGCGGGGATCCGCTTTCACAATACACCAAGCGGAACCCGCGGGGCTACTGCCTCATTCGCCTCCGAGGTGCTCCCGGAAGAATGCGATCGTGCGCTCCTGAGCCAGCCGGGCGGCCGACTCGTCGTAGCGGGGCGTCGTGTCGTTGTGAAAGCCGTGGTTCACGTCGGGGTACATGTGCATCGTGTACTCCTTCCCGTGCTCGCGCAGGGCCGCCTCGAACGCCGGCCAGCCGGCGTTGATCCGCTCGTCGAGACCGGCGTAGTGGATCTGGAGCGGCGCCTGGATGTTCGGCACGTCGGCGGCGACGGGCTGGCTTCCGTAGAAAGGCGCGCCGGCGGCCAATTCGGGCATCCGCACCGCCAGGGTCCCGACCATGCCCCCACCGAAGCAGAAGCCGACCGCACCGAGACGACCCGTCGAGTCGGCGTGGTCGACGAGGTACCGACCGCCCGCGATGAAGTCCTCGGTCATCGTCTCGCGATCGAGCTCGCGCTGCATCGTCCGCCCGTCGTCGTCGTTCCCGGGGTATCCGCCCAGTGGGGTCAGGGCGTCCGGGCCGAGCGCGAGGAAGCCGGCAGCGCCGAAACGCCGGACGACATCCTCGATGTACGGGTTGAGGCCGCGGTTCTCGTGGATCACCAGAACGGCAGGCCACGGACCCGACGACCCGGTCGGTCGGGCCAGGTATCCGCGCATGGTACCGGACCCTCGCGGCGAGTCGTACTCGACGTACTCGAGGGAGACCCGCTCGTCGCCTTCGGGGACCTCCGCGGCCCACGCGTACTCCGGGGACAGCGCGTCGAGGAAGGCGGCCGCCGTCATGCCCCCGGCCGCAAAGTGTGCGGCCTGGTCGAGGAAGCCCCTGCGATCGAGGAGGCCGTGGACGTACTTGTCGAAGAGGGCGAGCACTTCCTGCGGGAAGTCGGTGGCTTGCAGTCGTTCGCGGGACACGGGGCCTCCACGGAGTGGGTCGGATGAAGAATCGCCACGATAAGTCCGGTGCTGTGTCCCGGCGAGCGGTGGTAGACACGAAGTCATCGAGTGGGTGGCGGGCTCGGGCGCATTCGAGGGTTAGATTGCAGGAGTCGACGCCGCCGCTTGGCGTCTCCGCGAAGAATTGCCGCCCCCCCTTGAAACAGCACCTCCGTCTCCTCGCCCTGGCCGCCTCGGTCGTCGTCGTGTCGTGCGACGACGGTGTCGGTCCGTCCGTCCCCTCCTCGATCCGCCTGAACGTCGAGGCGATCGAGCTGTCCGCGCTCGGTTCGTGGCAGGCGCTCTCGGTGGACGTGCTCGATGCGGGCGGCACGCGGATTCGGGACCTCGACCCCGGCTTCACCTCGACCGACGTCGCGGTCGCCACGGTCACCGACGAGGGCATCGTCACAGCCGTCGGAAACGGTGTCTCGACGATCGTCGTGACCGCCGGTGCGCTGGCCGACACGATTTCTGTGACGGTCGAGCAGGTCGTGACGACCCTGGCGGCCGGCGTAGACACGATTTCGTTCATGGATCCGGGGGCGTCGGCCCCGGTCCCGACGACCGCATTCGACGCGCTGGGCGCCGACGCCAGCGGACGGGTGACGTGGACGTCTCGGGCTCCGGGAATCGCCACGGTCGACGACTCGGGGCTCGTGGAGGCGGTGGCGACCGGCTCGACCTTCGTCGTCCTCGAGGCGGATGCGGTGGTCGACTCGGTGCTCGTCCGCGTCGCGCCCGAACTCACCCTCGTGGCGGTCGGAGCCGGCACGGTGAACGCGGTGGTCGACGCCACGGTCAACGTCGCGGCACGTATCGAGGACCTGACGGGGGCGCCGTGGGCCGGAGGCCGCGTGTCGTGGAGCGTCGGAGCCGGCTCCGGGCGGATCGAGTCCGCTCAGGAGGTCGACAGCGACATCACCGGCCACGTCGGGGCCGTGTGGACGTTGGGCACGGTGTCCGGGACGCAGCGGGCCTTCGCACAGATCGAGAGTCGGGGCGCGCTCACCGTCGTCGAGTTCCTGGCGGACGCCGCACCCGGAAGCCCGGTCTCCGCCGCCCTGATGGCCGACTCGGTCTTGCTGAGTGCCGTCGGAGAGAGTGCGTTCCTCGGACCCACGTACTACGACACGTGGGGCAACGTCGCGACCGGCGCCGGCGCCACCTTCACGTCGGCGGATCCAGGCACCGTTTCCGTGTCTCCCGAGGGCCTGGTCGTCGGCACGGGTGTGGGCGCGACGATGCTCTACGCGGAGATGCCCGACGGGGGGGACTCTATCCTCGTCACGGTCGTTCCGCGCGGGGCGATCACCGTCACCTTCGACGATGGGTGGCGAAGTGTCTACGACAACGCGCTCCCCATCGTGCGCGACTTCGACTTCGTGGCCAACGTGGGCGTCTACGTCGACGCGACCTCGTTCCCGCTCTACATGAACGAGGGTCACCTCGACGAACTCCACGCGGAGGGGTGGTCGCTCGTCAGCCACACGATGTCACACAGCAGTCTGCCGACACTGAACACCGCGGAGTTGGACTACGAGTTGCGGGCGAGTCAGGCGTGGCTGCAGGAGCGGGGGTATCGCGGCGCGAACGTGTTGATTGCGCCCTACCACGACTTCGACGAGCCGACACGCGCAGCTGCGTCCCAGTACTACGCCGCCGCGCGCGGTACCGGGTCCAACATCGTCTCCCCCGATAGTCTCGTGGCCTGGAAGCCGTCCGACCCCTACGAGCTGACGGGCATCGACGTCGAGCAACTTCCCTATACGACCGAAGAGGGGAGGGATCGCCTGCGGACTCTACTGCAGCGGACGGCCGACGAGGGGGCCTTCCTCGACGTCGTCTTCCACCAAATCCCGCCGGAGAATCAGGACGCCCTGCGGCTGACGCTCGAGGTGGTGGACGAGTTCCGCGAGCGTGTGCTCCCGTACCACGAGCTCTTCCCGATCTTCGCGCGATCGATCTACTGATCGGGGGCGGCGAGCGGACGACTCGAGGATCACATCTCGGGACCCGTGCGATCGACCTGGGGTATCGACGGCCCTACGTGCCCCCCTTACTGTTGGCCTCCGTCCACGCGGACGATGCCGGGCCCTTCGTGAGATTCAGGAGACCTTCGATGTCGCGTACAGCCGTAGCCGCCCTGGCGGCCGCTGCCCTCGTCAGCTCGCCTTTCGCCGCATGCGCCCAGACGGGTGATGTCGAACGTTCGGTGCTCCACGACTACCGGATCGTCACCGTGGCGGACGGGCTGGTGAACCCGTGGAGCATGGCGTTCCTCCCGAGCGGTGACATGCTCGTCACCGAGCGGCCGGGGCGTCTGCGGATCATTCGCAACGGTTCGTTGGTGGCCGCGCCTGTCGAGGGGGTCCCCGAGGTGCACGCGCGGGGGCAGGGTGGCCTGTTGGAGGTGACCCTCCACCCGGACTTCGCCAGCAACCGGATGATCTATCTCAGCTATTCGAAGCCGCAGGGCGACGGCGAGTCGACGACCGCCATCGCTCGCGCTCGCTTCGAGAACGATGCGCTCCACAACTTCGAGGAGATCTTCGTCGCGAACTCCGCGGGTCGAGGGCACTACGGGTCCCGGATCGTCTTCGACGGGGAGGGGCACATCTTCTTCTCCGTCGGTGACCGTCAGGCGCCGCCCCGGGGGGACCTGGAGGCGCACCCCGCGCAGGATCGGTCGAACCATCACGGGACGATCAACCGGATCTACGAGGACGGTCGGATCCCCGAGGACAACCCGTTCGTCGGTGACTCTTCGATGGAGCCGTCGATCTGGAGCTACGGCCATCGCAACCCCCAGGGTCTCGTCTTCGACCCTGCGACCGGTCGGCTCTGGCTGACCGAGCACGGCCCGCAGGGTGGCGACGAGGTGAATCTGGTCGAGCCCGGCGCGAACTACGGCTGGCCGGTGGTCGGGTACGGAGTGAACTACGGCTCGGGTACCGCGATCCACGAGGCGACGATGCGCGAAGGCATGGAGAACCCGCGGCACATCTGGGTTCCGTCGATCGGGACGTCGGGCATGATGCTCTACACGGGAAGCCAGTTCCCGCAGTGGCAGGGGAACCTGTTCGCCGGCGGGATGGCGGGTGAGCAGCTCGCGCGACTCACCGTCGACGGGGACCTGATCGTGTCGGAGGAGACGCTGCTCCACCGCCGCGGGCGAGTACGTGACGTGCGTCAGGGGCCGGACGGCTACATCTACGTGGCCATCGAGGACCGCGCAGGTGACCCGAGCCCGATCGTTCGTCTCGAGCCCGTGCGCTGATCGAAGGTCAGAGGCTGAGCGAAGTCAGGGCAGGGCCTCGGCCCAGTACTCTTCGGTGACGATCGCAATCGGGACACCCCGGCTGCGGTACTGAACGACCTCGTCGATCGAGGTGCCGAAGGAGGACTGGCTCCATTCGCCCGACGCCAACGCCCCGATGACCAGGTAGTCGGTCCGACGGCTCACTGTTCTCTCGCACATTCCGCCCAACTCGAGAACTTCGCGCTCGCATGCGTGGGTGGGGCCGTAGGCCATCTCACCCGCAAAGACGAAGGTTCGTCCCTCGAACGCGATCGTGGGCGGCGGCTGGGTCGTGGGTAGGTCGGTCGCCAGTGGGTAGCCGAGTTCGGCGGCCTGGGGGTCTTCGGCCAGTTGCGTCAGCATCGCGCTGAGCCGCTTCCGCTCCTTTCCGTCGACGCGGCCGTCGAGGAAGATCCGCTCCAGCCGTCGGGCCAGGAGGTTCGCGGGATAGCGGGCCGCGACTTCGGGGTTGTCCCGTGTCCACTCGGAGAGCCGATGGGCCTCGTCCTCCGTGACTCGGCCGTCAGCGATGACTCCGCGCACGAGGCCGACCATCTGCGCCAGCCCTTGTTCGACTCGTCGTTGCTGGCGAAGAGTGCCGGCTCGGCTCACCTCAGTCGCCCTGGACCGGGCGGCAGTGCCGCGTGATCTGGCTCCGGAATCGACCCTCGTCGTCGACGACCCTCCAGAAGTCCTCGAGGAAATCGATCATGTCCTCGGCTTCGTCGTGCCCGAACTGCTCGTAGCCGAGGCCGGCGAAGTCGGTGAAGAGCGCCTCGATCTCGTCACGACGCGCCGCGAAGGGCGCGACGGCGGGCGCGTGCTCGAGTTCCTCTCGGCAGAATCCGCGAAAGAGCCGCTGCCGTACCCGTCGAATCCTGTCGTGCAGCGAGGGGTCGACCTTGGCGTACCGGGCGTTCACGATTCCGGACTGATCGAAGTCGTAGGGGATCGTCAGGTAGCGCGCGTCCTCGGTCCGGACGAGGCGAACGTTGTGGAAGTAGACCGGGGACCAGTCCGTGTTCGCGATCAGGTAGTTGAACATCGCGACCGTCACCGAGTAGGTGCCGTCGGCTCTGAGCGGATGGAACTGCGCCACGTCCTCGAGCGTGCCCATGAGCCGCGCCGCCAACTCGTCTTCATCTTCGATGAGGAAGCCGATCTTCGTACGGGTGTCGTATTCACCCGTGACGTCCTCGTACGTGATCTCCACCAGCCGAACGCGAAAGCTGGCGTCGGTCACCGTGTTGAGTACGCGGTAGGCGAGGTACTCGTTGAAGATGTACCGCTGGTAGTCGTCCCGGCCGTCGTTACAGGGCGTCACGAGCTTGAGCTTGTCCTGCCCCTCGAAGACCGTGCCCTCCATCTCGCTCGTGCGGAAGTTCAAGCGGAGCGGTGGGAAGTTGCAGTTGCGACTGTCCCTTCTGAAGTTGCCGCGCGCTCGCGTGTTCACGAACCGCTCGAGGACTTCGCCGCCCTCCCCGTGGAAGAGGACCGCGCCCTCGACTTCCGTCGAGTCGCTGCGCTCGTCGCGGAGCCAGTCGATGTCGGTTCGGAGGGTGAGGCGGAGCGGCTCCTGCGTGGCGAAGAGGGGAGCGGAACCCGCTCGCTCCGCGGCTTCGGCGTACTCCTCGTACGTCGGGTAGGGGCTGTCTTGAGCGTCAGCCGCAGCGGGCACCGCAGTCGCGAGCAGAAGCACGGTCGGCAGTCGAAACCGACGCATCGTCGTCCTCCCTGAGGGGTCTTCGAGTAGCTTATCGGGCGGGCGGCGTGGATGTCCAGCCGCTTCTTGCTCCCGCACCCACCCGCTGGCCATGATGGGCCGGTCCACGGGCGCATCCCTTTCAACACGAGAGCCGTCAATGTCGACTGCGAGCCCGGGACGGACCCGGGGCCTCGGCCGGGTGATCGTCTACTACATCGTCCTGGCCGTCGCGCTGGCCGTGGCCGTGCACAACGTCCCCTTCATGGCCGACGTCGTGTCCGGCGCCCGATTGAGCGAGCTGGAGGGTTCACTCTCCGGTGCTCTCACCGGGACCGCGCCTGTCGGGACGCCGGTCGGAACGGGCAACGTCGATGCACCCGGTGGTCCCTGGGCGGGGGCGATCATCGCCGCGCTGTCGATGCTGGGAGCCCTGGCCATCATGATCCCGGTCACCTGGGTCTATATGGTGACGCGTCGTCACCGGGGGTACGAGGAATCGGTCGTCCACACCCTCCTGATCCTGCCGGTGGCCGTGACCGGCATCGTGATGATCGTCCAGAACAGCATCGCTCTGGCGTTCTCGCTGGCCGGAATCGTGGCGGCCGTACGCTTTCGAACCACCCTCGACGACACCAAGGACGCGGTCTACGTCTTTCTGGCCATCGGCGTGGGCCTGGCCACCGGTGTCCAGGCGCTGGGCATCGCCCTCACCCTCTCGGTCCTCTTCAACGCCGTCGTCGTCGTGCTGTGGATGACCCACTTCGGGAACATCTACGCCGACCAGAATACCCGATCGGGCCCGTTGGCCGTCGGCGATGTCCTGGCCGGGCCGGCCTCGGCCCAGACCGCGCTTCAGGTCGGTGACCCCTCCGTCCTGGAGGCGACGCCGATCACCGACCTGGCCGAGATCGCAGAGCGCGCCGTCCGTATCGAGCGCCACATCGCCGAGGAGCGGCAAAAGAAGAAGGACCGGCGCGCCAACACCCTTTTGATCGTAGTCGGCCCGAGCGCCGAAGCGGTTCAGACGGAACTCGACCCGTTCCTCGAGGAACGGGCGGTGCGGTGGAAGCTCGCGGAGATCGGAGAACACGAGGTGGGGGCCGAGCTCGTGTACCTGGCCCGACTCGACGGCCCGGCCGATCAAGGGGCTCTGATGGATCGGATGAGGGGCATGCCGTCGATCGCGGCGGCCGAGCTACGGTCTCTCAAGGGGCTCAAGCCCCGCTCGTGAGGTCGGCCCCTCTCTGGGCCCTCGTGGCCCTGGCGTGTGCGGCCGAGGCCCCGGCGGGGGACACCGGTCCGGAGGCAGCCGGACCGGGTGGGGCCGATCACCCTGCGGCGATCGACTCGGCCGAGGCGCCCCCGCCGCCCGTCCCGATGGGGACGGTGGAGTCCACGGCCGTGGAATCGTGGCTGGACCGATACGACTTCGACGACCGGCTCTGGTACGTCGACCTTCCCGGGCGTCTCGACGAAGTCTCGGGTCTGGCCATGTCCCCCGACGGCAGGCTCTTCGCCCACGACGACGAGACCGGCCGGATCCACGAGGTCGATCCGAGCACGGGTGACGTCGGAAAGGGCTTCGACCTGGGCGACCCGGTCGCCCTCGACGACTTCGAGGGGATCACGGTCGTCGGTGAGCGCTTCTTCGTCGTATCGAGCCTTGGCCTCCTCTACGAGTTCAGGGAGGGCGCGGATCGAGTCTCGGTCGAGTACCGGCTCACGGACACCGGCGTGGGGGCCGCCTGCGAGGTCGAAGGTCTCGAGTACGACCCTGAGGACGATGCACTCCTCATGGCGTGCAAGACGACGGTCCCCGCTCGCGGACCCATCGTGATCGAGCGTGTCCCCATGCGTCTCGGAGGGGTTGCGACACGTCTGGAGGTGGACCGGGATGGGCTGCGCGGTTGGGGAGTCGATCGCGACTTCGCTCCCTCCGGGGTGGTTCGAACCCCGGTGGGGACCCTCCTCGTTCTGAGTGCCCGGGACGACGCGATCATCGAAGTGGACCGGCTGGGGACCATCGTCTCGGCGACACGCCTGAGCGGAGGTCGACACCCGCAGTCGGAGGGCATCGCCATAGGGCCGGACGGCGTCCTCTACGTGGCCGACGAGAAGAACGGGAAGGAGCCCCGCCTCACGGCCTACGCACCGACGCGGGCCGATGCACGAGCGGGGACGGCAGGGGCGGCGCGTTGATCCGCCGGCTCAACGTCCCCGTCGACGACGTTGCGCGCTTCACCGAGTTGTCCGAGAAGCGTCGCCCGCTCGGGATGTCGAGCTCACGGCCAACCTGGCACCTCCTGAGGGAGACCTACTTCGACTCGGCCGACGGAGCGCTTGCCGCTCAGAGTATGACGCTCAAGCTCCGTGCCGAGGCCCGTGGTCACGGAGTCCTCGAACTCACGATCAGCCAGAGCATCAGCCTGCAGGGCGTGGTCGAAGAGCAGCTGTTCGAAACCCCGGTCGTCGGCGGGGTCTACGCCACGCTCACGGGACCGTCGGAGGTGGCCGCGCGGGTTCGGGAGGTGTTGGAGCCCGCGGCGCTCCGTCCACGAGCGGCGATCGACATCGATCGCGAGACACGCGAACTGCGCGCCACACCCTTCGGGCGCGGGACGCACCGGATCGTCTTCGACGAGGCGATCGCCCACACGCCGGGCGTGACGCGGGAGCTGCTCGAGGTGACCCTCGTCGAGCTCTCCGCAGGGAAGACGAGCCTCGAGGAACTCGGGGATCGCCTGCGAACCCAGCACGGCATCACCTCCGACGGACTCGACACGTACCGCCGGGTTCGGCGAGCCTTCGTGGGTTCGGAGCGGGGGCTTCGACCGGAGGTGCCCAACGACGTTCGCGTGAGCTTGATGCTGCTCAGGGAATGGTCCGTGGCCCTCGTCGAGGGCCCGGACGGTTTCGTCTTTCCGAACGCCCGCGGGTCGGGTGAAGAGATCGCGAGGGAGTATCTCGCCGACGTCGTGTCGCATCCTTCGGATGGGGCCAGACTGGACCTCGATCTGGTCGGCTTCGCGACCGCGCGCAGGGGTGGCGCCGATCTCGAAGTCTGGATGCACCCGCTCCTTCCCGACGTCGAAGCTGCCGACACCACGTGGATGCCCGTCGTGGAACTCATGCAGCGGCTCGGCGGACCGGGGCTGAGAGACCCGGGCCTGATCTCCACCATGCTGATGCTCGTTCGCTCCGAGCTCGGCCAGCGGATCCTGCGCGAGGCCCCGCACCGCAGGGAAGCTCCGGTGCTCCTTCCGGTACGGCCTCGGGTCGAAGGGCTCGAGGTGGGGGAGGGGTCGGACGACGCTCTCGACCTCGAGTTGAGTATCCTCGACTTCAACCAGCGGGTCCTGGAGTTGGCCGAGGACGAAACGATTCCCCTTCTCGAGCGATTCCGATTTGCCTCGATCTTCTCGAGCAACATGGACGAGTTCTTCGTCGTGCGGGTCGGACGACTCAAGGACCGGGTGGCCAACGGCGGGAGGGCAGTCGAGGAGGACTTTTCACCCGAGCAGCTCCTCGACATCGTGGCCGTCCGGGTACGCGCCCTCGTCGCGCGACAGTACGCCCGACTCCAGCGGGAGCTGCTCCCGCGCCTCGCCGACGTCGGTACGCGAGTCCTGGCGTGGGACGAGTTGTCCGAGACCCAGAAGCAGGCCCTGCGGGCACGCTTCTCGGCCGACATCTTTCCCGTCCTGACGCCGCTTTCCCTGACGCCCGGACCCGGTCGATCCTTCCCGCGGCTGGAGTCACTCGGGTTGGCCCTGGCCGTCTCCCTGAGACGCGGAGCCGAGGAGCGGAGCGAGGTGGGATACGTCCCGGTGCCCCGCGACCTCGACCGCTTCCGGTCCGTCCCCGAGTCGACCGATCTGATCCGGGTCGAAGAGTTGATCGGGGCCAACGCCGATCTCCTCTTTCCCTCGGCATCCGTCGAGGGGTGGTACACCTTCAGGGCGACCCGCCTCGGAGATGTGGCGATCGAGGACGAGCCGACCGGATCTCTGCTGGCGGCGGTGGCGGACGAGGTCGAGGCCAGGCCGTACAAGCCGGTCATTCGACTCGAGGTGGAGGAGGGGATGCCTCGTGAACTTCGAGCCACCCTGAGCCAAGCCATTCGGGACGATCAGGTCAACGACGCCGCGACGTTGCGGCGATCCGACCTGTACGTCGTTCCCGGGTGGGTCGACACCGCGTCCGTGTCCGAGCTCTGCGACCTCGAGATCGAAGGTGGACTCTTTCCGAAACACGAACCGGTCCATCCGCTCGACCCGACTCGGCCGATCTTCGACGCCCTCGCCGACGGGGACATCCTCTGCCATCACCCCTTTCACGACTTCGAGTCGACCGTGGGGCGTTTTCTGAGCGAGGCCGCCGCCGATCCCAAGGTGGTGTCGATCAAGCTGACGCTGTACCGGACGGGGCGGAGGTCACCCGTCATGGACGCCCTCATCTCGGCTCTGGACGCCGGCAAGGACGTCAGCGTCTTCGTGGAGCTCAAGGCCCGATTCGACGAGGAGAGTAATCTCCACTGGACGAAGACCCTCGCGGATCGCGGGGCCCGCGTCGTCTACGGAGTGGTCGGGTACAAGACCCACGCGAAGACGGCTCTCGTGATCCGGCGCGAGAACGGTGGGGTGCGGCGCTACGTCCACATAGGCACCGGCAACTACAACGCCGCGACGGCTCGCTTCTACACCGATCTGGGCTTGATCTCGGCCGACCCGGACCTCGGGGCGGACCTCAACGACTTCTTCAACGAACTCACTGGGGGTGCCGGCCCTCCGCAGCACGCTTTTCGGCGCCTCCTCGTGGCGCCGAACTCGCTCGTTCAGGAGGTCGAACGGATGATCGCGCGTGAAGTCGAACACGCGGCGGCCGGCCGACCTGCGAGGATCCAGGTTAAGGTCAATGGTCTGGCCGACCGATCGGTCGTCAAGCAGCTCTACGCCGCGGCTCGGGCCGGCGTGCAGGTCGACCTCATCGTGCGGTCGATGTGTACCCTTCGTCCCGGGGTGCCGGGACTGTCCGAGGGCATTCGCGTCGTGTCGATTCTCGGCCGGTTCCTCGAGCACGCCCGCATCTACTACTTCGAGAACGCCGGCCAAAGCGAGTACTACATCGGTTCGGCCGACTGGCGGACCCGGAACCTCCGGCGTCGGGTCGAGGTGGTCACCCCCGTCGACGACCCAGGCGCGAGGGAGGTTCTCCGGGCGATTCTGGACAGCCAGTTGGCGGACCCACGCGCGTGGGAACTGCGTCCCGACGGTGCGTACGAACGGAAGAAGGGCAGCGGGCCGGACGCACAGCACCAGATGATGGCGAGCCGGGGTCAGCCCCCGGGCGTGCCATGATCCGTTGAGGCCCGCGCGGGAGTGATTAGCTTGGTCCGTCGACTCTCCCGACGGGAGTTCGCGGCGCCTGTAGCTCAGTTGGATAGAGCATCGGCCTTCTAAGCCGGCGGTCGCAGGTTCGAGTCCTGCCAGGCGCGTCCAAACTCGGTCCTGATCGCACCGAGGGCCGTGGGGTACCCTGATCCCAGAAAAGTCTAGGTTTCATGCGGGGTTCGGGTATACCTTGGCGATGCCCCCCCGGGTGTAGACCGAGCCAATGGTTCCGGAGGCCACGTGGCCAAGATCGATACCTTCCTCAGGATCATGCGCGAGGCGGGGGCCTCGGATTTGCATCTCGCGTCCGCGTCTCCTCCGGTGCTGCGAATCAACGGTGATCTGCGTCCAGCGGACCACCGGGCACTGACTGCGGAAGAGGTTCAGCTCCTCGTCTACGAGCTCCTCACGGAGTCGCAGATCGAGGCCTTCGAGGAGAAGGGCGAGTTGGACTGCGCCCACACCCTCGAGGGGTCCGCCCGTTTCCGGATTCACGTCTTCCGACGCTACCCCGGCATCGCGGCCGCCTTTCGGGTCATCCCGCACGAGGTGCCGACGATCGACACGCTGCACCTCCCGGCAGCGATTCCGAAGATGCTGAAGCAGCGGGCGGGGCTGATTCTGGTCACGGGGCCCACGAACTCGGGCAAGTCGACCACGCTGGCCGCGATGGTCGACCATCTGAACGCTCATACGAACGGGCACATCATCACGCTCGAGGACCCGCTCGAATTCATTCACTCCCCGAAGAAGTGCCTGATCAACCAGCGCCAGATCGGAGAGCACAGCAAGTCGTTCGCCAACGCGCTGAAAGGCGCCCTCCGCGCCGATCCGAACGTGATCCTGGTCGGAGAGATGCGGGATCTCGAGACGATTTCGTTGGCTCTGTCCGCTGCGGAGTTGGGACTCCTGGTCCTGGGGACACTCCACACGAAGTCGGCGGCCCAGACGATCGGACGCGTCGCGGACGCCTTCCCGTCCGACCAGCAGTCCGCCGTTCGCCTGACCCTCTCCGAGGTTCTCATCGGTATCTGCTCCCAGCAGCTCCTGCGGAGAGCGGACGGGAAGGGACGGGTGGCTTCGTTCGAGATCCTGGTCGCCACGCAGGCCATCAAGACGATGATCCGGGACGGGAAGGGTCATCAGGTCAACAACGTCATCATGACCGGGAAGAAGGAGGGGATGAAGCTCCTCGACCAGTACCTGAAGGAGCTGATCCACAACGGACTCGTGACCGGCGAAGAGGCCGCTCGCTACGCCGAGGAGCCGGAGACGATCCTCGCCTTCGCCCGCTCCGGCGGGAAGCTGCCGCCCGACCAGGCGCCGCCGCCTCCTCCGCCACCCCACGAAGACTCACAGCCCAGGGGCGAGGCCGCGGCCACCCCGACACCTCCGAAGACCCCGGGCGCGCCCATTGCGTAAAACCGAACGGCTCGACCAGATCCTCATCAGGCTCGGGTACGTCACGCAGGCCCAGGTGCAGGCGGCGGTGACCCGTCAGGCCTCGCAGGGTGGACGGATCGGTCAGAACCTCATCGAGATCGGGGCCCTGACGGAGGAACAGCTCTTCGACGGACTGGTCGAGCAGTTCCGGGTCCCCACGGTGGCCGTCAACGAGCACTCCATCGATCGGTCGCTCCTGGCGCGCATGCCGGAGGACGTCCTCGAGAGGAGCCTGATCGTTCCGGTCTCCTTCAACCAGGCGCTCGGCGTCCTCAGCGTGGCCGTGGCCAACCCCTCCGATGAGGGCGGCATCGCGCGGGTCAAGGCGGCCTTCGGCGCCAAGAAGGTCCGGGTGTCCCTGGCTCCGGAAACGCTCCTGGCGGACCTGATCATGCGGCTCCACGGGGAGGGTGGTGAAGGGGGGAGGGCGCCCTCCAGCCCCGACGAAGGGGTGCGACTCGTGGCACTCCCGGAGCTGTTCGAACCCGGAGAAGTCGAGGAGGCGTCCCCGAACGTGCCTACCGAGTTGGGGGTGGCCGCGGATCGTGCGGTGCTGATGGTGGCCTCCGGCCCCTCCCGGCGGAACTTCCTGCCCGCTGTCCTGCGGGCCGAAGGCTTCGAGCTGACGGTCGTCAGCGCGGTGGACGAGATGCCCGACGCTCTGGCCGCCAAACCCGAGGTCGTTCTCGTGGCGGAGGACATGAAGGAGATCTGGAACGGGTGGCTGGCCACCGGTGCGTTCCCGCCCCCCTCGTGTGAGGTCCAGTTCTTCCGCTCCGTTGCGGACTCGCTGATGGAGAATCCCGCACCGTACGGCGCCACCGCCGCCTCGGTCCGGGCGAGCGCCGGCGCCATCGCGGAGTATCGTGCGATCGCGGATGGGGTCAGTCCGCCCTACACGCTCATGGCCACGGACCTGGAACTGCTCGCGGAGCGGGTCGGGCTCGGACGGCTCGCTCGGGACGGACTGCACGTCGCACTGCACCTGCTTTCACCGGTAGACGCGGGGACGAGCATCGATCCCTTCCGGGCCTTCGCCTCGACGATGGAGTTGGCGCACCGGATCCGGTTCCCATGGCCGGTCAACGAAGTGCTGTCCCGCACGCTGGGCCTGTACCTGGGGCGGTCCGAACTCGGCGATTCGTCGGACGAAGTGGCTCTGGGCTCCCAGGTCCTTTCGCTCGTCTGGTTCAGACACAACCTGGCCGACGGGCCGGCGGAGCCGACCGCGGGGGTGGAGGAGCCCCCGACCGAGGAGTCCGAGGCGAAGATCCGCGCGGCTCTGCGGAGTCTGGCGGGTCGCTTTGCACCCCTGGAAGTCATCGAAGCGTACGTCGAGATCCTCGGGGAACGTCTCCAGGACGAGGGGGCCGAACGGTGCACGATGCTGGTCGGGTCGGACCGTATCACGCGCGCCCTGGGGCCGGCCCTGGGACGGATCGGATCCGCCGTCGTACACACCGAGACGGGGACGGAGGCGCAGGCCATCATCCAGGAGGTTCATCCCGACGCGGTGGTGATCGATCACGCGGCCTTCGGGGCCGAGTTGGAAAAGATCTGCCGTGTGTTGCGTCAGGATCGAAGCACGCTCGTCTTCGTGCTGACCGACGCGTCGGATCCGGCCCTGGTGCTGAACCTTCTCGACATCGGGGTCGACGACGTCTTCGGCCCGCCTCACGACTTCGATCTCGTAGCGGCGCGCGTACTGCGAGCCATGCGAGCGCGAGCCACGGCTCCGACCACACAGGCACCGCAGGGTGACTTTTCTGCGCGTTTCGAGGCCTTCTCGTTCCTCGACCTCGCGCAGATGCTGGCGAACAGTCTCAAGAGTGTCCGCGTCGACCTCCGGAGGAGCACGGGAGAAGAAGCCGTCCTCTATGTAGAGAAGGGGCGCCCCGTCCACGCCGAATGTGGAGCGCTCACGGGGGCGCGGGCCGTCTACTACGTGATTTCGTGGGAAGAGGACGGTGAGTTCGCCGTCAACGAGGAGACGACCTTCCCGGCGCCGAACATTCAGGAGTCGATCGAGTCGCTGCTCATGGAAGGTGTTCGCCTGCTCGACGAGAGCCGCGCCTGACCCCTACGACGACTCGGTCGTACGCACATCCACGCCCGCTTCGAGCGTCCGATGGACAGGGCACCGGTCGGCGATCTCCATCAGGCGTGCCCGTTGATCGCCATCCAACTCACCGGTGAGTCGGACTTCGCGCTCGACGACGTCGATTCGGCAGTCGTCGTCCTCCTCGCACGCGTCGCGATCGTCCCCGTGTAGGCGGCGGTGTCGGAGCCGGACGGTCGCTTCCTCGAGGGGCCATCCTTTTCGGCCTGCGTACATCTGCAGGGTCATCGAGGTGCATGCACCGAGGCCGGCCAGGAGGTAGTCGTACGGTGTGGGGCCGAGGTCGCCACCGCCGACCGACT
>JAUIKL010000004.1:65000-74045 GCA_030430625.1 Gemmatimonadota bacterium
CCGTACCGCAATGTGCGCGTTCGACCCTAAGGGGGGACGCAGAAGTGACAGGACCGTCAGGTGGTGGATTTCTGATGCAAGGTGGTAGGCGTTGAGGAGTAGGCAAATCCGCTCCTTTAGCCGAGAACCGATGCCGAAGGGGGATTCGTCCCCCGCAAAGGGTCCGTAATCAGGCTGCCGAGAAAAGCCTCGTAGGGAAGTTCACATTGCGACCGTACCGTAAACGGACACACGTAGGCGAGGCGAGAAGCCTAAGGTGCTCGAGTGAGTTGTGGAGAAGGAACTCGGCAAATTGACCCCGTAACTTCGGGAGAAGGGGTGCCGGAAGTAGGTGAACCCACTTGCTGGGGAAGCTGAAACCGGCCGCAGAGAATCGGCCCAGGCGACTGTTTAGCAAAAACACAGGTGTCTGCAAAGTCGCTGAGACGACGTATAGGCACTGACGCCTGCCCGGTGCCGGAAGGTTAAATGGAGGGGTTAGCTTCGGCGAAGCTCTGAAATGAAGCCCCGGTAAACGGCGGCCGTAACTATAACGGTCCTAAGGTAGCGAAATTCCTTGTCGGGTAAGTTCCGACCTGCACGAATGGCGTAACGATCTGGGCGCTGTCTCCTCCACAAGCTCGGCGAAATTGGAGTCTCGGTGAGGATACCGAGTACCCGCGACAGGACAAAAAGACCCCGTGCACCTTTACTACAACCTGCTATTGGGTTTTGACACTACATGTGTAGCATAGGTGGGAGGCTTTGAAGCGGCTGCGCCAGCAGTCGTGGAGCCACAGGTGAAATACCACCCTTGTGATGTTGGAGCTCTAACCCAGGGATGTGAATCCATCCCGGGGACCGTGGCAGGCGGGTAGTTTGACTGGGGCGGTCGCCTCCCAAAGAGTAACGGAGGCGCGCAATGGTTCCCTCAGTGCGGTCGGTAATCGCACGAAGAGCGTAAACGTATAAGGGAGCTTGACTGCGAGATCGACGGATCGAGCAGGTACGAAAGTAGGCGTTAGTGATCCGGCGGTTCCGAATGGAAGGGCCGTCGCTCAACGGATAAAAGGTACGCCGGGGATAACAGGCTTATCGCCCCCGAGAGTTCACATCGACGGGGCGGTTTGGCACCTCGATGTCGGCTTATCGCATCCTGGGGCTGGAGAAGGTCCCAAGGGTCGGGCTGTTCGCCCGTTAAAGCGGTACATGAGCTGGGTTCAGAACGTCGTGAGACAGTTCGGTCTGTATCCGTCGTGGGCGTTGGAGTATTGAGGAAAGCCTTCCCTAGTACGAGAGGACCGGGAAGGACCGACCACTAGTGTACCGGTTGTTCCGCCAGGGGCATCGCCGGGTAGCTACGTCGGGACGGGATAACCGCTGAAAGCATCTAAGTGGGAAGCCCCTTCCAAGATGAATACTCCCAGACCTTCGGGTCTCTAAAGGGTCGTACGAGACGAGTACGTCGATAGGCAGCAGGTGGAAGCGTGGTGACACGTGAAGCCGAGCTGTACTAATCACCCGTGTGGCTTGACCAGTTCCTCCCCTCCGGTTTCTTCATCCTGCTACATCGTGTTCACACGCGATGAGCGGCCGTTACAGCCGGCTCTCATACACTCTCGACCTCTGTTTCATCTGTACCGGTCCGTCACGTACGGGCCGACAGTTTGCTGGTGATGATTGCGTAGAGGCTACACCCGTTCCCATCCCGAACACGGCCGTTAAGCTCTACAGCGCGGATGGTACTGCCGGGGCCGCCCGGTGGGAGAGTACGTCGTCGCCGGCTTTACACCGCGAAGCCCCCCGACCTAGGGTCGGGGGGCTTTCGTGCGTTCAGGCTTCTCGGCAACGCGCAGAAGGAGGCCGGGTCTTAGACCCCCATCTCATCCAGGGCTCTCTCGAGACCGGCCACGGTTCGGTCGACGTCGGCGAGCTTGTCCAGGCCGAAGAGCCCAATGCGGAAGGTGCTGAAGTCTGCACCTTCGTCGCATGCCAGCGGCACACCGGCCGCGATCTGAAGCCCGGCCTCACGGAACCGGCTTCCGGACTTCACCTGGGGATCGCTGGTGTAGCTGACCACGACGCCCGGCGCCTCGAAGCCCTCTGCTGCCACACTCGGGAAGCCCCGCCGAGCGAGCAGCTCCCGGACGCGGCGTCCGAGCTCGAGCTGGCGAGTTCTGGCCACGCCAAGGCCCATCTGGACGGTGTCGTTCATGGAGGATGCGAAGGCTTTGAGACCGTCCGTCGGCATGGTCGCGTGATAGGCGTGTCCCCCGGACTCGTATGCCTGCATGATCTGATGCCACTTGGCGAGGTCACAGGAGAAGCTGTTGGACGTCGTCGTTTCGAGCCGCTCCAGGGCGCGTTCGCCCAGCATCACGAGGCCACAACATGGCGAGCCACTCCATCCCTTCTGGGGCGCTGAGACGAGCACATCGACGCCGATGTCCTCCATGTCGACCCACACGGTTCCCGACGCGATGCAGTCGAGGACGAAGAGCGCACCGACTTCGCGTGCCGCCTGCGCTACAGAGCGCAAATAGCTGTCTGGCAACATCATACCGGACGAGGTCTCGACGTGCGGAGCGAAGACGATGTCCGGTCGCTCCGCGCGGATCGCCGCCGTCAACTCCTCGACGGGCACGGGAGCAAAGGGAGCGTGGGGGGCGTCGGACGTGCGCTTCGCTTTGAAGACACGCTCGGCACCGCCGAAGCCACCGACCTCGAAGATCTGGCTCCACCGGTAGCTGAACCAGCCGTTTCGAACGACGAAGACGGAGGCGCCGTTCCCGAACTGCCTCGCCACCGCCTCCATGCCGAAGGTGCCGCTCCCGGGAACGACCACGACCGCATCGGCTCCGTAGACCCGCTTCAGCGTGGCCGAAATGTCGTTCATCACCGACTGGAAGGAGGCCGACATGTGATTGAGGGCCCGATCCGTGTAGACGACGGAGTACTCGAGCAGGCCGTCGGGATCGATGTCGGGAAGGAGTCCGGGCACCGTGCGCTCCTGGGTCCTGGGTAGGTCGAAGGGGGCGAGCCCCGTCGGAGGACGGGACCGCGGCGACGCCAATAGGCCCCATGGCCTGCCTGGATGCAATCGGGGTGCGGCGACACGGGGAGGCATGTGATATTCCGGGTGACCCCGGAGGACCTCCGGCCGATCCACCTCCTTTCGACGGTGCGCGTGTCCGAACCGACGCAGCGAGCCGGGTACGTCGCCCTCGTCGGGCGGCCCAACGCCGGCAAGTCCACACTGCTCAACCGCCTGATCGGCGAACACCTGTCGATCGTCACGCCGAAGGCGCAGACCACGTGGCAACGGGTGACCGGCGTTCTGACGGTCGAGAACGACCAGCTGGTGTTCCTCGATACCCCGGGCCTCCTCGAGGTACGCGACCTGCTCCAGCGCTCGATGCTCGGGGCGGCCCTCGAGGCCCTGACCGAGGCGGATGTCGTCCTCCTCGTCATCGACTCGACCGAGGCGCCGACGGATCGGGACGCGGAACGGATCCTCACTGCGCTCGAGGACGTCACGGTCCCGACCTTCGTGGCCCTGAACAAGGTGGACGAAGCCCGGACGGGGACCGTCGCTAAGTGGCGGGGCTGGGCCGAGGACCAGGTCCGACCCGATGCGATTTTCGAGATTTCGGCGCTGGACGGTGCCGGCGTCGATCCGCTGCTCACGGCCGTCCGCGCCCACCTTCCGGAACACCCGTTCCTCTATCCCGAGGACGACATCGCGACTGAGCCGGTCCGGTTCTTCATCGGGGAACTCGTTCGTGAGACGATCCTGGAGCAGTTCCGACAGGAGATCCCGTACTCCGTCTTCACGCAGGTCGAAGAGATGCGCGAGGGCCAGTCTCCGATCTACATCGCGGTCAACGTCTTCGTGGAGCGCAAATCGCAAAAGGGTATGCTGATCGGTAAGAAGGGGGCCGCCATCCGCGCGCTCGGGCAGGCGTCGCGCGAGAAGATCGAGACCTTTCTCGGGCAGCCGGTGTACCTGGACCTCTGGGTGAAGCCGCTTCGCGCCTGGCGAAAGAACCGAGCGTATCTCGGTCAACTCGGCTTCCGCATTCCCGAGGACGACTGAACGTGCCACGCCACCGCATCCGACATACCCTCCGCCGGATACGGCTCCTGGCGGCGGTCCCCGCGGTCGCGGTCCTGACCCTGGGCTCGTCGGGCACCATGGTCCCCCTGGGCGCCCAGGACTCGAGTGCCGAGGGAGCGCTCTTCCTCCTCCTCCCGGTCGGGGCGCAGGGCGTCTCTCTCGGGCGAGCGATGACGTGGGTGGGGGGCGCCGAGGGGGCCTTCTGGAATCCGGCCGGCCTCGCGGCGGTGGATCGTAGCCAGGCCGTCGTCTTCCGAGGCGACCACGTGGCGGGAACGGCCACGGCCGCCACCGGCCTGTGGGCTGGAACCGGGGGCAGTCTGGCGGCCTCGTACTTCCTCCTCGACGCCGGGGATATCGACCAGACCGACGAGTTCGGGAACTACACCGGGACGATCACGATCCGGAACCACCTCGGGGTGGTGTCCGGCGCGACTCGCCTCGGCCCCGCCTTCACCGCCGGTGTGAACCTGAAGGTGATCCGCTTCCAGCTGGCCTGTCGGGGGATCTGCGCCGACGAGGGCACGACCGCGACGACCTACGCGGTCGACCTGGGCGTCCAGGCCCAACCCACGGAGCGGCTCCGGCTCGGTGCCATGCTCGCCCACCTGGGTCCGGCTCTTCAAGTCCTGAACGCCGAGCAGGCCGACCCGCTCCCCGGGCGCGTCCGCTTCGCGACGGCGTACAACGCGATCGCGGCCTTCACGGAAAGCGAACAGGTCCAGGCGTGGATCGCCGTCGAATTGGAGGACCGGTTACGTGACCCGGGGTCGCCGAGCGTCTACGTCGGTACGGAGGTGACAGCGGGTGCCGTCGACGCGCTGTCGCTGCGCGCGGGGTGGGTCTGGTCCGAGCTCGATCAGGAAGACGGTGGGCGCGTCGGCCTCGGCCTCCGCTACGAACGCTTCGACCTCTCGATCGCCAAGTCGCTCGCGGTGTCTTCGTTGACGGGAGAAACCGAACCGGTCCACGTCACGTTCTCGATCGGATTCTGATCGGCGTGATGCCTCGATGGTGGGCGGTGCTTCTCCTCACCGCGCCGCTGACCGCCCCGGTCGTGGAGGCCCAATCGCTCGTCGAGCGTGCGGTCCCCTCCTCGCTGGTCTTCGACGTCTCCCACCCCGGAGGCCAGCTGCCAGCCCCGTCGATCGCGCTGGCCTCCGCGCTCTCGGCCGTCCTTCCCGGAGCGGGCCAGTACGCACTCGGACAGGATCGGGCGTGGGCCTATCTGGCGTTGGAGGCGGCCGGCTGGTTCGCGTGGATCAACCGGCGAGGTGCCGGCAACGACGCGCGTGCGGCGTACCGGGACTATGCATGGGAAGTGGGGCGGGTGCAGTCGTCTGCGCGCACGGACGGTGACTTCGACTACTACGAGACGATGTCGAAATGGGATCGATCAGGCGCATTCGACTCGGACCCGGGTGCCGCCGGACTGCAGCCCGAGGTCGACCCGAGCACCTTCAACGGCTCGATCTGGGCGCTCGCGACCCGCCTGTTCCCCGAACCGGCCGTCGACCCAGACCCGGCACCGCGCGCCGAGGCGCTCGACTACTACCGTGAGCGAGCCTACGGGTCGTCGTTCCTGTGGAACTGGTCGATCGCACCCGACGGATCGAGGAGCACGTTCGGGGGGCTCATCGAGGAGAGCGATGCCCGCTTCCGTCAGGCGACCAACGTGCTGGGGTTGATTCTGGCCAACCACGTCGTCTCCTCGGTCGACGCCTTCGTGTCCGCCCGGAGTCGCGCCGAGCTCGCGCTCGAGCCGGGTCGCTCGAACGGCGCCGCCTCGCTCGACCTGCGTCTGTCGATCAGCGTACGATGACGTCTCACCGATCACATCCCGCGATGACGCCTTCACCATGACGCCTACACGATGACGGACGCACCAGGACTCGGCCGATCCGGGAGACGCGATGGCACGCGGTAGAAGGAGTGGTCAGCGTGGGCGCGGGCGAAACCAGGGAGGCAAGAAGGGGCCCGAGCGCCCGACGACCGAGGCCGAGATGCGCGCCGCGGTGCTCGCGGCGATCGAGGGCTCTTCGAAAGGGCCTCTGAAGGCCAAGGACCTGGCCAAGGAGCTCCGGATCGGAACCCACGGGTACCGGGCGTTCCGACGGCTCCTGGCAGGTATGGAGGCCGAGGGGGTCGTCCACCGGATCCGGGGGCACCGGTACGCCGTCTCGAACGAACGGACGACGGTCACCGGCTCGCTCCGGTCGACCGCCGACGGTCACGGCTTCGTGCGGCCCGAGCAGGGTGAAGACGTCTTCGTGGCAGCGCACAAGCTCGAGTCCGCCATGGACGGAGACCGCGTGGTCGTCCGCATCGACCGACGCCCGCCCGGGCGCAACCCCGAGGGAACGGTGGTCCGCGTTCTCGAGCGGGCGCACGAGACGATCGTGGGGCTCTTCCGAGAAGGGCGCCGGATCTCCTACGTGAAACCGCTCGACCCTCGACAGCGTCGCGACATCCTCATCCACGAGGGCGAAACGGCGGACGCGGAAGAAGGGCACGTGGTCGTCGTTCGACTGACCTCGTTCGGAGACGCCCACATCGGCCCCACGGGCGGGGTCGAGGAGATCCTCGGCTTCCTCTCGGACCCCGGGGTGGACGTCCTCGCCATCGCGCACGGGCACGGGCTGGCGCTCGACTTCCCGGACGATATCGAGGAAGCGGCTGCTGCGGCGGCGGAGCGAGGAGCCGCCGAGCCGGGACCGGATCGTGTCGAGCGGACGGACCTTCTCGTCTTCACGATCGATCCGGCCGACGCCAAGGACCACGACGACGCCCTTTCGATCCGCCGTCTGGATGACGGGGCCGTGGAGGTCGGGATCCACATCGCCGATGTCTCGCACTACGTCCGGCCGGGTGAGCCGGTGGACGTGGAAGCGCTGGCCCGCGGAACCAGCGTCTACCTCGTCGACCGCACGATCCCGATGCTCCCCCACGTGTTGTCCTCGGACGTGTGCTCTCTGGCTCCCGGTGGCGAGCGCCTGGCAGTCTCGGTCTTCGTCGAACTCGACCGTGAAGGCCGTATTCGGGAGCGGCGGTACGAACGGACCATTCTGGAGTGCGCCGCGGGTCTCTCGTACGAGGAGGCGGAGAGCGTGCTGAGCGGTGAGGGGACCGTCCGCACGGACATCGACGAGGCGCTGCGCACCCTCGATGACTTCGCGCGTCTCCTGAGGGCCGAGAGAAAGGAGCGTGGGGCTCTCGACCTCGACATCCCCGAGGCCAAGGTCATTCTCGACCCGGAGGGTCGACCGGTCGACATCCGCAAACGCGATCGCCTTTCGAGCCATCGGCTGATCGAGGACTACATGCTGCTGGCCAACGAAGTCGTGGCCACCGACCTGGAGGCCAGGGACCTGCCGGGCCTGTACCGGATCCACGAACGACCGGACCGCGAGAAGATCGAGGCCCTCGCCGAGACACTCTCCCGCTTCGGCATCCCCCTGCGCCAGCGGAACGCGCTCAAGCCGAGGGACGTCCAGCAGGTCCTCGAGCGCCTTCAGGGGCACCCCGCCGAGGCGCTGGTGAGCCAACTCGTGCTCCGGTCCATGGCGAAGGCCCGGTACGCACCCGAAAACGAAGGCCACTTCGGACTGGCATCGCCTGCGTACGCCCACTTCACGTCGCCCATCCGCCGCTATCCCGACCTCGTCGTCCACCGGGTCATCACCGAAGCGTTGATTCACGGGCGCCGGGAGGGGCTGCCCGATCGAGACACGCTGCCGACCGTAGCGGAGCACTGCAGCGCACGTGAACAGGCTGCAGCCGAAGCCGAGCGCGACTCCGTCGCCCTCAAGAAGGTCGAGTACATGGAGGCCTACGTCGGCGACGTATTCACTGGTCGGATCTCGGGTGTCCAACCGTTCGGCTTCTTCGTGACGCTCGACGACGTCTTCGTGGATGGACTCGTTCACGTGCGCTCGATGGAGGACGATCACTACCGCTTCGTCGAGCGAGAGCACACTCTGCGCGGCGAGCGGGGCGGCCGCGCGTACCGGTTGGGCGATGAGGTCGAGGTCCAGGTCGCCCGGGTCGATCGGGACACCCGGCGGATCGACTTCGCCATCCCGCGGTAGTTCTTCGGGGCCGGTGTCCACATTGGATGTGGGGGCGCGCATCCGCATGTCGTGCCCCGACTTCCCGCTCGATTGACCTTGCCTCAGGGCTGCGGTAACGTGCCGTTGTCTCCGACTTCGTTCCCGACTCCATGGCGTCCGACAAGACCATCCTGTTCCTCGCATCCGGTGGCGAGGATGTCGCCGCGTTCGTATCCCGGTTTGCGCAGGAGCGAGGCCTCGATTTCGAGGCGGTCGACGACGCGCACGATGTCCGCGCGACCCTGAACCGGACGTATCCCGGATGTGTGATCCTGGACGGGACCGGTGAGACGGGCCCGATCGAGGAACTCGTCCGGAGTCTGAAGTTCGACGCGTTCACGGGGATCGTGCCGCTGGTCGTCACGCTCCCGGACGCGAAGAGGGATGCAGCCGTCTCCTTCCTTCAGGCCGGCGCCGACGAGGTTCTGCGCGCGGAGATGGAGGACGACGAGCGGACGTTGAGGCTCGAGCAGGTTCTCCACCGGGCCGATCGGGACGTGTCCGTGCACCCGACGACGCGGCTGCCGGGAACCAACCACATTGCGCGGGACATGCAGACGCGGCTCGAGGCCGGCCAGGAGTTCGCTGTCTGCTACGCGGATCTGGACCACTTCAAGGAATTCAACGACCGGTACGGATACGCCTTCGGGGACGGTGTCATCCGAATGCTCTCGAGAATCCTGCGGGACATGGTGCGAGGCCTGGCGCCGGGTGGATTCGTCGGGCACATCGGCGGCGACGACTTCATCTTCAACGTGCCGCTCGAACACCTCGAGGCATGTTGTGACGGAATCATCGAGGTCTTCGACGACCTCATCCCGTACCAGTACACGGAGGAGG
>JAUIKL010000005.1 GCA_030430625.1 Gemmatimonadota bacterium
GTCGAAGTCGCTCGATGTCCTCGTTGATCGAGGCGTCCTTCTCGATGTACGTGTCCGTCGCGGCTACGTAGGCCTCGGGCTGGTAGTAGTCGTAGTACGAGATGAAGTACTCGACCGCGTTGTTCGGAAAGAGCGCCTTCAGCTCTCCGTACAGCTGCGCCGCCAGCGTCTTGTTGTGGGACATCACGAGCGTCGGGCGCCCGTAGTTCGCGATCACGTGGGCGATCGAGAAGGTCTTTCCCGTACCCGTCGCTCCCAGCAGGACCTGATGCTTGTCCCCGCGGCGCAGTCCTTCGGTCAACTCCGCGATCGCGCCCGGCTGGTCACCGGCGGGACTGTGGGGGGAAACGAGGTTGAAGGTCGACATGGGGTGTGACGGAGGGCCGTGGCTTACCGCGGATTCCAGCGGGCAGAGGCCCGGACGTTCCAGTTGTTCACCCGCGGCCCGAAAAAGTAACGGTTGATCTCCCTCGTGTACGTCACCGAGCTCGACAGGTGCATCTCTCCGAGGAACCAGCTGGCATGCCCCCCGAAATCGAACGACACGTTGTGCCGATCGAAGGTGGCACCGTTGACCTGAGCCCATTCCCAATACGCGTCGTTGTCGTGGACCTTGCGCTGAACCAGTACGCCGCCTCCCCCCCATTCGGCGTACAAGTCGAAGCCGATCGACTGCGCGTTCCCTCCCGGTCCTACGCCCGCGCCGAGAATCTGACCCCGATGCGTGTAGCCCTGGGTCACCACCCCGTGCTCGTAGTAGGTGCCCCTGGGCCTCACCTGGAACGTGGCCGGTGCCTCCAGCTGGGTCAGCTCCGTGTGAAGCACCCAGATTCGCTCGTCCGACCGGGAGGTCACCTTCTGAAGACCCACCGTGTACCCCCGGGAATGCTCCGGCTCCTGAATGAGGTCCTGGAAGTTCCACGCATGATCGTTGCGGGCCCACTCCACGTACGCCTCGAACCCGCTCTCCGGCAGAACCCACCGGGCGAACAGCGATAGGAGCTGGTCTCGTTCGTCCGCGCCGTCGGGTTGGTCCTCGTCGACTTGCCCGACCTTGAGCAACCCCTGGAGAGCCAGGAAATACTCCGAAGCGGGAAGTCCCGCCTCGGGCACCAGTCGCTGGAAGACCCGGGTAGCCCCGAGATGAAGCCCCGGTAGAATGTCCGGTGACAACGTCACCACCCAACCGGTCACGAAGCGGTGCTCACCATCAGCGGCCGGATCGAACCAGTCCGAGTGGTCCAGCCCCCCCCAGATCCATTGCGCCTCGATGCGTCCGATCGGTGTCTCCCGTGGGCCGTCAGTAGCCAGGGAGACGTGGCGAAAGCCCGGGGCGTTTCCACTCATGACGATCGGATTCCGCCGAGCGGGCCCCCACGTCAGGTTCTCCGTCCCGAAGGACACCACGGCGCCCCAGCCACGCAACGAGACCATGGATTGGCCTGGATCCACGGTCCAGAAAGAGTCGGGACCGAAGCGCTGCGGGTAGTCCATGCGGCGCCAGGGGTAGGCGTAAGGCAGGGATGAGGAGTATCCCGGGGCCAGATCGAACGCGCCGTTCTGATTGTAGATAAAAGTCGGCGCGATCCGTACCGAAAGGCCTCGCCACAGGAGGCGAGCAGATGTGGACAGGGCGGTGGTCAGCCCCTTCCCCTGCCAGACTGCTCCGTCGTTCTGACCCCACGGATTCCGGGTATTGAGGCTGGTGAACAGCTCGGCCCCGTCCGCGACGAGCGCCAGCCCCGATCGTGAGCGACCACCGTCGGTCGGGAAGGCCGACGCCCAGGGGTGAGCCCGGTCGGACGAGCTCATCTCGTAATCGACGACCGGAAGAATCGTCCACGAGGGAGCCCGCACGAGACCCGCAACCTGAAGCACGCGCGAGTAGCGGTTGTGAAGCCCGTTCACTCCGAGACTCTGTCCCGAAACAGGAACAGGTAGGCTCGCCAACAAGCACGCAAGCCACAGCAACCGCCAGATCATACTCCCCCGTCCGCGCCGTGCGCGGTCCTTGCCCAGGACTAGCTGCGCGCCTGGCCCTGCCCCGCCGTTGGGGGAGACAACTCGACGGGCATTCGTCGGACGGCCGCTGCAACCGCAGGCCCGACGAGCCTCGCCACGAGACGCACGTCGGTAAACAACTTCGAGCCGCTCGACCGACGGAACAGAGAGATGTGGCCCCGGTGGCTATCGGACAACACGACCGGGACTCGAATCTCGTACTCATGGTCCGGGTGAAGGACCCTGTCGAATACGATCCGCACTCTCGACCCCGAGCTGTCAGCCTCGAGATCGGGTGCTGGCGCGGCCACCAGGACGTGCGGCCCATCGACACCGACCTCCACGGCGCTGAATTCGCCGCCTCCGAACGCATCCCGCAGAGCGGAGACGACCTCGTCCGCAGTGGCTGCGGACTCCAGGGATGCGGTCAACTCGTGAATCCGAACGTTGTGCGAGATCACGGATCGCTGTTGCAGGCCCCGTCCGAGCACGCGAGAGAGCTCAGTCAGTTCGGGCACGTTCAACCGCTGAACTCCCAGGATCAGCACCGCACCCGCCACGACAAAAACGGGAACGACCGTGCCACGCCCCGGAGCAGCGAGTACAAGAGACAAGGACGCGCAGCCCGCACAAGCGACGTACAGGAAGATCGCCACACGCCGAGACGACATGCCGAGGTCCCGAAGGCGATGATGGATGTGTCCCCGATCCGGGGCGAAGATCGGCTCGTGTCGCAGGTAGCGCCGCACGATGGCGATCGCGGTGTCCATCAGCGGCACACCGAAGGCGACCACCGGGATGGCGATGGCTACGAGTGTCGAGGCCTTCTGCGTCGTGATGACCGCCAGGGAAGCGAGTGTGTACCCGAGGAAGAGCGAGCCACAATCCCCCATGAAGACCGTGGCAGGCGGAAAGTTGAAGAACAGGAAGCCTAGACAGGCGCCCACCAGCACCGTCGCCATCAACGTACCGAGAGGATCCGCATGAATGGCGAAAATCACCCCCATGGCGAGGGACGCGAAGAGCGCGGCCCCGCCTGCGACGCCGTCACTGCCGTCGATGAGGTTGAAGGCGTTCGTGGTCCCGACGATCCACAAGACGGTCACGAGCCAACTGGCCAACGCAGTCAACTGGGTCGCCCACATGCTTCCGAAGCTCAGCCCCATGATGCGGACGCCCATGGCCAGTGCGATGACGGCTACGGCCAACTGGAGCGCGAACTTCGTCGTGGCTTTCAGGGGTCGCGTGTCGTCCCGGAACCCGACCAGGAAGATCAGTGCACCGCCAGCGAGCATCCCGAGGATTTCCGGCCTCGCGAAGAGGTCCGGAACGATGAAGAAGGCCCAGGCGGCGAACGACAGAAGCGTAGCCGCCACGATAGCGATGCCGCCCACGTTCGGAGTGGGGCTGCTGTGGATCCGGCGATCGTCGTTCGGGTGGTCGACGTAGCCCTGGCGAATCGCCCAGGCCCTGACCACATAGGTGCCACCAAGAGACAGGCTCAGCGACGTCAAAAAGGCCCCGGTCAGAAACAGGGGCATGAGCTCAGAAGACAAGAACGACTCGCCTGGAATTTGATGGCCTAAGAGGCTGTTACAAAAGAAACTGTACCTATGTACGAACGGGAACAAGCATTTCGGACATCACACCCAACCGAGGTCATCCTCGTCGAAATGCTCCCGACGCTCCACATCCAGAACGCCGTTGACCCTCGCGATGCTTCGTCTGACGCGTTCGAGGTGTGCGAGGTCTCGGACTTCGACGACGAACTCGCCGTTCATACCCAAGTCCGTCGTCCTCATGTCGGCGTGCGAGATGTCTGTTCCCGTGTCCGTGATGGCGCGCGCAACATCAGAGAGTAGGCCACGCCGATCGGTCCCTCGCATGAAGAGCTTCACGAGAAAACGCTCACCCTTTTCGGCCGCCCACTCGATCTCGAGTCGACGCTCGGGGTCTTGAGACAGAGCGAGGACGTTGGGGCAGTCCGTGCGGTGAATCGACACACCCCGACCCCGAGTCACGTACCCGATGACCTGATCTCCCGGCACAGGCTGACAGCACCGCGCGTACCGGACCATCAGGTTGTCCATGCCCTGAATCCGCACGCCCCGGCCGGAGATTCTCAAGCGCTGTGCGAGCTTGGCGAGTCGAGAAGGCTGTTGCTTGGCGACCTCCACCGGGTCGTGATCGGGGAAGAAATGCCGAATCACCGCCGTCGGTCCGAGTTCACCTCTACCCAGCGCCTCGTAGACTCGTCCGAAGTCCGCGTACCCGAGGGCTGCGGCGCCCTCGGACAGCGCCGCGTCGTCAGACGGGACCGTGCGCTTCGCCTTCTTCAGTTCACGAGTCAGCAACTCCTTTCCGAGTTTCTGAGCCGAGTCGAATTCCTCCCGACGAACCCATTGGCGGATGCTCTGACGTGCACGTGAGGTCGTCACGAACGACAGCCAGTCACGACTGGGGCGCTGCTTCGGATTCGTCAGGATCTCGACGGTGTCCCCGTTCTTGAGCTGTCGAGCCAGCGGCGCGATGCGACCGTTCACCTTGGCGCCCGCGCAGTGATGACCGACCTCGGTATGCACCGAGTAGGCGAAGTCGATGGGCGTGGCTCCGATGGGGAGAGCCTTCACGTCCCCGCTCGGCGTGAAGACGAAGATTTCCCCCCGAAAGAGGTCCATCCGGAGGAACTCCATGAATTCTTCCGGCTCGGCCGCGTCTTGTTGCCACTCCAGGACCTGACGGAACCAGGTGAGGGCCTCGTCCGCCTCATCAGCACCGCCGGCCTCCCCATCTTCCTTGTACCTCCAGTGGGCCGCGATCCCGTATTCGGCGGTGCGGTGCATGTCTTCGGTACGAATCTGGATCTCGTAGCGACGACCGCCGGGCCCGAACACCGTGGTGTGTAGGGACCGGTACATATTGGACTTCGGTGTGGCGACGTAGTCGTGGAACCGTTCGGGGATAGGGGTCCACTTACTGTGAATCACGCCGAGCGCCGCGTAACAGTCTTGTAGATTGTCTGTCAGCACACGCATCGCCTTGAGGTCGTAGATCTCCTCAAAGGGACGGTCCTGTGTGACGATTTTCCTGTGAATCGACCAGAGATGCTTGGCTCGCCCACTCACGCTGGCGTTGATTCCCGCCTCGGCGAGGGCTTCTTCCAGGGGGCGACGCATCTCGAGGATCTCCCGCTCGCGGGCCTTCCTCCGCTGTCGGACCTTCCGGACCAGGGCCTCGTAGGCCTCGGGCTCGAGGAACTTGAAGGCCAGGTCTTCGAGCTCCCATCGGATCGCGGCGATGCCGAGTCGGTGGGCCAGGGGCCCGTAGATCTCTCGCGTCTCGAGAGAGATGCGCCGTCTTTTGTGCTCCGCAAGATGCTCGAGGGTGCGCATGTTGTGGAGGCGATCCGCGAGCTTGACCAGAATCACCCGGGCGTCCGAGGCCATCGAGAGCAACATCTTCCGATAGTTCTCGACCTGCTGCTCGGTGGCGGACCTGAACTGGACTCGGCCGAGTTTGGTCACACCGTCCACGATGGCCGCGACCTGAGGACCGAACTGTCGTTCTACGTCGCGGAGGGTTACGTCGGTGTCCTCCACCACGTCGTGGATCAGCCCCGACACGATCGTCGATGTATCCAAACGCAGCTGCGCCAGGATGGTCGCGACCTCCACGGTATGAGACACGTAGGCAGCCCCGGAAGCCCGCACCTGGTCGGCATGGGCCTCGACCGCCAGGTCGTACGCCTCAAGGATCTTTTCTACGTCGAGGCGCTCGGCGTACCCCTCGATCGCTCTCGCGAGCGGCCGGGGCAGGCCCCGGATCGTAGTCGACATCGGTCTCGGCAGAATGGCTACTCGAAGGACGCGCGCGCCCGCTCGTCACATCCCCAGCGCTGCACGTTGACAGAAAAATGTAGCATCTGGACAACCGGGAGCCTCGAACGCCCCCCTGGCCACGGAGTTCGAGTCGGTTGGCGTCGGGTGTCGGTGCTGTATTATTCGGCGCCAGACACGGGATGCCCCGGAACCAGAAGTTGCAATGCGCCCTGCACAACCGATCGAGGTGGGAGGCATCCCCGTCACGCCGTTCGGGTCGATGCAGGAGGCCGTGAGCGAGATCATACGAGCCGATGGGAGTGTCGTCCCGGGTTCGTGGGTCGCGATCAATGCGGAGAAGGTCGTGCGGGCGCGACGAGACAAAGACGTTCGCGCCGTCCTCGAGCAGGCGACGTTACGCTACCCTGACGGGATGTCTGTTGTCTGGACGATGCGACAGAAAGGAGCGATCACGACTCGTATCCCGGGAGTCGACTTGTGGCTGGCTCTGATGACCCGCGCAGGGCAGCTCGGGATTCCGGTGTACCTGGTGGGGGCGCGCCCTGAAACGCTGGATGCCGTCCAGAGCCGGCTCCGCGAGGACTTCGGCGTATCGGTCGTCGGTGCCACCGATGGTTTCGGGTTCGTAGAGTCCGACCTTGTCGACCGAATCCAAGGATCTGGCCCGAAAATCGTTACCGTGGCACTCGGCTCGCCGCGGCAGGAGGAGTTCATTCAGCGTTGCCGCGCCGCCCACCCACAGGCCTTCTACATGGGGGTTGGCGGAACGTACGATGTCTTTGCTGGCAACGTCCGCCGTGCCCCGACCTGGATGAGGAACCATGGCTTGGAGTGGCTTTTTCGCTTGCTGCGCCACCCGACCCGCATCTGGCGCTACCGGAGCTTGGTGCGATACCTGGCTGCCCACGTAGCGCGCCGGCTGTGACGACACCGACGGCGCGCCATGTCGTCATCCTCGGGACCGACCCGGAACACGGACGCGGTGGAATCGCCTCCGCCCTACCCGCGTTCGCCCAAGCGGTCGCCGAAGCCGGATACACCTTCGAACGCATCTCCACCCACTCGGCCTCCCAGCCCGGCGGGCGATGGCGCCCCTTCGTGACGAGCGTACCGAAGATCATACGCTCCGTGCGTGAGGCCCGACGCCGAGGCCGATCGCCGGTCGCTTACGTTCACGTGGGGGGCGGTGTCGTGTCCGGCGCCCGGAAACTGATGCTCAGCGCCCTACTTCTGGGCCTCCGAGTGCCAATCGTCCTCCAGTTGCACGGGCCCGAAGTCGCGCACTACCTGAGATCTCCGTTCCAACTCGTTCTGCTGAGACTGCTCCTTGCCCCGGCGTCGTGCGTGGCCGTACTTACGCCTTGGTGGGCTCGCGAGCTGGAACGCGCAGGTATTCAACAGCGGGTCATCGTCGTACCCAACGCTCTGGACAACCAGCTGGAGCGTACCGCCGAGGGGCCCCGGAGACCACGAACGACACGGGATGAAGCGAGTGTCGTCCGAGTCCTCACGATGGCGCGAATGGTACCCGAGAAGGGATTCGAGCTCGTCCTGGAGGCGATTCCCTTCGTGGCCGAGCCGACACGTTTCGTGTTCGCCGGCTCCGGGCCTCTCGTCGAGGACTTGAAGGAGCGCGCGCGACACCTCGAAGTCGAGCATCGTGTCGACTTCGCCGGGTGGTTGGATTCCGAGGCGAAGCAACAGGCCCTCGAGAGTGCTGACATTTTCTGCCTACCCTCGTCCTACGACTCGTTCGGCATGGGTTACATCGAAGCGATGGCCCATGGACTACCCGTGGTCGCCCTGGACTGGGGGCCGATCCCGGATGTTCTGCCGCCCGAGGCCATACTCGTTCCCCGTGGTGAACCGAGGCTCCTTGCCAAGGCCATTGACGACCTCGTCGTCGATCGGGAAGGCCGGGTAGCACGTGGCACGCGAGGCTCGAAGTGGGTGGTCGAGCGGTTCTCGCCCCGAGCCGTTGCCCCCTCGATCACCAAGGCCATCGAAAGCGCATGTTGAGAAACCTGGTTCATCTGGTGTCGCTGGTAGCCTACCGCTCGATCGGCATGCGGCTCCCACACACGTTTTGGCCCGGCGGGGGCGCCTTCACAGCCGCCAGACGCCTCATGCTTCGCGGCATGGGCTGCCGAATCGGTCCCGGTTGTGACCTGGAACCACATATCGACATGGGCTTTCGGCCGCGAGTGTCGATCGGCTCCGGCTGCCAGATCAACCAACGCACCTCGATCCGGTCGGCCACCATAGGAGACCATGTCATGATCGCGCCCGGGGTCGTCCTGCTCGATCGCCAACACAATTTCGACCGAACCGACATCCCCATGTCCGAACAAGGGGCCTCGGACCGACGCCCCGTGATCGTCGAGAGTGACGTCTGGATCGGACAGAACGCGATCGTCATGCCCGGCCTGACGATCGGCCACGGCTCGATAGTCGCCGCCGGCGCAGTCGTGACCCGTGATGTGCCTCCTTATTCGATCGTCGCCGGGATTCCGGCGCGAATCATCGGCAACCGCTCGGAGTAGCGTCGTGGATTCCTACGACCCCTTCGATATTTGGTCGCTCCCGAGGCTCGGCAGACTGAAGACCTCCTGGTACGCCGGATCGAGGCTGACGCTCTTCCCGCTCGCGGCGACCTATTCCCTCGATCTCCTGGCTCCCGTGACCTTGCGGAGAATCCTCCGCACACCGAAGTACGAGTTCCCGCACGTCCTCGCGATGCTCCAAACGACGCACCTACGGATGACTGATCCGGAGTTCGTCACCAGAATGGAAGCGACGCAACGCGACGGAGGCTGGGGGCTTCCGTTCCCCTGGTACTCCGTAAACGGCGTGTACCCTGCAGGCACGCCGTACATGACGAACACACCCTACGTCATGTCAGCGCTCACCCGGATTCCAGGCGAGTCCGGAGAGGGGGACCGAGCGAAGCGACTCTTCTGGCGGACCTGGGCCTTCCTCGAGTCGCTTCCGACCCGCGTGGACGACGGCGAGCGACTGGCGGTCTCCTACGCCCCGCGTGAAGAGCCGTTCACGGTGGTAAACGCCAACAGCTATGCGGCCCTCGCGTACGCGCTTCACGCGGTGCACGGGGAACCCGGACGACACCGGGAGGCCGAGGATCGAGCCGGCCGAATCATCCGCTGGATCCTGGACCAGCAGAACGATGACGGAAGTTGGTTCTACCTGGCCGAACGCGGGCCGTGGGACATGATCGACGGGTTCCACACCTGCTTCGTGATCAAGAACCTGCGTCGAGCCACCCGCCTGCTCGGCGCGGCGCCCCCCCGAGCCCAGTCGGCCCTCGACCGGGCGTGGGACTTCGTCCGCACGCGACTCTTCGACGAACGGGCCGGCCTCTGTCGAAGGTACGCGCTTCGGCACCGTCGAGACCCCTTCAAATACGACCTCTACGACCAGGCCGAATTTCTCGGCCTCCTGATCGACCACGAGGAGTTCGACGAGGCGCGGGTCTTCGCCGAGCGCGTCGAACGGAGGTTCAAGCGGGGGGGAGCGTGGTATTGCCGTGTCGACGCGACCGGCCGCCTATGGGGGCGAGGCTTCCTGAGGTGGGGCATCGCGCCGTTTCTACATCACCGGGCACGCCTGGACCCGCTACCCTCAATCAGAGAGACAAACTGACGTGTGTGGGATCATCGGTACAGCGGGGTCGAAGCCCTCGGCCCTCGGGCACGCCGACCTGAACAGGGCCCTCGGCCATCGAGGGCCTGATGGAGCCGGTCTCGAGTCGCTGAGGGTGGCGAAGTCACACGTGACTTTGGGGCAGACGCGACTCTCCATCGTGGACCTCACCGACGCCGGTTCGCAGCCGATGTTCAGCGCGAGTGGGCGCTGGCTTGTCGCCTACAACGGCGAGATCTACAACCACAGCGCCCTCCGATCCGGCTTGAACGGTTCGTTCCGCGGGCATTGTGACACGGAGACGCTCGTCGAGGCACTCGACGCCTGGGGATTCGAGCAGACTCTCGCCCGTCTCAACGGCATGTTCGGGTTCGCAGCCCTCGATACGGAGTCCGGTCGACTTCACGTCGCTCGGGACCCGTTCGGCGTGAAGCCCATCTACTACATGACGAGGGCTGGTCGGTTCACCTTCAGCTCGGAGGTTCGTGGCCTCCGAGCCGCGCACCCGGAGCGGCCTGAAATCGCTCCAGAAGGCATTCGCGACTACTTGGAGTTCCGCTACGTCCCGTCTCCCAGGACGTGTTGGAAGAACGTGAAGAGACTCGAGCCTGGCCATGCCCTGACCTACGACCTGAACAGCGGGAGGCTGGACAAGTTCGACTATGTCAGCCCGGTGACTGAGCGGTTCGAGGGGTCACTCGACGACGCTGTCGCAGAGTACGAGGAGATCCTTGCCGCCGCAGTGCGGCGACAGCTGCTCGGTGACGTGCCGATCGGCGTTCTGCTTTCCGGCGGTGTCGACTCGGCCCTCGTTGCAGCTCTCGCGGTCCGTGCTGGCGGTCCCACTACGGGCTACACCGTCGGATTCGGCGAATCCTACACGGAGTGCGAGATCGGCCCTGCAGCAGAGACGGCTCGCTTCCTTGGGATGGCTCACGAGTCCGTCCTGATATCTGCCGAGCGGGCGCTGGACGCACTCGAGCCAGCGGTCACCGCCGTCGAGGAGCCGCTCGGGACGACCTCGATTCTCCCTATGTGGCACCTCTCCGCCCTCGCGGCCGAGGGTGTCAAGGCAGTCCTCACCGGGCAAGGGAGCGACGAGCCGTGGGGAGGGTACCGACGCTACCAAGGGGAACTCCTTCGCGCCCGCGCGCCCTGGCGGGCCCCCTGGGCGGCCGCGGCGAGCGTTGCCGCTCGAGTGCCTCACCGGACAGATGTGCTCGAGCGCGGCTTACGTGCTCTCGGTGCGAATAGTCGCCTCGACCGCTTCCGAGAGACCTACGCACTCTTCACCGCGTCCGAGCGAGACGCTCTCGCGGGGCCTACACAGGCATCGCCCGCCGCCGAACAACTCGCATGGTGGATGGACTGGGCCTCGAAGGGGCGGCCGTTGAGCGACGTAGAACTCATGATGAGCGTCGACCTTCGAATGAATCTGGCCGACGACCTTCTCCTCTACGGGGACAAGATCACGATGGCCCACTCACTCGAAGCCCGCGTCCCGATACTCGATATCGAGGTCGTCCGTTTCGTAGAGTCCCTGCCCCGCCATATGCGCTTGGGCTGGCAACGAACGAAGATCGTTCACAAAATCGCAGCTACTCGACTCCTACCCAGCGAGCTTACCAATCGACCCAAGCTCGGTTTTCAGGTTCCGGTCGGCGACTGGCTACGCGGGAGTTGGAAGGATGTGGCTCAGGCTCATCTCTTCGACCACTCGAGTGAGTTGGGATCGATCCTGGACGTAGGGGCGGTTCGCTCGATCTGGGACCAGCACCAGAGTGGTCGTCGGGATCGCACCCGACAGCTGTTCGCCCTCCTCAGTCTAGCGATATGGAGCAACCGCTACGCGTAGCGTGGCTCCGCGCGCATTCGGCGGCTCTCGACGAGCCCGACGGCCACGAAGAGCGCGAGGAGTGATGATGGAGTCGGGCTGAAGAGCGCGTGGCCCGCCAGCGTTGCATGCCCCAGGTATAGGGTGAGCGCCCCCGCCAAGGTGACCATGAGCGCCGATCGATACCGCAGAGCGGTTGTCATGAAGCGTACCAGAACTGCTAAGAGAACGGCATGGATCAGCACCGTGAACACGATCCCGTGACGCCCGACGCTGTCCAGGAAGTCCACTTCCGTCATCCGCCGCCCACCTGACGGCCAGCGACTCCCCACACCCCGCTCGAACAAGTCAGCGCCCTCTCCGAAGATGTTCACGACTACCGAGCGACTTCCGATGTGTGCCATGCCAGCCTGCATGAGCGCGAGTCGAGGCAGCTGGCCCTGGGCGAGCTCGAGCAGCTTGTCTTCCTGAAAAGACTGGCTGACCTGCATCTGAAAACCGTACCACGCCCCCCCGCCGAGAGCTCCGACGACGAGGAGGCCCAGGCCCCACTTTCGCACTGTCGAGACGCCCTTCTGGAGACGCCTTCCCTTGTCGACGGCGAGAGCGGCGGCCATGACGGCACCGAACCCGATGACAATGGCCAGCGACGCCCGCGATCCGAGCTGGATGCAGGCCCAGATGGCCAGCAAGAGGCAAGCGGCTCGCAGCCAGCTCTGTCGAACGAACAAGAGGCGGTAGCCGACGGCGAACATGCTGACGCCGAGTGCCACCGAAACGTCGTTGGCAGCGTAGAAGATTCCTCTGTCACCGAACGCATAGTCACCATACGTCGACACCTGAACCCCGAGCAGCCCCGGGAGGACGAGCGACGCGGCGAAGAGCACTCCGGCCCACTCCACGGCCCGAAGCACGTCGTCTGCCTCCAACTCGTAGCGACGCATGAGGACGAGACCGAACAGTGCGACGATGGGAAGGTAGAGGGCGCGGAAGACCGCGATCGAGTCGTATATGAGAGCCCCGCCACTGAAGACGGAGATGACCAGGCTCGGCACCATCGCAGCGAACAACACCGTGACCCAGAGGCCCTCGATCCACCTGACCCGGCGCGCGTTCCGGACGATGAACAGGGCCGCTGCCGCGACCAAGAAGCCCCGAGCAGCCACCGCGGGTGACACCGGCAGGGTCAATCCAACGAGCGCGGCAACTCCGAAGAAGACGTCAGCCAGCACGACCACGACACATATGTAGCCCAACCACAACCAGAGCTTCTGAAGACGCAGGCTCCCGACGAGCCCCCCGCGGCCAGTGGCAGCGGCCCTGGTCATGTCCTGAATTGCTCCAGGATGTGGTGATACACCAGGGTCAAATCGTGGCGATCCCGCACCCCCGTATCCCACGTTCCCCCCGCGCAAACCGCCAGGGCTGCAGACGATTTGCCACACAGCAGCCGACCGCGGGTCACGCTGCTGATGTCGAAGGCGGCGCCGGGAGGGTCGAATCGATGGAACGTTTCCGAATGCTCCTCGGAGGTCATGTACCCGTCTGGTACATCGAGTACGACGTCGGGAAAGTGGGCCGCCCCTTCGTGGCGGCTGACGTTTCGCAAACGTGCCGTAAGTCCGTGGTGTTGGGCCTCGGAGTGTCGGTTCACTCCGTCCACGATCTGCTCCGCAAGTCGGTCGATGTCTTCGACCGAAACGGGTCCGCCGAAGCGTGCCACGTCGTTGATGTAAATGCCGTGGTTCCAATCCCCGATCACCTTGGAGAAGGCCCGGGAGGTCGCTACGTCGTAGGAGGACATCGATTCATACGCCGCCTTGACCTTGGCCTGCCCACGAATCGCCAAGCGCAGCCTGTACGGCACCAGCTTCTTCACTCGACGTACCAACTCCGCCTTGGCCTGCCCACCCGCAGAGGCGTGCAGGAAACCGAGCTCCTGAAGGAGTGAATTCGGGTTGACCGACCATCGTCTGCTGGCCATCCCGTGGTCGGACACCAGAAGGATCTGAGTGTCGGGGAAAGTCTCACGCAGCCGTCTCACCAGCCCGTCAAAATGCCGATAATATTCTTCGGCCGCGGCGACGAGTTCACCGTTGGGCTCGTCTCCGCGTAGTGCCGCCCGATCGAGCTCGGGCAAGAGGAGAAACTCAGCCAAGTTCGAAGAGGACTTGAAGACCACGAAGCCGAAGTCGATCTGGAACTGCTTTGCCAGATCCACGAATGCGTCGGTCCTCGCTTCGTTCATCGTACTCAGTCGACCGAACAGTTCGCCGGCCCGGTAGAGCCCCTTGTCGGCCAGTAGTGAGTTCAGGCGCTCATCGACGATGTACCCGTGTCGCTTCAGGTCCGAAAGAATCGACCGGGGATGGCACAGCTCCGGCAGTGGGTCCTGGAGAACCGGCCCACCCCCACCTCCACCCGACACGAAGAAGCCGTTCACCTCGGGAGCCGGGAACGCTGTGGGCACGTTCATGACACCGACCGTCCACCCCTCTTCGTTCAGCACCTGCCAAAGCGGCTTGACTCGCTCCCCGACACCGGGGATGTCGGCCAGTTTGAATCGAAGCGACCACCGGTTGGAGCCGTCCAGGCCCGGCCGGTCGTAAACCGCTCCTGTCCGCTCGGCATGCTCACCGGTGATGACTTCGGACCATCCACGACTGACGAGGTCCTCTTTGAGCGGGTGTACCTCTCCTGTCTCCACGAGCGACCGGGTGAATGGTGTCCACCCGCGGTCGAAGACGTCTGCATGCGCTCCATCCATCCCCACGACGAGCACCTTCACGACGACGTCCCCCTTCGGTTACGAATTACAGGCCCCCAGAATCCACTCTCCAACCCCAACCGCAGCGCCACGAACCGCCACAGCACTACGTTCCAACACAGCAGCGAAGCCGCAGTGGCCGTAGCTGCACCGGTGATCCCGTAGAGCGGGACGAGAAGCAGGTTCAGTCCGATGTTCACGACGCCCGCGAGGACCATCCCCTGAACAGTGTCCCTCTCGTGGCCGGTCATGTTCAGGAGCGCTCCGACCGACCCGAATGTGGCATTCATCAACTGTCCGATCACGATGATCGACAGGGCCAGCCCTGCCTCTCGGAAGTCCTCACCGAAGGTCATCGAGAGGATGACGTCCCCCCACAACACCAGTACGACTGCTGGCACGGCAGCAATGAGGAAGATACCACGTGCGCTTTGAGTAACCAGCGATTGGAGTGCATCCGCGTCGCCGTTCGCGTGAAGTTCCGAGAACCGCGGGTGGAGCACCTGGTTGATGGCCGCCAACCCGAAGACGACCAAACTGCCCAGTTGGACCGCTGCCCGGTATAGACCCGTTTCGGCGTCGGTGCGAAAGGCGCTGACCAGGAGCAGGTCCGCCGACCCGTTCAGCAGTTGAAGCCCGGAGACGAGGTAGAGATATCGAAGAGAGCGAGTCCACTCTCGTGCCTCCGTGACCATCGACGGGGCGCTGGGACTGCTTGTCGCGCGACGGAGCAAGGCATGGCCGAACAAGGCCGCGACGATCGCGGCCATCGAGTGAGCGCCGATCGCCATGGCCGCACTATGGGGGTGCGAGGACAACGGCAGTGCGAGCCCAACGAGGGCGACCAACACGATGAATGCGAGGGGGCGGACGATAAGGTCCGGCACCTGACCGAGGACAACCTGCCCAAGACCCCGCACCAACGACCCCCGAGCGCCGGCGATCGGAACGCCAACCAGAAGCAGCACGCCCGAGCAAATGGCCAAGGCTCGTTGGGACTCGGTGACACCTCCCGAGACGAGTGCTACGCCCGCGACCAGGGCCACCATGGAGACAGAGGCGTACCTGAGCACCACACCGTCCGCCCATCGACCGATCGGCCATACGGCGACGACTTTGCCCGACCGGGCACGACGGGCGGCCTCGCGCACCATCAGGTGCGAGAGCCCTGTCTGCATGGGCATCGCAATCAGCATGAGCACTGTCTGCGCGAACGCGAACACGCCGAACCCCGCGACACCGAGCACACGGGCAAGATAGATCGAGACAGCGAAGGTCAGCCCTGTGCCGACGACCTTGACGGTCAGACTCCCGAGGCCGCTGCGAAGCAGAGCCGGGTCAAGCATCCGCCGGACGCACCTCGTGGCTGGCCAACGGTCTCGGGCGGCCGCTCAGTCGGCGCTGGAAGCGCCGGGTGGGACCTGCCCCACTTCCCCCACCAGGACGGTATAGTCGTCGAGCTGACGCGTCAGCGCTGCTCTGGCCTCTTCCAGCTCGGCCCGAATCGTCTCTTTGCCGTCCAACGCCTCGTTGATCGTCCGCGCCAAGCCCGTGGAGTCGAGTCCGGCGATATCCAGTGAGTAGCGCGACTGCTTCGCCAGGGCCATGAACCCAGCGAGCTTTCTTTGTGTGTTGATCGTGATCGTCGGCGTACATGCCATCGTCGAAAGGATCGAGGCATGCATGCGCGTCGAGACATGAAGACTCATCCGACTGCTCAGCGCTTTGAAGACCGCAGCCGGAACCAGCACAGGAGGGAGGATGCCGGCCGGGCAGATGTCCCCGATCGCATCCAAAACGCGTCTCGAGGCGTCGTAGTCGGTCGAGTCGTTGCCCTGCACTGGCATGTTCGCGGGCATGACCAGAACGCCGATTCGGCGTTCGGCAGCGACCTCGCGGAGCGCCTCAGCGATGAGGGTGAGATAATCGCGGCTCGAAACGCCTTCCTCCACCCAGGGCGATGTGGTGAGCCCAATCCACTCGTCCGCCTCGGTCCAGGTGAGTTTCACCTGCTCGAGAAGCGTATCGACCTCGGCATCGTTTGCCATCGGCTGCGCGACTCCGACGTCGGGACTGAACGTCGCCGTACGTCCGGAGAGCCCCAGGGACTTCAATTCGTCCAAAGAGACCTCGTCCCGAGCCGTGACGAGGTCCAGTCGCGAAAGTGTCAGCCCGCTGAGCCACCGTGTCCACGACCTTCGCAGGGGCCCTATGCTCTGCGGAAAGATCATCACCCGGCTCCCGCATCGGTGCGCTAGCCAGAACATGAAGAGATACAGTGGCAAAGTCTTTCGGAAGGAGTCGTTGATCATCTCCCCTCCGATGGATATCGCCACATCGGCACTCTCGAAGTCCATCAAGGCGTCACGCTTGAAACCCCACGCCAACCGATGCGGCGCGACCCTGAGCGTGGCCTGATTCAACCCTTGAACGGTCATGAACAAGAGCTCGCCGAGCATCCACCCGACCTTGCCGAGGAAGTGTCGAGGCGCATCCTTGAACAATCGCTGCCCCGACTGGATGCCGAGCGTCCCCATGAACGCTTCGGGTGATTTGGCATGCACGACGACCGTGGCATTCGGAAAGGCGCGTTGCACCACCTGCAGACTGCTCTCCAGCAGCACGTCGTTCCCGACGTGGGATGCGCAATACGCATCCATCAGCAGTACGCGCGTCACCGTGCTGGCCCGGGCCTCGGACCCGACACCCGAGACCGCACCGCTCACCCCCTCCCGTGGCACTTCTTGTATTTCTTTCCGCTGCCACACGGGCAGGGATCGTTCCTGCCCGGCTCATCGGTGGCTGTGACCGGGGTCTTCTCCTTCGCGGCCTCCCCCCGGTTCGTCGCCAGCTGGCGCGGGTCCGGCCCTGATGGCACCGCTGCCGCTGCGCCGCCGGCCGCCGCCGCACGAGTCGACATGCCGAGATCGTCCACGCCCGCCCTGCGCTGGGGAGGACGCTGCTGTCGGCCGGCCTGGGCGGCTCGGTCCGCGACCGAACTTCCAGGCTCGGCCGGTCCGGTGTAGCTGAGCCGCTGCGGAGCCTGCCGCCTCTGCTGGGGCTGACCGAACTGGGCGCGGAAGAAGTAGCTCGACAGGGTCTTCCTGAGATCGCTCATCAGGTCGACGAACATCTCGTAGGCTTCCTTCTTGTACTCGACGAGCGGGTCCTTCTGCCCCCAGCCGCGGAAGCCGATCGAAGCTTTGAGATGGTCGAGGTCGTAGAGGTGGTCTTTCCACTTCTCGTCGATGACCGAAAGCATGATGAAGCTCATGATCGCCTCGGCGTGTTCCCCGAGGGTCTCGAGCTTGTAGTGGAACGATTTCCGGAGGCCGTCCATGACCCAGGTCTCGACCTCGTGCCGCTCGAACTCGTGCTCCGGATCGTTCTCCTCCGGCAGGTCCGTGACGTTGAGGAAGAAGTCGAGCATCAGTCGACGCCGAAGGCCGGCTAGATCCCAATGCTCCGGGTTCTGGTCTGCAGCCGCGTACTCGTCGATGGCGTCGGCCGCAGCCTGCTCCATCATCTCCCAGATCTCACCCTTGAGATCCGCGCCCCCCTCGAGGGCGAACAAGCGGAGGTCGTAGATGACCTCTCGCTGCTGGTTCATGACGTCATCGTAGTCGAGCAACCGCTTCCGAGCCTCGAAGTTGTTCGTCTCGACCCGCTTCTGCGCGCGCTCGATAGACTTCGTGACGAGGCCGTGGGTGATCACCTCACCTTCTTCGGCACCCCACTTGTCCATGACGTTGGCGATTCTCTCGGACCCGAAGAGCCTCATCAGGTCGTCTTCGAGTGAGAGATAGAACTGCGAGGCGCCCGGGTCACCCTGACGCCCCGAGCGGCCGCGCAACTGGCGGTCGATTCGGCGGGAGTCGTGGCGCTCAGACCCGATGATCTGAAGCCCTCCGTCTTCGAGGACGTCGTCCTCGTTCACCAGCTTGATCTTCTCCGCCCGAACGGGATCGACGGGCATGACGTCGTCGATGTCGAGCCCGCGCTCGTTCAACCACCTCAGCGTGCGCGGTCGCGTCACCCCATCCCCGAGTTTGATGTCGGTTCCGCGACCGGCCATGTTCGTCGCGACCGTCACGGCCCCCGGCTGCCCAGCATCGCGGACGATCTCGGACTCGGACTTGTGGTGTTTCGCGTTGAGGACCTGATGCTTGATCCCACGTCGCTTGAGCATCCGAGCGAGGGTCTCGGACACGTCGACGTTGGTGGTACCGACCAGGACCGGGAGCTCGAGCTTGTTGAGTCGCTCGATCTCGTCCATGATCGCGATGTACTTCTCGCGCTTCGTCCGGAAGATCAGGTCCTCTCGATCCGCTCGCGCGATCGGCCGGTTGGTCGGAATGACCAGAACGTCGAGGCCGTAGATCTGGTGGAACTCGGTCTCTTCCGTCTCCGCCGTACCCGTCATGCCGGCGAGCTTGTCGTACATCCGGAAGTAGTTCTGGATCGTGATCGTCGCGAGCGTCTGAGTCTCGCCTCGGATCTCGACACCTTCCTTCGCCTCGACCGCCTGGTGGAGGCCGTCACTCCAACGGCGCCCCGCCATCTGCCGTCCGGTGAACTCGTCGACGATCACGACCTGACCGTCTTCGCCGATGATGTAGCGCTCGTCCCTGTGGAAGAGCGTGTACGCCTTCAGTAGCTGGTGGATGACGTGGATCTTCTGACTCTTGGCCGCATACTCGGCCTCCAGCTCCTGAATCCGCTCGCGCTTCTCGTCGACGGAGAGAGTCTCCGACTGTTCGACCTCTCCCATCTCGGCCGAGAGATCGGGGGCAACGAACGCCTCCGGATCGTTCGGGGCGAGGTCGTCGAGACCGCGATCGGAGAGATGGACGTTGTGCCCCTTTTCGTCCATCGCGAAGTACAACATCTCGTCGACCTCGTGCAGGCGCTTCTCCCGCATGTAGTCGCCTTCGACCTTGTTCACGAGGGTCTGAAGGGAGGGATCGTCCGAGAAGAGCTTCACCAACTTGCGGTGCTTCGGCGCGCCGCGTTTGACAGCCAGTAGCTTCTCGCCCGCCTCGAATTCCTCTCCGGCCTCCAGGTGAGCCTCGGCCTCGGCCACCAATTGGGTCGTGAGGCGCGCCTGCTTCTTGTAGAGCGCGGAAACGATCGGATTGAACTGCTTGAACGGGGTCGAGGTGTCACGGCCGACGGGCCCGGAGATGATCAGAGGAGTCCGGGCCTCGTCGATCAGGATCGAGTCGATCTCGTCGATGATGGCGTACGCGTACTGGCGCTGAACCTTCTGCGCCAGCTGGTGAACCATGTTGTCACGCAGGTAGTCGAAGCCGAACTCGTTGTTCGTCCCATACGTGATGTCGGCGCGGTACGCGGCCTGGCGCTCGGGCGATCCGGGATCGTGGAGGTCGATGACGTCCACGGTCAGTCCGAGATAGTTGAACAGGTGCCCCATCCACTCGGCGTCTCGCTGAGCCAGGTAGGAGTTCACCGTGACCAGGTGGGCCCCACGTCCTGTGAGCGCGTTCAGGTAGAGCGGCATCGTGGCAACGAGGGTCTTCCCCTCACCAGTCGCCATCTCCGCCACCTTACCGCGGTGCAGCGAAATCCCACCGATCAGCTGGACGTCGTACGGGACCATGTCCCAGCTGAGTTCCTGCCCGGTGACCGTGACCGTCGTACCGCATAGCCGGCGACACGATTCTTTGACCACGGCGAAGGCCTCGGGGAGGATGTCCTCGAGGGACTCTTCGAGCTCGGTGAGGAGCTTCTTCTCCAACTCGCCGATCTGAAGGGACAGTCGCTCGCGCTCGGACCCGTCCTCCGACTCTCGCTTCTCTGCCTTGAGCTCCTCGATCTCTGCTTCGATCGAGGCGGTTCGCTCCTCGATGTAGGACCGGAACTCACTCGTCTTGGCCTTGAGACGCTCGTCGGAGAGTGACGACAGTTCCTCGTAAATACGATTGATCTCTTCGACCACGGGTTGAAGCTTCTTCGCTTCACGCTTGTGGCGAGAGCCGACGAGGGTCTTGAGTGCGGATTTCAGCATAGGGCACGAATGCGTGTTCGATCCGCGATACGTGAGCGGATGGGACGCGGTGGTTACACCACCGTGTGGAGAAAGATCGCCCTCTCGCACACGATGATACAGGTCCCCGGCGTACGAGCCCCAACGTTGTAAAAGGCCACCGCGAATCGGTAGATTCGGCGCGACACGGTCGGCGCAACGACTAGCACGGCATGCCCGTCGGCCGCTATGAGGAACAAGGACAGAGGGCATCGGGTGAAGATTCGCGGATGGGTCATGGGGTTCGGTTTGTTCTGGTGCTTGACCAGCCCGAGTACCACCGAGGCTCAAGTGCCCGACCTTGCCGCGGCCCGTCAGCTGCTCAGCGAGAACCCCGAACTCGTGCGTCAGCGGCTTGAAGAGTCCGGATTGACCGACGCCGAGATCCGGTCCCGCCTCGCCGCTGCGGGCCTTCCGACGAACGCCCTGGACGGATTCTTGTCCGGGTCCTCGGGCGGAGCTCCCGCTGTGGACGCTTCGGCATTCTCGGCGCTCCAGCTCCTCGGCGTCACGCAGATCGGTCTGGATGGCCTCGAAATCGTCGACCAGGTCGAAGGAATGCAGGAGGGCATGCCCGTGGAGACCGAGGATTTCCCGATCTTCGGTCACGACGTCTTCAGCCGAGCAACGTCCCAATTCCAGCCTCTGATGTCCGGGCCGGTTTCGGACGAGTACGTCCTGGGCCCCGGCGACCAACTGCTGGCGGTCGTGACCGGAGACGTGCAGATCGTAGAGCCTCTCCAGATCGGACGTGACGGTGCGGTCGTCGTTCCTACGGTCGGGCGCATTCCGCTTGCGAACCTGACGCTCGGCCAGGCGCGGATCCTCTTTCGCGACCGCTTTGCCGCGTTCTACTCCGGCCTCGATCGCGGCACCGCGGAGTTGAATCTTTCGATCTCCGAGTTGCGGGCCATTCAGGTCTACGTAACCGGGTCGGTGACCCAGCCGGGCGCATACCAACTGTCGTCGGTCGCGACGGTCACCAACGCCCTCTACGCCGCAGGAGGTCCTACCGCCCTCGGGAACCTGCGCGGTGTTCGGGTGGAGAGTCGACAGGGAGAGAGTCATACGATGGACCTCTACCCCTACCTGCTCACCGGGGACATCTCGGGAGATCGGACCCTATCCGAGGGCGACGTCGTCTTCATTCCGCCGCGAGAGCGGCGAGTCGAGCTCCATGGAGCCGTCAGCCGACCCGCGGCCTACGAGGTGACGGACGAGGAAGGGCTGGCCGATGTTCTTCGGGCGGCCAACGGCTTCGCCCCCAGGGCGAATCGGTCGAGAGTCACGATCCACCGTGTCGTTCGGCCGGCTGATCGGGGTCCGGGACTCGGGGACCGCAGCGCTATCGACCTGGCCCTGATGCCGTCGGACGACCCGACCGCGCCCAACCATGTTGGCGGAGTGCTCGTCCCTGAGATCGGCCTCCAGGACGGCGACTCGATCGTCGTCGGCGCGGTCGTGGACCTGGAAGACGGCTTCTACGTTTCCATCACGGGGATGGTAGCCCAACCGAACCGGTTCCCCTGGCGAGAGGGGATGACGATTCGAGATCTCATGCTGCTCGCGCGCGGTCCGACAGTCGGCGCGGACCTCAGATACGCGGAAGTCACGCGCCTACCCGATCAACGAGCCACAGGTGAGTTGGCGGACAGAATCGTGGTCCCCCTCGACTCCAGCTATCTGTCGCAACGATCTCCCGACGGTCGCTACGAGGGTCCCCCGGGCATCGCGTTCCCCCCGGCTGGGTCCGCGGCAGAATTCGCGCTTGCCCCGTACGACCAGGTGTTGGTCCTGCGACAGCCCGAGTTCGAGATGCCGCGCTCCGTGAAGATCACGGGTGAGGTCTCCGTACCGGGGGAATACACACTCCTGACGAAAGACGACCGGGTCACCGACCTCGTCGCACGAGCCGGAAACGTTCTCGAGAACGGATACCTCGAGGGAGCTCGACTCTTCCGATCCGAGCAGTCGATGGGACGGATCGACCTTCAGCTGCGAGCGGCGCTGGCGGACCCGGCCAGCGATGAGAACGTCCTACTCCAGCCGGGAGATTCGCTACACATCCCAACCTACACCCCGACGGTCGTCGTACGAGGCGCGGTGAACTCCCAGGTCACGGTCCTCTACCGAGAGGGTCAGGACTTCGACTACTACATCTCGGCCGCGGGCGGCTTTCGGTACGACGCGGACAAGGGCCGCACATCGGTCCGATTCGCGAACGGCCTGGCTCGGACCCGCTCGAAGTTCCTCTTCTGGTCCTCATACCCCACGCCGGACGCCGGAAGCACGATCTCCGTGCCGACCAAGGACCCGGACAGCGGGATCGACCCCGTTCAGCTGACGACGAGCCTCGTATCGGTGCTCGGCACGATCACCACGCTGGTCATCGTCATCGTGAACAACACGGGGAGTTGACCTACCGACGCTCGGACGACTTGGTCCGGTAGCGTTGGTCTCGAAGTCTTCGACCGCCGGGGCCCCCTAGGCTCCGGTAAACTCCTCGTAAATCCGCGCGATCCGTTCGGCCGCCGCTCCGTCCCACCCTTCGGGTCGCGTCCCGGTCACCGGCTGCCCCCACGTTTCGTCGAAGGCAGCCAAGATGGCATTTCGGCTACGATCCGGTACAAGACGATTGGTTCCTTCGGTGATCGTGATCGGACGCTCCGAGTTGGACCGAAGAGTCAGGCACGGAACTCCGAGCACCGTTGTCTCCTCCTGGATCCCGCCCGAGTCGGTCATAACGAGGCCAGCCGACCGCTGGAGCGACAGCATCGAGTCGTATCGCAGAGGTGGAAGCATCCTGACACCCGGTGCTTCAAGACCAAACTCCTCGATGGACTTGGCCGTCCGGGGGTGTACAGGGAATACGACGGGTACTCGCTTCGCCACTGCGACGAACGCTTCGAGGATCTGGTCAAGCTGGTCACGGTCGTCCACGTTCGACGGACGATGACAGGTGACCGCTACGTAATTGCCCGGCTCAAGATCCGGAGCGGGGTGTGCGTCGTCCTCGAGTCGCTCCAGTCGGTACATCAGCGAGTCGATCATCACGTTGCCGACGAACCACACCCTGTCTTCGGAAATCCCCTCACGACTCAAATGCTCATGAGCGTCTCGGCTCGGCGTCAGGCAAAGGCTCGCAAGTTGGTCCGTCAGGATCCTATTGATCTCCTCAGGCATCTCGCGGTCTCCGCTCCGTAGCCCCGCCTCGACGTGAGACACCGGGATATGAAGCTTGGCCGCTGCCAACGCGGCGGCCACGGTCGAATTCACATCCCCGACGACCGACACGAGGTCGAAGTGCCGCTCGGTGAGAACTTTCTCGACCCCCATGAGCACGCGACCCGTCGTCTCGGCATGAGTCCCTGACCCGACTCCGAGGTGGACGTCCGGAGCCGGAATACCCAAGTCCTCGAAGAAGGAGTCGGACATCTCCGAGCCGTAGTGTTGTCCCGAATGGAGCAACACGTTGTCGGTGCGCCCTCGCTCCAGCAGTTCACGTAGGATTGGAGCGACCTTCATGAAATTGGGTCGCGCACCGGTCACGTGAAGGATCGTCGGCTTCGGATTCATTGCCGAGGCCCCTCGCCACCGCGACTCACGGCTGCGGTTTCACAATCCAACCGAACGGCGCCGTCCCTTCCGGTCGCGGGGCGATGTGACGTGCATCGATCAGGACCCCCGACTGCGCTACGACCCGACCGTAGTCGATGTCCGTGTGATCCGTCAGGATGACGACGGCATCGGCGGACGACATGGCCTCGTCCGTCAACGCCACGGACTCGAGGGCGATCCCCTCCTCGGAGAGCTCCGACACGTAGGGGTCGTGGTACGATACCGAGGCACCGTCCTCCTGGAGGAGCTGGATCACGTCGAGGGCCGGCGACTCGCGGACGTCTTCGATGTCGCGCTTGTACGCGACACCCAGGACGAAGATCGACGAGCCGTTGACCGACTTCTGCTGGCGGTTGAGCGCCTCGCGAACCTTGTCCACGACGAAGTACGGCATCTCCGAGTTGATGTCGGAGGCCAGCTCGATGAAGCGCGTCTTGTAGTTGAGCGTCCGCATCTTCCACGACAGGTAGTGCGGGTCCACCGGGATGCAGTGTCCCCCGAGACCGGGACCGGGGGTGAACTTCATGAAGCCGAACGGTTTGGTGGCCGCAGCGTCGATCACCTCCCACACGTCGACTCCAAGCCGCTCCGCGATGATCGCGGTCTCGTTCACCAGACCGATGTTCACGGCCCGAAACGTGTTCTCCAGGATCTTCGTCATCTCGGCGGCTTCACTCGACGAGACGGGAACAATGGTGTCGAGGAACTGCGCGTAGAACGCTTCGCCCGCGGCGGTACACGCTGCCGTGATTCCGCCGACCACCTTCGGTGTGTTCTTGGTGGTCCACACCGCGTTGCCCGGATCCACCCGCTCGGGGGAGAAACAGAGGTGGAAGTCCTCTCCGACCTGAAGCCCCGTCTCCTCGAGACGGGGGAGGAGCACCTCGCGAGTCGTCCCCGGATAGGTGGTCGACTCCAGGATGACGAGTTGCCCCTCCCGAAGCCCGCCTGCCACCGCCTCCGAAGCCGAGATGATGTACGACACGTCGGGATCCCGCGTCTTCGACAGCGGTGTCGGAACACAGATCGAGATGACGTCGCACTCGGCGAGCCGAGACATGTCGGTCGTCGCCTCGAGTCGTCCTCCCGTCCGCAGCGCCGCAACCTCCTCCGCCGGGACATCTCCGATGTGGGACTCACCCTGGTTGATGAGGTCGGTGACCGCTGGATTGACGTCGAAGCCGAGGACGTCGAAACCCGCCTTGCCCGCCTCGACGGCCAGCGGAAGGCCTACGTAGCCCAGGCCGATGATTCCGACCGTCTGCGTCGTGTCAGTCATGTACTCGAGGATCCCGGATTCGGGGTTCGGAACGAAGAGAAACGATAACGGATCGAGGGATCGGCGATCAGCCCTGAACCGCCTGCACCCACGCTTGATTGTCCACGTACCACGCTACGGTGTCCGCCAACCCGACTTCAAAGGTTTCGTGGGAGCGCCATCCGAGCTCTGCCCGCGCGCGGCTGTCGTCGATCGCGTATCGGCGATCATGACCCGGCCGGTCCGCAACGAAGTTGATCCGAGAGGCGTCGAGACCGAGTGCAGCAAGAACCCCCTCGACGACCCGCAGATTCGTCCGCTCGGAGCGGCCTCCGAAGTTGTACACGCGCCCGGCCTCTCCGCGCTCGACGGCAGCGATGAGCCCACGGCAGTGGTCGTCGACGTGGATCCAGTCCCGGACGTTCAATCCGTCACCGTACACGGGGAGCGGCTCCCCGCGCAGGGCCCGATCGATCATCAGCGGGATGAGCTTCTCGGGGAACTGGTACGGACCGTAGTTGTTCGAGCAACGGGTCACGCTAACGTCGAGGCCGTGGGTCGTGTGGTAGGCGAGGGCCAGGTGATCCGAGGCCGCCTTGGTCGCCGAGTACGGTGACCTGGGAGAGAGGGGTGTGTCCTCCGTGAAGAGCGGCCCCTCATCGATCTCGGGGTCGACCCACGGCAGCTCTCCGTACACCTCATCCGTCGACACGTGGAGAAAGCGCCCGACCCGAGCGTCCAGGGCGGCCGCCAGGAGCGCGGCCGTGCCGACAACGTTCGTCCGGACGAAGGCGTGATCGGAATCGATCGAACGGTCGACGTGGGACTCGGCGGCCAGATGCATCACCCAGTCGACGCCGTCCATCAGGTCGCGAGCGAGGGCGGCATCACAAATGTCACCGTGAACGAACGTGTGGCGAGGGTCGTCGGCGACGTCCGACAGGTTCTCGAGGTGGCCCGCATAGGTCAGAGCGTCCAGGTTGACGACCTCGACGTCGGGCCTCTCGAGAAGCATCCGGACGAGGTTCGAGCCGATGAAGCCGGCCCCGCCCGTCACGAGAACCCGGGTCAACTCAAGACCCTTCGAGGCCCGGGTCGGCCCCGGTGAGTACGGGGTTGCTCCGATCGGCGGCCACGAGCCCGGACGCCCGGTGCAGCGAGCGGATCGTCCCGGCGTCGGTCCACCAACCCTCCACCACACGGTGACGAAGGTCACCCCATGCCAGATAGCGGTTGTTCACGTCGGTAATCTCAAGTTCGTCCCGAGCCGATGGCTCCAGCCCCCGAATGACGTCGAAGACACGGGCGTCGTACATGTAGCAACCGGTCACGGCCAGGGACGACGCAGGGTCCGTGGGCTTCTCGACGATCTCGACGACACGATCCTCGGAGATGGTCGCCACGCCGAAGCGCTCGGGGTCGTCGACCTCCTTCAAGAGGAGCTGAGCCCCGGTCGGGTTGGCGCGGAAGGCGTCCACCGCCGATGCGATCGAGTCCTGGAAGAGGTTGTCGCCGAGCAACACGACGACCGGCTGCCCGGCGGCATGGTGTTCGGCCAGGCCGAGCGCTTCGGCGATGCCCCCCTCCCCGTCCTGGTACGCGAAGCGCAGGTGCTCCAGGCCGAAGTCCTGGCCGTTGCGCAGCAGCTTGAGAAAGTCGCCAGCGTGATCTCCCCCCGTGACGATCAGAATGTCCCGGATGCCGGCGTGCACCAGCTGCTGGATCGGGTAGTAGATCATCGGCCGGTCGTACACGGGCAGCAGATGCTTGTTGGTCACCCGGGTCATCGGCAGAAGGCGAGACCCGAGCCCCCCGGCCAGAACGACGCCCCTCATACGAGCCAGCGAGCGATGGCGGCGGCAGACACGGTCCGGCCCGATGCCACGAAGTTCGGATACACCGGCTCGGGCTGGTTGAACGCGGGCATCGATCCGTCCCTGAGGGATACGACCCCGCCGGCCGCACGGACGAGTGCGGCTCCTCCGGCGATGTCCCACTCGCTTTTGCCGACCAGCGTCCAGGTCGCGTCCGCCTTCCCCGCAGCGACGAGGCCGAGCTTGTAGGCCACCGAACCGCACGCCTGGACCTCGATGGGATCGTTCTCGAAGCGGGTCCATTCACCGCGCCGAATCTCCGATCGACTGGCGAGCACGGTCACCGCAGCACCTCCGCCGACATCGGGTTCGGTCACTCGAGCCGGCTCACCGTTGTAGGTCACCCCGTGCCCCACCGCACCGAGTATCAGCTCGTCCGTGGCCGGATTGAGGATGCCACCAGCCACGGGTTCGCCGCCGTCGAGCAGGCCGATGGAGATGCACCACTCGGGAATGCCCTCGATGAACTCGCGCGTCCCGTCGATCGGATCGACGACCCAGACCCGTTCGCAGGTCAGCCGAGACTTGTCGTCGACCGACTCCTCGGACAGCCACCCCTCTCCGGTTTGAGGGAGGATCTCCCGAAGAACGACGTCGGCCGCCTCGTCTGCCGCAGTCACGGGATCGTTCCGCTCGGCCTTCTTCCTGTACTCGACGTCGCCCGGGACGAAGGGGGCTACGGCGTCTGCCGCGGCCAGAAGGCCCTCACGGATGCGTCGAAGATCGTCGGTATGTGTCATGCTTGGAGACTCAGATACGAGTTCAGGGCTTCGGGCCAGGCCTGCATCGATCGCCCGAGGACCTTCTCGGTCGACGACAGGGAGAGCACGGAGTAGGCGGGCCGGGGAGCCGGCGCGCCCCACTCCTCGGTCGAGACCCCCTCGAGCGTGGGCGTCAGGCCCCGGATACGGAAGATACCCGAAGCGAAGTCGAACCACGTCGCGGTCCCGGAATCGGCCACATGATGGACCCCCTCTTCATTCCGTTCGACGAGGTCGATCAGCGCGGACGCCACGTTGAAGGCCCATGTCGGCCGCCCGACCTGATCGTCCACGACGCGGATCGCTCGTCCCTCCGAGGCCAGCCGAACCATCGTGTCGACGAAATTCGGTCCGTGCTGTCCGTACAGCCAGCCGGTCCGCACGATCAGCGCCCTCCCGTCGGTGAGGGCAGCGGCTTCGACCTCCCCGGCCAGCTTGCTCCGACCATAACTCGATCGAGGCCCGACAGCGGACGAGGGCGTGTAGGGGGTGGCGGCACGCCCGTCGAAGACGTAGTCGCTCGAGACGTACAGAAGGCGACTCCCCCGCTCCGCGCAGGCCCGTGCCACGTTTCGGGTCCCCTCTCCATTGACCCGCATAGCCCGGTCGGGCTCGGACTCGGCCCTGTCGACCGCCGTGTACGCGGCACAGTGAACGACCCAGTCGGGCGCGGCCGACCGGATGCGGGAGCGACACACCTCCGCGTTGGTCACGTCCAACTCCGCTCGCCCCCACGCGATCACCGTGTGCCCGCGCGCCCGCCCCGCTTCGACCACTTCGCTCCCCAACAAGCCGCGTGCCCCGGTCACGGCAATCGTGATCTCACTCCCTGTCACGGTCGTCGCCCGCTAGCCGTTGACCAGCGAAGTGTAGAGATCCGCGAGCCGAGCCACGACGTTCGCGACGTCGACCTCGGCCGTCACCTTCGCCCCGTGCGCCCGGATGTCCTGGTGCACCTGGCGATCCTTCGACAGCCGAACGAGGTCCGCAGCAAAACGCTCAGGATGGCCCGAGACCATGGGGAGGCTCTCCGCCATGTCCTCCGACCACCCCCCGACTCCCTGCTGCAACTTGAGCGTGGGCAGCCCCGCAGCGATCGCCAGGAGCGCGGCGCGGGACCACGACGCCCAGGGCGAGGCATCGATGGCCACATCGCCCGCCGCCCAGATCGGCCCCGACTCGGTCCCGCGACCGAGAAAGACCACTGCGTCACCGAGGTTCAACTCCTCAGCCTTCCAGCGAGTCGATCCCTCGTAGCGGCCGGAGCCCACGATGAACATTCGCATGTTCGGATCCTCGACCATGGCCAGGGACAGCCCGGTGAGGATTCGGTCCATCGCAGCGCCCGAGTCGAAGTTCGAGAGGAGCACGAAGGCCGTGTGATCGTCTTCCAGACCGAGCATGCGACGGATCGCCTCTCGTCCGGCCTGCTCGACGCGATCGCGCACGGCCGCTACGTCGATCGACGTCGGCAGCACCACAATGTGGCCGTCCGCGGCGTTGTAGGCCTTGAGCGCGAGCCCCCGGCTTCCCTCGTTGGGCACGATGAACCGAGTCGAGTGCCGACTGCGCGCCCTTCGCTCGAGGTGACGCAGGAGGCGCCCGCGCAGGTCCTTCTCGTGGTTCGGCGGCCGGGTCACACTGCGGACGACCGGGATCTCCCGTGGCGCCGCCAACTCCGCGACCGACCCACCCCACGACCCGAAGCCGTGGACGAGGTCGGCCTTTGTGCTCTCGATCAGGTCCCGAACCTGCGAGACCGCCTGGAGCGTCCCCATCGGACCCACGAGTCCGAGGGCATGCGTGGTGACCTTCAGCTCACGGATACGCGGGCCGAGTTCGTCCTGTCCCCCCAGAGTCACGACCTGGGGATCGAAGCTGGATCGCGAGAGGCGCCCGAGAATCGTCAACACCTCTTCGCCGAGGTCGTTGGCGGCCAGCGAGCCCATGATGTACAGAACGCGCGGTCGGTTCATGCTTAGGCAGCTAACGGTGCGGAGCTACCCTCACAAGGTACATCATTCCCCCCGCATATGGCGCAAGAAAACGCCCCCCGGGACCGAAGTCCCGAGGGGCGCTCCATCACGAGCAGCCCGCCGCTCAGCTCTCGACTAGAGAGACCGGGGGTGCCTTGCGGATCTTCTCGGCCGAGATGCACCGGGTGCAGACCCGGACCCGACGGCGGTCACCGTTCTCGTCCACGATCTTCACGGTCTGGAGATTCGGCAGCCAGCGCCGACGCGTCTTGTTGTGCGCGTGGCTGACATTGTTTCCAGTGGCGGGACCTTTGCCACAGGAGTAGCAGACTCGGGCCATCGTTCTATCGCAATCGTTGAAGGTTCTGAGTCGACGGCGTCAGTTGCCGCCGTCCATATCGCCGCCGCCCATGTCACCGCCCTGCACCTCGACGGTCTCCGCCCGCACCAGGTGCGTAGCGAACTCGGCGACGATCCGGTCGTTCTCCGAGATCGATCCCTGGGCCGCCCAGGCTTCGATGGCGGACAGATCGACCGTGCGCATCTCACCCGTGACGACCACTTGATCGCCCTGGCTCACCGTCACGCCCTCGGCGAGAAGTTCCGGCGACCAGCTCACGAGGAACGGACCGGACGGCGTGTTGAGCCAGAAGCCCTGCGTTCCGAGCAGAGAGGCGACTTCCATCCGGGGCGTCCGGATGGTCTCACCGACATGGTCGTCGGCGTTGAAGCCGTTCTCGATGTCACCGAGCATGACCTCGGCGACCGTCGATCCGACCGGCTCCTCGGGCATCTCTTCCTCGACGACTTCGCGGAGCGCGCGCTCTTCCGCAGCTTCGCCGTTGAGCCAAAACATGAAGCCACCGATGACCGCAAAGGCGACGATCATCAGAATCGTCCCCATGTCCGCGGCACCGCGGCGAGAGGCGTGGTGAGGCATTTCCTTCGTCCTGTTACGTAAAGGGGCGTCGTTCGCGGCGAGCAACCTAACTGACCAGTTCGATGAGCGACATCTCTGCTGCGTCACCTTTTCGGTTGCCCAATTTGAGCACGCGGGTGTACCCACCCGGGCGCTCGGCATACCGCGGCGCGATGTCATCGAACAGCTTACCCAGCACCTGACGGTCCTGGATCTTCGTGGCGGCCAGGCGCCGACTGTGGACGTCGCCCCGACGCGCGAGCGTGATCAACCGCTCGGCGTACGGACGGAGTTCCTTGGCCTTGGCCGTCGTCGTCTCGATCCGCTCGTGGCGGAAGAGCGAGGTGGCCAGATTGCGCATGGTCGCCTTCTTGTGGCTCCGCGTGCGCGACAGCTGTCTTCCCTTCTTACGGTGCCGCACGGTTACTCCTCGCCGCTCGTCGCGGCTTCTGCCTCGTCTTCCACGAAGAAGAGGCGACCGTCCTCTCCCTGCTCCAACTGCATCCCGAAGCGCAGGTTGTGCTCCTCGAGGAAGTCGGAGATCTCCTTGAGCGACTTCTTACCGAAGTTCTCGATCTGCAGCATGGCCTCTTCGGTCCGCTGCACCAGATCACCGAGCGTGCTGATGCTCTCCTTCTGGAGAGAGTTACGCGAGCGCACCGAGAGCTCGGCGAGGTCCTCGATGGGACGCTCGAAGAGGTCCTGTAGGCGCTCGGGCACCGGCGACGCACCCGGAGGCGCGACCTCGGGAATGCCACCCTCGCCGAAGTACAGCATGTACTCGAGGTGCTTCCGAACCAGGCCGGCCGCGTAGGCCACAGCGCCTTCGGGGTCGATCGATCCGTCGGTCTCGATGTGCAGGGTGAGCCGATCGAAGTCGGTGCGCTGGCCGACCCGGGTCTCCTCGACCTGGAAGTTGGCGCGGCGGACCGGGTTGTAGATCGAGTCGATCCGAACGAGGTCGACTGGTGCTCCCCGCGGAATCGGATGCGCATCGGCCAGGACGAAGCCCCGTCCCTTGTTCACGTACAGCTCGACGTTGATCGAGCGGTCTTCCTGAAGCGTGAACAGGTGGTGATCCGGGTCCATGATGGCCGAGCCAGCAGCCGGCTGAATCATCGAAGCCGTCACCGGACCGGCCTTCTCGATGTGCATCTCCATCACGGCTTCCTCGACGTCGTCGTCGAGGGTCACGACCAGCGACTTCAGGTTCTGAATGACCTGGTGGACGTCTTCGACGACGCCCTGAATGGTCTGATGCTCGTGAACGACACCATCGATCCGGAAGGCCCACACCGCCGAACCACGCAGCGACGAGAGCAGTACGCGCCGGACCGAGTTGCCGAGCGTGTGGCCGAAGCCCCGCTCGAGCGGCTCGATCACGAACTGAGCCGACCGAGCACCATCCTGCGGGTCGAGGTTCTCGACGCGCTCGGGCAGTACCAGTCCGGTCAGATCTAGATCCACAATGTCCTCCTGAGTGCACCAATTGGCGCCCACCCTCCCCTACGGGACGGGGGCGAAGGCATTACTTCGAGTAGAGCTCCACGATGAGCTGCTCCTGGATGGAGCTGTCGATGTCGGTCCGCATCGGAGCGCGGACCATCCGACCGACGCGCTGCTTGTCGTCAAGCGCGAGCCACTCGGGGAGCTTGGGGCGAGTCCGCGCCTCGAGGGCCGACTCGATCGCAACGAGCTTCTTCGACTTGGCTTTGACCGAGATCTCGTCGCCCTGGCTCACGCGGAAGCTCGGGACGTCGACGACCCCGCCGTTGACTTCGACGTGGCGGTGTCGGACGAGCTGGCGTGCCTGGTTCCGGCTCTGAGCGAAGCCCATCCGGAAGACGATGTTGTCCAACCGCGACTCGAGCGCGACGAGGAGGTTGTCACCCGTGACGCCCGGAATGTGGTTGGCGTACTCGAACAGGCTGCGGAACTGCCGTTCGGCGAGGCCGTAGATCCGCTTCACCTTCTGCTTCTCGCGAAGCTGAACGGCGTAGTCGGACTGCTTCCGACGGCGAGCCTGGGCGGGGCCATGCTGACCCGGCGGGTAGGCGCGACGGTCGATCGGGCACTTGTCGGTGTAGCACTTCTGACCCTTCAAGAAGAGCTTCTGTCCCTCGCGGCGGCAGAGCTTGCAGACGGGTCCGGTGTAGCGAGCCATATCGTTGTTCCCTTAGACCCGGCGCTTCTTCGGCGGGCGGCAGCCGTTGTGCGGAAGAGGAGTCACGTCGAGGATGGACTTGATGAAGAGGCCGGCGGCGGCGAGCGCCTGGATGGCGGACTCACGACCCGAACCGGGCCCCTGTACACGCACGTCGACACGGCGGACGCCCATGGCGACCGCTTCACGACCGGCCTGCTCACCCGCGACCGTGGCGGCGAACGGGGTCGACTTCTTCGACCCCTTGAACCCGGCCTTCCCGGCGCTGGCCCAAACGATCGTGTTGCCGGCGTTGTCCGTGATCGTGATCACGGTGTTGTTGAACGTCGCTTTGACGTGAGCGACGCCCTCTGCCTCGACGACCTTCTTCGAGCGCTTGGGGCGACTGGTTGGCTTGGCCACGTGCTTGTGTCCTCTTCCCTTCGGATGTCCTGCGATTCAATGCGCCGAGGGCCGACCCGAAGGTCACCGTCCGGCGTGTGGATTACTTCCTGGGCGGCGCCTTCTTACCGGCGATCGCCCGACGCTTCCCTTTGTGGGTGCGGGCGTTCGTGCTCGTGCGCTGCCCGCGAACGGGAAGCCCACGGCGATGCCGGAGGCCGCGGTAGCAGCCGATGTCCATCAGCCGCTTGATGTTCATGGAGCGCTCGGTACGGAGGGCCCCTTCGACCTTGTAGTTCCCCTCGATCTGACGACGGAGACGGTTCACGTCGTCGTCGTCGATATCCTGGGTCCGGCGGTTCGGATCGACGTCACACGCTTCCAGAATTTGCTTCGCGCGGGTCGGGCCGATCCCGTAGATGTACGTGAGCGCGACTTCGATTCTCTTGCCGCGCGGCAGGTCTACGCCAGCGATGCGTGCCATGATCTTATCCCTGACGTTGCTTGTGCTTGGGGTTCCTGGAGCAGATGACTCGGACGACCCCCTTGCGGCGGATCACCTTGCAGTGCTCGCAGATTGGTTTCACGCTGCTGCGGACCTTCACGAGAATCTCCCCATCCGTGTGTAGCAGAGCCGAATAGTATAACCAGGCACTTTGGGGGCTTCAACCGGCGGACGGGATGTCCGCGCCCGCTGCGACGGGCCAATCCGCCGCAGTGAGGACCCGGGGCCCATCCGAAGTGATTCCCACAGTGTGCTCGAAGTGTGCGGAGAGCGAACGATCGGCGGTGACCACCGTCCATCCGTCCCCCAGCGTCTTGATCCGAGGTGTTCCCGCCGAGAGCATCGGTTCGATGGCGAGCACCATTCCGTCCCGGAGCAGCGGCCCGTGGCCCCGACGGCCGTGGTTCGGGACCTGCGGCTCCTCGTGGAGCTCGCGGCCGACGCCGTGCCCCACGAGTTCGCGGATGATTCCGTAGCCGGTGCCGTTGACGACGTCGACGACGGCAGCACCGATGTCACCGATGTGGTTGCCCACGACGGCGGCCTCGATCTGGCGCTCCAGCGACTCGCTCGTGACCCGCATGAGTTCGGTGGCCTCCGCGGAAACCTCTCCGACCGCGAAGGTCCGCGCAGAGTCCGAGTACCATCCGTCCAGGCGTACGCCGACATCGATGGAAACGATGTCGCCCTCGTCGAGAATCCGGTCCCGTGAGGGAATCCCGTGGACGACCTCGTCGTTCACCGAGATGCAGACGCTGCCGGGGAAGCCATACAGGCCCTTGAACGCGGGGATCGCCCCTTCGTGGGACACGATGAACTCTTCGGCAAACGCGTCGAGCTCTCCCGTCGACACCCCTGGGCGGACATGGTCCGGAAGGGTGTCGTGCAGCTTCCCGATGATGGACCCCGCCTGAGCGATGGTGTCCATCTCCGTACGCGTGCGAAGGTGGATCACGACGCCTGCGTCTCCACCGCCGAACGGAAATCGGTGAACACGTCCTCGACGGGACGATCGGCGCGAACCCGCGACAGCGGAGCTTCGTGCTCGTCGTAGAAGTCGATGAGCGGAGCGGTCTGGTCCAGGTACACCTCCAGGCGCCGCGCGACGGTCTCGGGGGTGTCGTCCTTTCGGTGGACCAACGATCCACCGCACCGATCGCACACGCCTTCGGAGGCCGGGGGGCTGAAGAAGGTGTTGTACACAGCCCCACAGTCCGGGCAACTCCGTCGGCCGCTGAGGCGCTGGATCAACGTCTCGTCCGGCGCCTCGAAGAGGACCACCGCGTCGACGCGACGTCCGATCGACTCGAGTGCCCCGTCGAGACCGGCCGCCTGGTCGGTGGTGCGCGGGAATCCGTCGAAGAGGACGTCCCGGTCGGCGTCCACTCCCGCCAGGTGATCTTTCACCAGGTTCAGGATCAGGTCGTCGGGGACCAACTCACCACGGTCCATATAGCCCTGAGCGAGCTGTCCCAACTCGGTACCCTCGCGACGCGCGGCCCGAAGGAGGTCTCCCGTCGAGACGTGTTCGGCGCCGAGGTCGTCCACGAGGCGGACGGCCTGGGTGCCCTTCCCGACACCGGGAGGACCCAGGAGGACGATAACCATCGTTCAGCTCACCACTTCGACTACATGTACCGCTGGCGACCACGCATCTTCACGCGCCCCTTCTTCATGAAGCCGTCGTAGTGCCTCAGGAGAAGGAGCTGCTGGGCCTGCTGAACGGTGTCCAGCCCGACCCCGACGACGATGAGGAGACTCGTGCCGCCGAAGAAGAAGGTGTTGATCCCGAACGCGCGGATGATCCAGAAGGGCACCAGGGCGATAAGGGCCAGATAGATGGCCCCGGGGAGCGTCACCCTCGTCAGGACGCGGTCGATGTACTCGGCCGTCCTGGCGCCCGGCTTCACGCCGGGAATGAAGGCACCCTGCTTCTTCAGGTTCTCGGCGAGATCGACCGGGTTGAAGATGATCGCCGTGTAGAAGTAGGTGAAGAACAGGATCAACAAACCGTACGTGATGTCGTATCCCAGCGTCTGGGGCTGGAACATGTCGGCCATGGTCTGGATCCAACCGACGCTCGGGAAGAGCGCGGTCGCCGTACCCGGGACGACGATGAACGACTGCGCGAAGATGATCGGCATGACGCCGGCCGAGTTCACACGCAGCGGAATGAAGCTCTTCTGGCCCTCTCGAATCCGACCACGGCCCACGACCTTCCGCGGGATCTGCACCGGGATCTTACGAGCGGCCATGGTCATGGCCGTCACGGCCGCCGTGATGAAGATGACGACCGCACCGAGCAGGGCGAGCGAGAAGAGGCCGATCTCGCCGAGGGTGAAAGACTCATACGTCCGACCGAGCGCGGACGGGAAGGTCTCGATGATCGAGAAGAAGATCAGGAGCGACATCCCGTTCCCGATGCCGCGATCCGTGATCTGCTCACCGAGCCACATCACGAAGATCGCACCGACGGTCAACACGATCACGGTCGTGGCCGTGAACATGAAGCCCGGGTTCGCCACGGCGCCCGGAATCGACTGCAGGAAGACCGAGTACCCGTACGCCTGCGCGGCGGAGAGACCCACCGTGGTGTAACGCGTCCACTGGGTCAGCTTCTTGCGGCCGTCCTCACCTTCCTTCTGCAGCTTCTCGATCGTCGGGAACACCGCCGCGAGCAGCTGGAACATGATGCTCGCGGAGATATACGGCATGATCCCGAGCGCCAGAATGGTCGCCCGGGAGAGCCCGCCGCCCACGAACATGTCGTAGATGCCGAAGAACGTGTTCTGGAGCGCACCGAACGCCTGCCGGAGCGCATTCACGTCGAGGCCCGGCACGGTGATGTGCGCACCGGTCCGGTAGATGAGGAGGATGAACAAGGTGAAGAGAATCTTCTCCTTGAGCTCCGGTGCCCTCATCAGGTTGGCGACGGGGTTGTTGGCCATTCTGGACTCCGCTAGTCGTCGGAGGCGTCGGCGCCGATCACGGACACCGTACCCCCGGCCGCCTCGATCTTCGACTGAGCCGAAGCGCTGAACTTGTGGGCGGACACCGTCAGCTTCTCGGAGACCTCACCGATTCCGAGAATCTTCACGGGCAACTTGAGGGACCGGACGAGCCCAGCGGCCTTCAGCGACTCGGGCGACACGTCCCCTTCGACGCGGCCCAGGTCGCGGACATTGACCACCTGATACTCGACGCGGTTGATGTTCTTGAAGCCGCGCTTCGGGATCCGGCGAATGAGCGGCATCTGACCGCCCTCGAAGCGCGGGTGCACGCTTCCACCGGACCGGGACTTCTGACCCTTCTGGCCACGTCCCGCCGTCTTGCCGTTCCCCGAACCGGGGCCGCGCCCCTTCCGCTTACCGGCCTTCGTCGAACCCGTGCTCGGGCTCAGATCGTGCAACTCTGCCATTTCTATTCGACCTCTTCGACGTCGATCATGAAGGAGACCTTGCGAATCATCCCCTCGATGGCCGGCGTGAGCTCATGGACTACGCTCTGCTGATGGCGTTTGATCCCGAGCGCGCGAATCGTCCGCCGGTGCTGCTCCTGACGGCCGATCCCGCTGCGCTTCTGCGTGATCTTCACCTTCTTCACTGCACTCTTAGCCACGGTGTACTCCCAGTGCCTCCACCGGCACGCCACGTTCCTCGGCGGCCTGCTCGGCCGTCACCAACTCGTCGAGTCCCTGCATCGTCGCGCGCACGACGTTGATCGGGTTGTTCGTACCGAGGCTCTTGGTGAGCACATCGGTGACACCCGCCGCCTCGAGCACGGCGCGAACCGGGCCACCCGCGATCACACCGGTACCGGGGGCGGCAGGGCGCATCAGCACGCGACCCGCTCCCCAGATCCCGACGATGTCGTGCGGGATGGTGCCGTTCTCGATCGGGACCTTCACCATGTTGCGGCGAGCCCGTTCGAACGCCTTCCGGATCGCCTCGGCGACCTCGTTGGCCTTCGCGATCGAAACGCCCACGTTGCCCTTCTGATCGCCGACAGCGACCAGAGCCGAGAACGAGAAGCGACGTCCGCCCTTCACGACCTTGGCCACGCGGTTGATGAAGATCACGTTCTCGACGAGATCGTCACGCCCACCACGGCCGCGATCCTCGCGCTTTTTTCCCTTCTTCGGATTCGGCTTGTTCATCAGAACTCCAGGCCACCCTCGCGGGCGCCGTCAGCGAAGGCCTTCACTCGACCGTGGTACTTGTAGCCGCCGCGATCGAACACCACGGCCTTGATTCCTTGACTCTTGGCACGCTCGGCCAGGAGCTTGCCTGCGGCGAAGGCCTGTTCGACCCGCCGGTTCTGCCCCTCGGCCTTGAAGTCGCGCAGACCTTCGGAAAGCGTGGACAGACCTACGAGCGTAACACCCTGGTCGTCGTCGACGAGCTGGCCCTCGATGTTCTTGAGGGAGCGGTACACGACGAGCCTCGGGCGCTCCGCCGACCCCTGCACCCGGTTCCGGACGCGGTAGTGGCGGCGCTTGCGCTGCAGGCTCCGATTCTTCTTGAGCTGACTCTGTTTGATCATGTCGGTTCTCCGCCCCTACGCGCCGGCGGTCTTACCGGCCTTACGCCGGACGTATTCACCCTGGTACCGGATTCCCTTGCCCTTGTAGGGCTCCGGGGGCCGGAAGGCGCGGATCTCGGCCGCGGTCTGTCCGACCTTCTGCTTGTCGGCACCCGAGACGACGATCGTCGTCTGGTTGGGGCACTCGAGCTTCACTCCGTCGGTCGGCACGTACTCGATGGGGTGGCTGAAGCCGAGGTTCAGGGTCACGCCCTGTCCCTTGGCGTCCGCGCGGTATCCCACGCCGATGATCTCGAGCGTCTTCGAGAACCCCTCGCTGACCCCGGTCACCATGTTGTTGATGAGCGAGCGCGTCAGGCCGTGGAGTGCACGATGATCCTTGTGATCCGAGGGCCGCTCGACGCGGATCTCGGCTTCGTCGATCACGACGCTCATGTCCGGGTGCACGGTGAGCGAGAGCTCACCCTTGGGCCCCTTCACGTTGAGCGTGCCTTCTTTCTGCTTGACCTCGACGCCTTTGACGATCGAGACCGGCATCCTACCGATTCGAGACATCGTTCTTTCCTACCAGACCAGCGCCAGGACCTCGCCCCCGACACCCTGCGTGCGGGCGTCGCGGTCCGAGAGCATTCCGGCCGAAGTGGACATGATGGCGACCCCGAGCCCGTTGCGGACGCGCGGAATGGCGTCCTTGCCGACATAGTGCCGGCGCCCGGGGCGCGAAACCCGCCGGAGGTGCCGGATGACCGGCTTCCCGTCGTGGTACTTGAGGTACACCCGGAGCACGCCGAAGCGGCCGTCCTGGAGCACCTTGTGTGCGTGCACGAAGTGGCTCTCCTGAAGGAGGCGAGCGACCTCGATCTTCTGTTTCGACACGGGCATGTCCACCCACTTGTGCGACGCCTGGCCGGCGTTGCGAATGCGGGTCAGCATGTCCGCGATAGGATCGGTCATCATAGCTAGAGTCCCCTACCAGCTCGACTTGCGCACGCCGGGGATCTCCCCGCGCAGTGACATTTCACGGAAGCAGATGCGGCAGATGCCGAACTTCCGAAGGAACGCGCGGGGACGCCCGCAACGCTGACAACGGTTCCGGTGCCGGACGGCGTACTTCTGCTTGCCGTTGGCCTTCTCGATCAGTGCCTTTCTTGCCATCGAATTCTACGCTCCTACGCCGACGCGCCGATCTGCACCGGCACCTCACCACGGAATGGGAAACCGAGCTCGCGCAGGAGCGCGAACGCTTCGTCGTCCTTCTGGGTGGACGTCACGAAGGTCAGATCCATCCCGTGGATCTTCTTCACGTCGTCGAAGTTGATCTCGGGAAAGATGATCTGCTCACGGATGCCCATCGTGTAGTTGCCACGACCGTCGAACGAACGCGTGCCGAGGCCGCGGAAGTCACGAATTCGCGGGATGGCCGTGCTGATCAGCCGATCGAGGAAGAACCACATCCTGGCGCGACGAAGAGTCACCGATGCTCCGACCGGCATGCCTTCGCGAAGCTGGAAGTTCGAGATCGACTTCCGCGCCCGGTTCGTGTTCGCCTTCTGACCGGTGATCAGGCCCAACTCTTCGACGACACTCTCGAGGAGCTTCTGGTCCTTGGCCGCCTCACCGACGCCGACGTTCAATACGATTTTCTGCAGCTTCGGGATCTGGTGCGGGTTCTGGAACCCGAACTCGGTCTGAAGCTTGGTCCGGACGTACCCTTCGTAGTGCGTCTGGAGCCGCGGTCGAATCTTGTCCACTGTGGCTATTCCTCTACTGCGGTCGCGGAATCGGATTCCCGCTCTTCACGGCGATCCGTTCCTTCGTGCCATCGTCCTCGACACGCATCCGGATCCGGCTGGCGGTATCCGCGGTCGTGTCGACGAGCATGACGTTCGAGATGTGAATCGGAGCCTCGAAGGAGATGATGCCTCCGTCGGGGTCCGCCTGGCTGGGGCGGGTGTGGCGCTTACGCATGTTCACGCCCTCGACCCGCACGCGGTTCTTCTCGGGGATCACTTCGAGGACAGAGCCCTCCATGTCGCGGTAGTTCCCGCGAATGACCTTGACCCGATCTCCCTTCATGATTTTCAGCTTCGCCATCAGAGCACCTCCGGGGCGAGCGAGACGATCTTCATGTACTTCTTCTCACGCAGCTCACGGCCGACGGGCCCGAAGATGCGGGTCCCCCTCGGCTCACCGTTGTCGTCGACGATGACGGCCGCATTGTCATCGAACCGGATATAGGTGCCGTCGCGACGCCGACTCTCCTTGGCCGTGCGGACGATGACCGCCTTCACGACCGTACCCTTCTTGATGCCGGCATTGGGGATGGCGTCCTTCACCGTCGCGACGATCAGGTCGCCCACGCCCGCGTAGCGGCGACGCGAGCCGCCCAGGACGCGGATACACAGCGCCGCTTTGGCGCCGGTGTTGTCGGCGATCCGAAGGACCGATTCCTGCTGAATCATGGTTCTCTCTCTGCTCTAGCCGTCTCGCTCGATCAGACCGGGCGCGACATCAGCTCGAGTACACGCCAACGCTTCGTCTTCGAAAGCGGGCGGGTCTCGGTGATGCGCACCGTGTCTCCGACGCGGTACTCGTTGTTCTCGTCATGGGCGTGGTACCGCTTCGTGCGCTTGACCGCCTTCCCGTAGAGCGGGTGGGGGAAGCGACGCTCGACAGCCACGGTCACCGTCTTGTCCATCGCGTCGCTCGTCACGACACCGATCCGGACCTTCCGGCGGTTCCGACCTTCGTCGGCCTGCACGTTCTCGATCTCACTCATGCCTGTGCCTCGTTCGCGAGCTCACGCTCACGCAGAATCGTCTTGAGCCGGGCGATGTCGCGGCGGATCTGGCTCACCACGGCGCTGCTCTCGAGCTCCATCATCGAGCTGGAGAAACGGAGCTTGAACTGCTCCTCCTTCAGCTCCTTGAGACGCGCCTCGATCTCGACGTCGTCCCACTCGCGGATGTCTTCAGCCTTCATCGTTATCTCCTCGCCGGTCGATTAGAGCTGGCGCTCGCGAACGACGAACTTGCACTTGATGGGGAGCTTGGCCGCGGCCAGCTGCATGGCGCGCGACGCCACGTCCTCCGGCACACCTTCGAGCTCGAACATGATCCGGCCGGGCTTCACCACCGCGACCCAGGACTCCGGGTTTCCCTTACCCTTACCCATCCGCGTCTCCGCGGGCTTCTGGGTGATGGGCTTATCGGGGAAGATCCGGATCCAGACCTTTCCACCACGCTTGATGTGGCGGGTCATGGCCACACGGGCGGCCTCGATCTGGCGGTTCGTGATCCAGGTCGGCTCGAGGGCCTGGAGGCCGTACTCACCGAAGGAGACCTTGCTCCCACGGTGCGCCTGCCCCCGCATCCGGCCCTTATGGGTCTTGCGGCGCTTGACTCTTTTCGGCGCTAGCATCGTTCTTCGTCCTCAGTCCGTTCAGGATCCGGTCGAGTAGGTGCGGCCCCGCCGCTCCTCCACGACTTCGCCTTGGAAGATCCAGCACTTCACCCCCACGACGCCGTACGTCGTGAAGGCGGGTACCTGCGCGTAGTCGATGTCGGCCCGCAGCGTGTGCAGCGGAACGCGACCTTCGTTGTAGCCTTCGGTCCGAGCGATCTCGGCGCCGCCGAGGCGACCGGCACACTGGATCTTGATCCCTTCGGCACCGGCGCGAACCGACGACTGGATGGCGCGCTTCATCGCGCGACGGAAGGAGATCCGCTGGCGGAGCTGGTGGGCGACGTTCTCGGCCACCAGGTACGCGCTCAGCTCCGGGCGCTTGATCTCCTCGACGTTCACGGAGATCTCGGAGTTGGTCAGCGTCGCGAGCTCGTCGCGCAGCTTGTCGACCTCGGCACCACGCTTCCCGATGACGACACCGGGTCGGGCGGTATGGAGGGTGACCACGACCTTGCTCGGCTTCCGCTCGATCTCGACCATCGCGAGGGCGGCGTGCGAGAGGCGGCGGCGCAGATAGGTCCGGATCGTCTCGTCTTCCTTGAGGAGACGCGGGAAGTCGCGCTCGGCGTACCAGCGAGACTTCCAGTCTTTGACGACGCCGAGCCGGAACCCGATCGGATGTGTCTTCTGTCCCATAGTGCTCAGTTCCTGGTGTCGACGACGACAGTGATGTGGCTCGTCCGCTTCCGAATCGGAGAGGCACGGCCCTGGGCGCGTGCCCTCCAGCGTCGGAGGGTCGGGCCCTCATCGACGTACGCCTCTCGGACGAAGAGATCGTCGGCATCCACCATCGACCCCTCGTCCTGCGACTTTACTTGTGCGTTCGCGACCGCGGAGCGGAGTGTCTTCGAGACCGGCTCGGCCGCGCGCTTCTTCGAGAACTGAAGGAGCGCGTACGCCTCGTTGACGGACATTCCGCGGATCTGGTCCACCACGAGGCGCACCTTACGGGCGCTCATGCGGACGTGTCTGGCTTTGGCTCTGGCTTCCATGACTAGCGGCTTCGCTTGTCGGCGAGCTTCCCACCGTGTCCGCGGAACAACCGCGTGGGCGAGAACTCACCGAGTTTGTGGCCGACCATGTTCTCCGTGATGTACACGGGAATGAACTTGTTTCCGTTGTGAACGGCGACCGTGTGACCGACGAAATCAGGTGAGATGGTGGAGGCACGGGACCAGGTCTTGATGACCTTCTTTTCACCCCGGGCATTCATCCCATCGATCTTGAGAAGAAGCTTCTCGTCGATGAACGGGCCCTTCTTTACGCTACGCGGCATCGCTCAGCTCCTACGACTTGGTGGCTTTGCCGCGCTTGCGGCCGCGCACGATGTACTTGTTGGTGTCCTTCTTCTTCTTCCGGGTCTTCTTGCCCTCCGGCTTGCCCCAGGGGCTCACCGGGGGACGTCCACCCGAGGCGCGGCCTTCACCACCGCCGAGCGGGTGATCGACCGGGTTCATCGCCACACCGCGGACCTTGGGACGCTTGCCCCGCCAGCGGTTGGCACCGGCCTTACCGACGACCGTCAGCTCGTGATCGGAGTTTCCGACCTCACCGATCGTCGCCATGCACTCCTTCCGAACCCGGCGCATCTCCGTCGAGGGCAGGCGCAGGGTGACGAAGTCGCCCTCCTTCGCCATGACCTGGACACCCGCTCCGGCCGAGCGCGCCATCTGGGCGCCCTTCTTCGGCTTGAGCTCCACGCAGTGGACGATCGTACCGAGGGGGATCAGCTCGAGCGGCAGTGCGCTTCCCAGCCGGACGTCGGCGTTCGGGCCGGACGAGATTGAGTCGCCGACCTGCAGCCCCTTCGGGTGGATGATGTAGCGCTTCTCACCGTCCGCGTAGTGGATCAGGGCGATGTTCGCCGACCGGTTCGGGTCGTACTCGATGTGAGCGACCGTGCCGGGCACGTCGAACTTGTTGCGCTTGAAGTCGATCTTCCGATAGCGGCGCTTGTGACCACCGCCCCGGCGGCGCGTCGTGATCCGCCCGTGGTGGTTACGACCACCGGAGCTGCTCAGCGACTCCGTCAGCGACTTCTCGGGTCCCTTCCGCGTGATCACCTCGTTGTCGAGGATCGAACGCGTCCGCTGACCCGGGGTCATCGGCCTGAATTTCTTGATACCCATCAGCCGGCCTCGTAGAGCTCGATATGTTCGCCTTCGGCGAGCTGGACCACGGCCTTCTTGAAGGCGGGGCGGCGACCCTTCTGATGGTTCCGCGCCATCCGACCCATGAAGGCGCGCTTGGCCTTACCGGCGTAGCGCATGGTCCTCACGTCGGTCACGGTCACATCCCACAGCTTCTCGACCGCGTGACCGATCTCGATCTTGTTGCAGTTCTCCGCGACCAGGAAGGTGTACATAGAACCCTCCATCTGCTCGGTCGTCTTCTCCGTGATCACCGGAGTGAGAATCACGTCCCAGGGCTCACGCATGGTCGGCCTCCTCGGTCTTGTCGTCGCTCGACGAAGCCTGTGCGTCGAGGGCACCCTTCTCGATCACGACCGTGTGGGCCCACAGCACGTCGTAGACCGACTCGTCCCCGAACGGCATGACCTGAACCTGCTTCAGGTTCCGAGCCGAGCGATGCAGAGCGCCGTTCAAGCCGTTCGTGAGGATCAGCGTCTTACCCTCCAGCTCGAGCGCCCCGAGGAAGCCTACGACCTCCTTGGTCTTCGGCGTCTCGAGCACCGGCAGGTCCGCGATCACTACGCGGTCGTGCTCGGCGCGATCGTTCAGCGCGGAGCGACGAGCGAGCGAGCGGACCTTCTTGGGTACACGCTTCCGCCACGAGTGCGGGATCGGCGGGAAGGCCACACCACCGCCCTCCCACTGCACTGCGCGAATCGTGCCCTGACGGGCGCGGCCGGTGCCTTTCTGGCGCCACGGCTTCCGACTTCCGCCCCGAACCTCGGAACGAGTCTTCGCTGCCGCCGTGCCCTGGCGTTGGTTGGAGAGATACGCCTTCACCACCTGGTGCATGGCGCTCTCGTTCACGACGCCATCGAAGACGGACTCGGGCAACGCCCGGGCCTTCCCCTTCTTGCCGTCGGCTTTGTAATAGGGTGCCTTGAACATCGTCACTTCGAGATCAGGACGTAACCGTCGCGGGCGCCCGGAACACCGCCCTTCACGAAGAGCAGGTTGCGCTCACCATCGACGCGCACGACCTGCAAGTTCCGGATGGTCTTGCGATCCCCACCCATACGCCCGGGCAACCGCTTGCCCTTGATGACGCGGGAGGGGTCCGTACCCGGGCCCAGCGAGCCCGGGTTACGGGACATCGGGTGACCGTGGGTCGAAGGACGTCCGCCGAAGCCGTGACGTTTCACGACTCCCTGGAAGCCCTTCCCCTTCGAGCGCCCGGTGACCTTGATTCGGTCGCCGGCCTCGAACTGGGCCACGGTCAACTCCTGACCCACTTCGTAATCCTCACCGTTGGTGGGGAACTCACGAAGCAGGCGCGGCGCGGCCTCGAGGCCCGCCTTCGCGGCGTGCCCGGCCTCTCCGGCCGACGTCCGCTTTGCCTTCTTGGCGCCGTACCCGAGCTGAACGGCCTGGTAGCCATCCGCATCGGCACTGCGCACGCTCACGACCGGGCACGGACCTGCTTCAATGACGGTCACGGGGACTTGAACCCCTTCCTCATTGAAGATCCGGGTCATGCCGATCTTCTTTCCGATCAATCCAGCCATCTTCCGGAAGTCCTCCGTCAGTCGACTTTGATCTCGACGTCGACACCAGCGGGAAGATCCAGCTTGGTCAACGCGTCGATCGTCTGGGGGCGGCTGTCCACGATATCGATGAGCCGTTTGTGAGTTCGCAGCTCGAACTGCTCACGGCTCTTCTTGTCGATGTGTGGAGAGCGAAGGACCGTCCACCGCTGGCGACGTGTCGGAAGCGGGATCGGTCCACGGACCGACGCACCCGTCTTCTGAGCCGTACGCACGATGTCGGCGGCCGTCTGATCGACCACCCAGTGGTCGAACGCCTTGAGTCGAATTCTGATTCTGTCAGACATTGCTTATCCGTTACGGTTCGCGGGCAGTCGGACCGAGGGTGGCTCGCTCTCGCGAACGCCGCTCGGCGCCGATCACGAGCCTTCCTCTTCCTTCATTCCGCTTCCTCGCTACGGCCGCTACGCGCGGCCGAGCGTTCCTTCGAGCGAGCCACCCTCGGTCCGAAATCCCGACCGTAGCGGCACGCTTTCCAACTTTTCCTACCAGGTCCTACAACCTCTTCTGTTTCTGTTGGCCGCGCGAAGCGCCGGCCAGTGCCGGCGATCCACGACCGTGGTGGTGGGGCCCGGTGGCGGGGCCTCTCGAAGCGCGTCTCAGGCCGACTGCCGTCAACGCGCGGAGAGAGGCCCCGTCATCGGGACCCGCCGGCCTACTACTCCAGGATCTCCGTCACGACCCCGGCGCCCACCGTGCGCCCGCCCTCGCGGATCGCAAAACGAAGCTCCGGATCCATCGCGATCGGCGTGATCAGCTCCACTTCCATCTGAACGTTGTCGCCCGGCATCACCATCTCCACTCCCTCAGGAAGATGCGCCGCGCCCGTCACGTCCGTCGTGCGGAAGTAGAACTGAGGACGGTAGCCGTTGAAGAACGGCGTGTGACGCCCGCCCTCTTCCTTCGTCAGAACGTAGACCTCGGCCTTGAACTTCGTGTGAGGCGTGATCGTGCCCGGCTTCGCCAACACCTGGCCGCGCTCGATCTCTTCCTTGCCCACGCCACGAAGTAGAAGCCCCGCGTTGTCCCCAGCGCGACCTTCGTCCAGAAGCTTCCGGAACATCTCCACTCCGGTCACCACCGTCTTCTTGTCCGCGCCCATCCCGACGATGTCCACCTCTTCGCCCTGCTTCACGATCCCGCGCTCGATGCGGCCCGTCGCCACCGTGCCTCGACCCGTGATCGAGAACACGTCCTCGACCGGCATCAGGAACGGCTTGTCGATGTCACGCTCCGGCTCAGGGATGTACGAGTCGATCGCGTCCATCAGCTCCTGGATGCACTCGGCGTCCGGGCCCTCGCCCGCAGCCTCCAGCGCCTTCAGTCCGCTCCCCTTCACCACAGGCACGTCGTCGCCCGGGAAGTCGTACTCGCTCAGCAACTCACGTACCTCGAGCTCCACCAACTCCAGGAGCTCCTCGTCGTCCACCATGTCCACCTTGTTCATGAACACGACGATGTACGGCACGTTCACCTGACGAGCCAGCAGAATGTGCTCGCGCGTCTGGGGCATCGGGCCGTCCGCCGCACTCACCACGAGAATCGCGCCGTCCATCTGCGCCGCTCCCGTGATCATGTTCTTCACGTAGTCCGCGTGACCAGGGCAGTCCACGTGCGCGTAGTGACGGTTGTCCGTCTCGTACTCCACGTGAGCCGTCGAAATCGTGATCCCGCGCTCGCGCTCTTCAGGCGCCTTGTCGATGTTCTCGAACGCGACCGCTTCACCGCCGTACTTCTTCGCCTGCGTAATCGTGATCGCAGCCGTCAAAGTCGTCTTACCGTGATCCACGTGGCCAATCGTTCCCACGTTCACGTGCGGCTTGGTACGCTCGAATTTCTCCTTGCCCATCGCTCTGGTCCTCTCGTCAGTCGCTGAGGGGTGGGTATCAGTCGCCGCTGCCCGAGGCCGCCATGACCTCGTCGGCCTTGGACTTGGGCACTTCTTCGTACTGTGCGAACTGCATGGTGGACACCGCGCGACCCTGGCTCAGCGAGCGGAGGGTCGTGGAGTATCCGAACATCTCGCCGAGCGGCACCGAGGCGCCGATCACGCGAGCACCGGCGCGATCCGTCATACCACCGACCTTTCCGCGGCGGGACGACAGATCACCGATGATGTCACCCATGTATTCCGCCGGGGTGACGACCTCGACATCCATGATGGGCTCGAGGAGGACGGCCTTCGCCTTCCGAAGCCCCTCTTTCATCGCCATCGAGCCGGCGATCTTGAACGCCATCTCACTCGAGTCCACGTCGTGGTAGGACCCATCGACGAGCTCGATCTTGATGTCGATCACCGGGAAGCCCGCGAGAATACCCGAGTCGAGCGCCTCCTTGAGGCCGGCTTCGACCGAGCTGATGTACTCACGCGGGATCACACCACCGACGATCATGTCTTCGAACACGAAGCCGGCACCCGGCTCCGCGGGCTCGATGTTCACGACCACGTGCCCGTACTGGCCTCGACCACCGGTCTGCCGAACGAACTTGGCCTCGACCTTCTCGGCGCGGTTCCGAATCGTCTCCCGGTACGCGACCTGAGGACGACCGATGTTGGCCTCGACGCCGAACTCGCGCTTGAGTCGATCGACGATGATCTCGAGGTGGAGCTCGCCCATACCCGAGATGATGACCTGGTTCGTCTCCGGGTCCGTGTGGACGCGGAACGTCGGGTCCTCGTCGGCGAGCTTCACGAGACCGTTCGTGAGCTTGTCCTGGTCACCCTTGGTCTTCGGCTCGATGGCGAGCGCGATCACCGGCTCGGGGAACTTCATCGCCTCGAGGATGATCGGGTTCGTCTCGATGCACAGCGTGTCACCCGTCTTCACGTCCTTCAGGCCGATGGCCGCAGCGATATCGCCTGCGTACACCTCATCCAGCTCGTCACGCTTGTTGGCGTGCATCTGCAGGATACGGCCGACGCGCTCCCGCTTCCCCTTCGTGGCGTTGTAGATGTAGCTGCCGGAAGGGAGCGAGCCCGAGTAGACGCGGAAGAAGGTCAACTTACCGACGTACGGATCCGTCGCGATCTTGAACGCGAGGGCCGCGAACGGTGCGTCGTCGCTGGCCTCGCGCTCTTCGAACGTCTCGTCGTGCTGTGGCAGGTGACCCTGGATCGCCTCGACATCCACCGGCGAAGGCAGGTAGTCGATCACGCCATCCAGGAGCGCCTGGACGCCCTTGTTCTTGAAGGCGGACCCACAGAAGACCGGGAAGATCACGCCCTTGTTCGTCGCGGCGCGGATCGCCTGGCGGAACTCCTCGTTCGTGAGCTCCTCACCCGCGAAGTACTTCTCGATCAGCTCGTCGTCGTGCTCGACGGCGGCCTCGAGGAGCGCGCTGCGAAGCTCCTCGATCGTGTCCTTGAGACCGTCCGGAACCTCGTCGGTCTTGACCTTCGAGCCCATCTCGTCTTCGAAGATGATCGACTTGCGCTCGATGATGTCGACCATGCCCGTGAAGAGCTCGCCCTCACCGAGCGGGTACTGGACGGGGTGAGCGTTGGCGCCCAGCCGGTCCTTCATCATCTCGACGACGTTCATGAAGTCGGCGCCGATGCGATCCATCTTGTTGACGAAGGCGATGCGCGGAACGGCGTAACGATCCGCCTGACGCCATACGGTCTCCGACTGCGGCTCCACACCACCGACGGCACAGAAGACGGCCACGGCGCCGTCGAGGACGCGCAGCGAACGCTCGACCTCGGCCGTGAAGTCCACGTGGCCGGGGGTGTCGATGATGTTGATCCGGTACTCGGTGTCGAACCGGTTCCAGTGCGCGGTCGTGGCCGCGGACGTGATGGTGATCCCGCGCTCCTGCTCCTGCTCCATCCAGTCCATCGTCGCCGCACCGTCGTGCACCTCACCCACCCGGTGCACGCGTCCCGTATAGAACAGGATGCGCTCCGTCGTCGTCGTCTTACCGGCGTCGATGTGCGCCATGATTCCGATGTTCCGGAGGCGCGGAAGTGGCGTATTCCTGGGCATCTATCTGGTCTCGTCGGTTCTTCGTCTGCGGCCCGTAGGCCATGAAAAAGGGAGCGTGGTCCTGTTGCGCTGTCGTCCTTCGGACGCAGCTGTCCGCGCTCCCTCGATTCGGAGAGGGCCCGTCGGCTTATCCGGGGGCCATCGCGTCTCTGTTATCCGCGGCCCCCATGCTTCGGAGGCTTCGGGTCCTTCCAGCGTTCTTTCTCGGCTACCTCGCCGTTACCAGCGGTAGTGGGCGAACGCCTTGTTCGCCTCTGCCATCCGGTGCGTGTCGTCCTTCTTCTTGATCGTGCTGCCCTCACCGCGGCTGGCCGCGAGGAGCTCGCCGGCCAGGCGCTCGGCCATGCTCTTCTCCGAGCGACCGCGAGCGAAGCTGATCAGCCAGCGCGTCGCGAGCGCCGTGCGGCGGTCGGGGCGCACCTCGATCGGAACCTGATACGTGGCACCACCAACGCGACGGCTCTTCACCTCGAGCGCGGGCTTCGCGTTGTTGAGCGCCTGCTCGAAGACCTGCACGCCGGGCTGACCGGAGCGCTGCTCCATGATGTCGACGGCGTCGTAGAAGATCTTCTCGGCGATCGACTTCTTCCCGTCCACCATCAGGTTGTTGATGAACTTGGTGACGGTACGGGATTCGAACTTCGGATCGGGCGGGGTAACCCGCCGCTCTGCGCGACTACGACGACTCATCTCTTCCCCTACTTCGGCCGCTTGGCGCCGTATTTGGAACGCCCCTGGCGCCGGGCTTCGACGCCGGACGCATCGAGCGTGCCCCGAATGATGTGGTAGCGGACGCCGGGAAGGTCCTTCACACGACCGCCTCGGATGAGAACGATCGAGTGCTCCTGCAGGTTGTGACCTTCACCACCGATGTACGCGGTGACCTCGAAGCCATTCGTCAGGCGTACACGGGCGACCTTCCGAAGGGCCGAGTTCGGCTTCTTCGGCGTCGTCGTGTACACACGCGTGCAAACCCCGCGCTTTTGCGGGTTCCGCTGAAGAGCAGGTGCCTTGTTCTTCTTCACCTGCGCCTTGCGGCCCTTCCGGACGAGCTGGCTGATTGTGGGCATGCGACCTCGGTCGTGCTACTTCTCGAAAAGAAAACGCGCCCGAACCGGGGCGCGCCGTGTCGACGCCCGCAAGAACTTCGTGAGCGCCTGTCCGACAGAGCACGAAAAGGTAGAGGCCCCTGAGGGGGGTGTCAACCGGATAACGGGCCTATTGCCGGGGCTTTTCACCCAGCGTCGATCAGGGAGTGAACCCGTTGCGCCAATCGGTCGATCGCCTCGTGGTTTCGGGCCCCTCCTTCGATCACCACATCCGCCCATACCCGGCTGGGCTCGACGTACTCGCGGTGCATCGGTTCGACGCGGGCGACATGCTGCGCCTCGACCTGCGCGGGGTCTCGGCCGCGCTCCGCGCCGTCCCTTTCGATCCGCCGGGCGAGGCGTTGTTCGGCCGTGGTCGCGACGAAGACCCGCAGGGTCGCGAGCTCTCGCACACGCGGCTCGGCCAGAACGAAGAGGCCCTCCGCCAGGATGACGGGTGCGGGCTCGACCGAGAGGCGACTCGCGCCTCGCGTCTGTGTGACGAAGTCGTACCGGGGCCTATGAATGGTCTCACCCCGGAGCAGCGCCTCGAGGTGCCGAACGAACAGGTCGGTCTCGAGGCTGCCCGGCTCGTCGACGTTGACACGGGTCCGCTCGGCGGGAGCCAGGTGCGACAGATCGCGATAGTACGCGTCGTGTGGGAGGGACGTGCACGAGACCGGCTCCAGGGCCGCCCGGAGGCACGCCACGACGGAGGACTTCCCCGACGCACTCCCACCCGCGACGGCCAGGAGGATGCGCTGACGAGCGGGTGAGGTGGGTCGGCCCATCCGATCCAGTGAGTAGGTGTCGAGCGGCGACGGTGCCCGTTCGCGTGAAGACTTCTCCTGGCGTGGAGACTACTTGAGGGTCGGGTCGCGACACAACGTCGGGAGCGGGCGCTCCCGGTCCGCCATCCTTTCCAGGTATCCGACGGTCGTCACGCGCAGGATCTCTCCGCGGTCGAAGCTTTCGATCAGGTGGATTTCCGTCGGCTCATAGCTGTCCAGTTCGGCCATCCCTCCGAACGCCTGCCGCCCGTCGATGCACAGCTCGACCTCCTTCAACTCCCCGCCCACCCGGCGGCAGCCGGTCAGACCCTCTTCGATCGGACACGGCTCCATGTAGATGCCGAGCCGTGCCAGCAGAGCCCGGGTGTCGACCCAGGGCCGACTCGCGACGAGCCTCCGGTCGAGGGTTTGCACCGGCATCGTAGCGACCGCACGCCGCTCCCATTCCGCCTTCGCCTCGATCGCTTCGATCCTGGCGAGCGCAACGGAGTCGGGTTCTAGGGCGATATCGAGATCGGTGGGCGTCGGGATCCTCAAGTAGCGAACCTGGGGGACGTACCCCAGATGCCGGAACTCCATCAGGACCGGCCCCACCCGGACGTCGGGGACGGAGAACCGACCTCCGGACCGGCTCAGCGCCGGTCGCGCGCGCCGTGCCGACATGTCGCGAACCTCCGCCCCCACGAGCGGTACGCCGTCCTCCGCGTCCACGACCCGACCGACGACCGTCACTTCGTTCGACACGCTCACATCGAGACCCTCCAGCAGCACCGGTCGGGCCACGAGACCGAGGCGGAGGGGTCTGGGGGCATCGGCCGGGTCGACCGTCACCGCGAGGGTCGCGTATCCGAGCGCCTCGACCCGCACCTCGACGAAGCCGTCCGGGAGGCCACGAAGGAAGAACGTCCCATCCGCCGCGCTCAGCGTCGCGGCTCCGGCCACGTCCACCCGAACGATGGCTCCCGGCAAGGGCTCCGAGGAGACGGCGTCGACCACCACCCCCCGAAGATCCGTCTGGGCCGAGACCGGCGAGCACACGCCGATGACGAGAACCAACCCGACCAGGTTCAGCCACCAACCGCGAATGGGTCACCTCCCTCCATGTCCCGCCACCCCGCCGGTCGATCGACCGGTGCACACGGGAGCGCACCCAGAGTAGCGGACACACTGCGGTCCCGACACCGCCCCTGTTCTGCCGTGAAGCGGCGAGCAGTGTCGGCTCAGGCGGTGTGCGGTGTCGGCTCAGGCGGTGTGCGGTGTCGGCTCAGGCCGTGTGCGGCCGCGTCAGAAGGGTAAGGTGTCGAAGGTCATCCGGACCCGGAGGGAGCGAGGGGCTCCCGGGGTCACGTATGACGTCGACCGCAACTCGACGTACCGGATGTCGAGCGCGTTTCCGAGCTCGAGATCGATCGTACGCCCATCGGCGATGGTCCAGGACACCCCCGCGTCCAGGACCGAATACGCCCGCGTCCGGACCGACGGCTCCCCGATCGGGACGTGGGGCCCCGACCAACGCCACGAGAGCCGAGCTTCGACGTCGTCCGTGGCCTGGGCCAGGAGTCGCACCCGCCCGTGATGGTCGGCCAAACCGGGGACCCGGCGTGCGTCCTCGTCGGTCGACACCTCCACCGGGGTCGAACCCGCGAAGACCTCGTTGGGGTGGTCTTCATGAGCGTCCGCGTAGGGCGCGCTCAGGCGGGCGTGGTTCCAGGTGCCGCCGACCTCGACGGCGAGGCGCTCCGTGACCGTCACGGCCAACCGTCCCTCCAGACCCTGCCGTGTGCTCTCACCCGCCCCGGAGCTGGCCAGTGTGATCGCGTCGAAGACGCGCTCGTTGTCCACGTCGACCCGGAACGCCGACAGAGACGCCTCCCAGTCGTCACCCTCACGCTCGATCGCCAGCTCGTTCGACCAGGAGATGTACGGCTCCCGCGTCGGGTCCCCGATGATCCCCACCGCGCTCCTGAACCCGCGTGCAGTGGTCGCCACCGCGTACCAGGACCTCGCGAGCTCGAAGCGTGCACCGAGCTTGGGGGAGACGATGGTGTTCGTCGACGAGATCCATGTCGGTTCGTCTGACAGCGTGGAGCGACTCCGGTGCCGCACGACGTCCGCGCGAAGCCCGACGTCGACCCCGAGTCGGTCACCGGCGGTCAGTCTCCAGCGGCCGTACGCCGCGCCCGCACGATGCTGCGAGTCGAGCTCGATTTCCGGGTCGACGACCTCGCGGAGCAGCGTCAGGGCGTGTTCGTAGCGGACGTCGTCAGCCCGTCCGGACACACCGAGAAGGACGTCGCCGCGACTCGTCGTCCACCCGAGCTCGACCTGCCCCCCTCCCCCGACCCTCTCGTCCCATTCGCCCGACTGCTGGAGGAGACCGGCCCCTCCATGGTCGTGCCCGGGAATGTGGAGAAAGAATGAGTAGTCCGAGTGCATCCCCCACCCCACTGCCTGCAGATACCCACCCGCTACGCCGGGCTGAGCGTACCGTGCGTGACCCACCACCCGCCGGGACCGCCCTCCGTCGGTGGGGTCAGTCGGAGTCTGGAAGAGCTCGGCGTTGAAGTCGGTGACGGAGACGAAGCCGGGCGAGTCCCAGCCGGATCCGTAGACCCCGACGCCGCCCTCGAGTCTACCCCGGCCGAGGGAGCGCCATCCCCGGACGAGCCCGTTCGCCAACCAGGCGTCCGATCCTTCACGCCAGCCCTCGTCCCGCGCGCCCTGAGCCCCCACGAAGAAACCCCCGTCGTCGAAGCGGCGGCCCGTGGACACGTCGCCCCGAAGGTCCCGGAAGCTCGACGCCGAGAAGGAGCCGCGTGCACCTTCGGCATCGGCCCGTGTGAAGACTTCGACGGTCCCCGCGAGCGCGAAGTCCCCGTACAGGGGGCTCGCATTCCCCTCGATCACCCGCATCGACGCCACGGACGACGACATCAAGACGTTCCAATCCGCGTACCCTTCGACGTGCCCGTGCGCCGGCAAATTCACCGGCACCCCGTCGATCACGAGGAGGACGTCCGACGAGTGGTCCGACGTGAAACCCCGCATGACGACGTTCGAGGCGTAGCCCGGGCCCTGGCCCTGAGCGTGGACTTCGACCCCGGCGACGTCGCGAAGCAGCTGATACGCATCCGCCGACTGGGCACGCCGCAGATCGACCGGACTGACCGTGAGCGCGCCGACCGGCGGAGGCGCCGAGCGCTCGCGCTCGACCGCGACCTCGATCGGCTCGAGGATGTACCGGACGGTGTCCACCGCGATCGAATCGGGGTCCTGCGCTCCGAGTCCGGGTGACAGGCAGCCGCAGGCCGCAACCAGGCCGCATAGAATCCGCGTCTTCATGATGGGGGCCACGGGTTCGCGAAGCGCGGCTCGGTGATGAACGTCGAGTCCGTCAGCGCATGGAGGTAGTCGATCAAGCCCTCGCGCTCTTCGGGCGTCAGCGTGAACCCACTCACGAAGCTGCTCTTGAACGGGTTCTCGCTTCCGACGCCCGCGTTCGGACCGAACGAGATCGTGCGTCCGCCTGCGGCATAGTGATCGATGACCTCGTCGAGGGTCGCGATGCTCCCGTCGTGCATGTAGGGTGCCGTCAGCGCGATGTTGCGCAGTGTCGGGGCCTTGAAACGGCCCATGTCTTCGGGTCGAAGGGTGAACTCGCTCAGACCCACGTTCGGCCACGGGTATCCGCCCTCACCGTCGACGTTGTAGAGCCCCGTGTTGTGGAACTCGACCTCGGGCGAACTCTTACCCTCGAAGTCGAAGGTCCCGGTGAACATCAGCCCACCGTGGCAGTGGAAGCACTCGAGTCGCTCGGAGAAATAGAGCGCCTGTCCGAGCCGCGCCGACGCAGACAAAGCGTCCGCGTCTCCCCGTCGGAAGCGATCCACCGGGGCATCGCCCGAGATCAGTGTCCGCTGGAAGGCGGCCAGGGCTCGAGTGACCGTCGCAATCGAATAGGGGTCGACCTCGGCGGGATACGCGGCGGGAAAGAGCGTCTGATAGGTGGCATCCGCTCGCAGCCTCGCGAGGAGTTCGTCCTCCATGCCGCTCATGCCCAGCTCGACCGGGTCCTCCCCGAAGAGTGGGCCGAGGGCCTGGTGGGAGAGTGTCGTCTCGTTCGGATTCGCCCAGTTGAGTGCCGGCTGATATCCCGGGTTCGTCAGACTCATGCTGCTGCGCGGATGGTTCTGCCCCGTCGAGCCGAGTCCGACCTCGCGCCCGTCCGTGAACGCCAACGCCTGCTGGTGACACGAGGCGCACGACTGTGTCTCGTTGGCCGACAGCCGGGTGTCGTAGAAGAGGTGTCGGCCGAGTTCGACACGCTCGGCCGTCATCGCTTCCCCTTCGGGCACCCGGGGAGGCGGGAACCCCTCGGGCAGATTCCAGTCGAAGTCCGTCGGCTCGACGAGCGTCACCCCGGGGCCGAGGACTTCGTCACCTCCGCACGCCGAAAGGGCCGTGAGGACCGCGGCCAGTGCCGCGGCCCCCACACGTCTGCGCCCCGCCGATTCGCTACAGAACCACATGACGGATTCGACTAGCGGACCGCGATCCAGCTCTGACCGGTCGAGGTCGCACCCTCGTAGTCCAGCCCGAAGCGGTTCATGACCGCCGCACAGTCGGCATCGCCCGGGAAGGACATGCAGCCCGAGGCTCCACCGCCCTGCTGTGACACGTCACTCCCTTCGAGGAGGAGGGCGAGGTCAGCGCCGACCTCGTCTGTCTCCCAGTCGAACGATGTGAGCACGATCTCGGGTCGGTGCGCATTGGCGCACGAAGTCGCGGGTACGGTCGGGTCGCCGCTCGGCGAACATCCCGTCGAGCCCAGGTGGACGTTCCAACCGTTCGGCTGGTCGGCCGAGGTGTGGTCGATCCGCGCGAACTTGTAGCCGGCGTTCCAGTTCCAGAAGAGACCGGTGATGTCCTGGGGAGCCGCAGCCGTGGTGTGGTCGATGTGGTTCATGTCGGCAGGAACGCCGAGCACGAACCGCACACCGGTGTAGTCGCCGGCTTCGACCGTGCCGCGGAGCGAGGTGTTCATTCCGGCGGTCCCGTTCACGCAGGGGCCACTTCCGTTCTCGAAGTCGAGGAGCGCGAGACCGTCCCGCTGCCACACGCCGTCGTCCTCGAGCTCGACTGCGACCATGTCGCCACCCGAGGTCGTCAGGTACACGTCGTGCACGTAGAAACGGAAGTCGATCGGGGTGATCTCGGTCGAGGCCGTCCCGATGCCGGCGTACGACTGGCCGCACGCGAAATCGGATCCGTCGACGAGGGCCGCGAAGGCGATCGTCACGTCGATGGGGCCGTCCGGCTCCATCATGTCGTCGTCACAAGCGGCAACAGCGGCCACGGCGAGGCCGAGGGTCATCGTCTTCTTGAGCATATGCAGCATGGTGTCCTACCCACTGAGAAAGGGTGATCGGTCGTCGGGTGACGCGCGCCATCCGTGCGATGGGCGGTCAGGCACTACCTCGGAAGCGAGGAGTTCCATACGACGAGATCAGCCGCACACCCACGTCGGGTACGGCTCGGCCTTCGGTCCGCGGAACTCCTAGAGGAGGGCGGGAGGGCCGTTCGGGTAGGGAAGGACGTACGCAGGGGTGGCGATCACCACCTCGACCGCGGGAACGACATCGGCCACCGCGTCGGTCGAGGCCGACGCGACCGTAGCAGTCGTCGGGACGAGGAGGAACTCCTGTCCCGCCGGCTGACAACAGAAGCCGCACAGGCCGCAGTCGTCTTCTTCCTGCGAATCGGACGGGCCGTGCTCGGCATGCGCGGGACGCGCCATCTCGTGGCCCGCCATCTCATGGCCGGCCATCATCCCGTGGCCACTTCCGGCCGTCTCGTGCCCGAGACAACAGGCGTGCACGAGCGAAGAGGCCGCATGCACCATGACCAGGAGGGTCAGGACCGCGGCGCCGAACCGGTAGGAACGAGACAACGTACTCATACTTCTGAAACGTAACGCGGCTCGGGCCGAGCGGGAGCCTTCAGCGGGCGAATGCCGCGCGAGGCCGCCTCTTCGGCGGAGGCGGCCCGGCTACCCCAAACGGGAGCCAGCGTAGGCCCGAGGAGCGGCGCCCCTCGGGCCTACACCACTACTCCAGGCCGATCAGATCCCCTTCGATGCCCAACCCAGGCACCAACTCGCCGGGTTCGGTGAGGGGGATGATCTCCTCGTCGTAGTACGACTGCTCGACCATGAACTCCACGTTCGAGTACCTGTGGATCCCCGTACCCGCCGGGATCAGGTGCCCGATGATGATGTTCTCCTTCAGGCCCTTCAGCTCGTCACGCGCACCGCGGACGGCGGCGTCGGTGAGCACCCTCGTCGTCTCCTGGAAGGAGGCCGCCGAGATGAAGGACTCGGTCGTGAGGCTGGCCTTCGTGATCCCCAGCAGGAGCGGTTCGCTCCGAGCCGGCTTGGTTCCTTCCTGGATCGCGGCCGTGTTCACGGTCCGGAACTCGGTCCGATCGACGTTTTCGCCCTCGAGCAGCTGCGTATCGCCGGCGTCGGTGACCCGGACCTTCTGCAGCATCTGACGGACGATCACGCCGATGTGCTTGTCGTTGATCTTCACGCCCTGCAGACGGTAGACCTCCTGAATCTCGTTGAGGAGGTACTCCTGCACCGCCCGCGGCCCTTTGATCGCGAGGATGTCGTGCGGGTTCACGGGGCCCTCGGAGATACGGTCACCGGCGCGCACGACATCGCCCGTGTGGACGCGCATGTGCTTACCGACCGGAACGTCGTACGTCCGCTGCTCCCCCTGCTCCGGGGTCACGTGGACCTGACGCTTACCGCGCTTGATGTCCCCGAAGCTGATCGAACCGTCGATCTCCGTGATGACGGCCGGGTCCTTCGGACGCCGCGCCTCGAAGAGCTCGGCGACCCGGGGCAGACCACCCGTGATGTCGCGGGTCTTGTACACCTCGCGGCTGATCTTCGCGATGGTGTCACCCAGCTCGACCTTCTCCCCATCGGAGATCGTGAGCTGAGCGCCGACCGGCACGATGAACTCACGCAGCTTCTCGCGCTTCTTCGTGTCCTTCCGGATCACGATCGTCGGGTGGAGCTTCTTGTCCCGGTCCTCGATGATCGTCATCTGGCGACGCCCGGTCGACTCGTCGAGCTCCTCGCGCATCGTCTGATCTTCGATGATGTCGCGGAACTCGATCACACCCTTCGAGTCGGCCACCATCGGTTCCGAGTACGGGTCCCAGCTGAAGAGCAGGTCCCCGGCCTCGATCTTCTGGCCCTCCTCGATCGAGATCGTCGCGCCGTACGGCACCGCGAGACGGCTTCGCACCGCACCGTCGTCCGTCTTGAGGAGGATCTCACCTTCACGCGACGTGACGATCCGGACCTCGTCCGGCGTCTCGACGATCGTGACACGGTCCAGGCCGACGACACCGTCGATCTTGGACTTCCGCTGCGTCTGCGCCGCGATACGTGACGCCGTTCCACCGATGTGGAAGGTCCGCAGGGTCAGCTGCGTGCCCGGCTCACCGATCGACTGCGCAGCGAGGATACCGACGGCCTCACCGACATCGACCAGCTTCATGGTCGCGAGGTTCCGGCCGTAGCACATCTGGCAGAGTCCGCGCCGAGCCTCACAGGTGAGAACGGAGCGGATCCGGACCATCTGCAGTCCGGAGTCCTCGATCGCGTCGGCCTGATGCTCCTCGATGAGCGCCCCGGCCTCGACGATCTGCTCGCCGTCGATCGGGTCGTAGACGTCGTCGAGCGCGACGTTGCCGACGATGCGATCCGACAGCGGCTCGATGACGTCCTCGCCTTCCTTCAGCGCGGTCATCTCCAGTCCGAGGATCGTACCACAATCCTCCTCGGTGATCGTCATGTCCTGGGCCACGTCGACGAGGCGACGGGTCAGGTATCCGGCATCGGCCGTCTTGAGCGCCGTATCGGCCAGACCCTTCCGCGCGCCGTGCGTCGAGATGAAGTACTCGACCACGGTCAGGCCCTCACGGAAGTTCGACTTGATCGGGCTCTCGATGATCTCGCCGATCCCACCCGTGAGCTTCTTCTGCGGCTTGGCCATCAGCCCGCGCATCCCGGCCAGCTGACGCATCTGGTCACGGTTACCACGCGCACCGGACGTCATCATCATGAAGACCGGGTTGAAGCCGTCGTGCGACCGCTCCAGGTGGCGCACCATGGCGTCCGCGACGTCGTTGTTCGCGTGGGTCCAGGTATCGATGACCTTGTTGTACCGCTCGCCATTCGAGATGAAGCCGCTGGCGTACGCCTTCTGGAAGCGCGCGACCTGCTCGTCGGCCTCGTCGAGGATCTCCCTCTTCTCGTGCGGGACCTCGAGGTCCTCGATACCGACCGAGATGCCACCCATCGTGGCGTACCGGAATCCGAAGTCCTTGATGGCGTCGAGGAACTCCGTGGTCCGGCCGAGACCGGTCACCGTGAAGCACTCGAAAGCCAGGTCCCCGAGTTCACGCTTCCCGAACGTCCGGTTGATGAAGCCCAACTCGTCCGGGATGATCGAGTTGAAGAGCACACGACCGGCCGTCGTCCGCTCCCAACGCGCACCCCGCCCCTCGACACCGCCGAAGTCCTTCGAGACCCAGTACCAGACCGGAGTGGTGAAGACCACCCGCTCCTGGGCCAACGCCATCTCGACGTCACCGTAGGAGGAGTAACGCGGTGCGTCCGCGTAGATCTCGTTCAGCTCCTTGTCCGCGGCCGCGCGCCGGCTCTTCGGAACCTTCGTATCGTTCGCGGCCCGCTCCAGGTCCGTGATGCGGAGGCCCGGATTGGTCAGGTAGTACGACCCGATGACCATGTCCTGCGTCGGCGCCGCCACCGGGCGACCGTTCGACGGCAGGAGGATGTTGTTCGACGACAGCATGAGGACACGTGCCTCGAGCTGCGCCTCGTACGAGAGCGGCAGGTGGACGGCCATCTGATCGCCGTCGAAGTCCGCGTTGAAGGCGGCACAGACGAGCGGGTGAATCCGGATCGCCTTACCCTCGACCAGCACGGGCTCGAAGGCCTGGATGCCCAGACGGTGCAGCGTCGGCGCCCGGTTCAGGAGAACCGGGTGGTCCTTGATGATGTCCTCGAGAACCTCGTAGACCTTCGGATCGTTCTTCTCGACGATCTTCTTGGCCCGCTTCACGGTCTCGGCCTCGCCGCGCTTCTCCAACTCGTGGATGATGAACGGCTTGAACAGTTCGACGGCCATCGCCTTGGGCAGACCGCACTGGTGGAGCTTCAGCTCCGGACCGACGACGATGACCGAACGGCCCGAGTAGTCGACGCGCTTACCGAGCAGGTTCTGCCGGAAGCGGCCCTGCTTACCCTTGAGCATGTCGGACAGCGACTTGAGCGGGCGCTTGCCCCGGCCCCGGATCGCCTTGGAACGGCGTCCGTTGTCGAAGAGTGCGTCCACAGCCTCCTGCAGCATGCGCTTCTCGTTGCGGAGGATGACCTCCGGAGCGCGCATGTCGATGAGCTTCTTCAACCGGTTGTTCCGGTTGATGACCCGGCGGTACAGATCGTTCAGGTCGGACGTCGCGAACCGGCCACCGTCGAGCGGAACGAGCGGGCGAAGATCCGGCGGAATGACCGGAATCACGTCCAGGATCATCCACTCGGGACGGTTGCGCGTCTCGGGTGTCTCCCCGGAGGTCCGCAGGGCGTCGACGACCTTGAGGCGCTTCAGCTTCTTCTTCTTCCGGTGCTGAGACGTCTCCGTCGCGATCTCGTGGCGGAGCCACTCGGCCAGACGGTCGAGGCCTCGGCCGTCGGCGTTCCGGTCCTTGATCTTCTTCCGGTCCGGATCGTCGAGGAGCTGGAGGAGCGTACGCGCCGCCTCGGCACCGATCTCGGCCTGGAACTCGTCGTCCCCTTCCTCACGGGCCTTCACGCGGAGGTCGTAGTACTCGTCCTCGTCGAGAAGCTGCTGGAACTCGACTTCCTGCTTACCGGGGTTCGTGACGACGTACGCCGCGTAGTAGATGACCTTCTCGAGGTCGCGCAGCGTCATGCCCAGGAGGTAGCCGAGCTGGCTCGGGAGCGTCTTGAAGAACCAGATGTGCGCCACCGGCACGGCCAGTTCGATATGACCCATGCGCTCACGCCGCACCTTCGAGAGCGTGACTTCCACGCCGCAACGATCGCAGACGTGACCGCGGAAGCGGATGCGCTTGAACTTCCCGCAGTGGCACTCCCAGTCCTTTACGGGCCCGAAGATCCGCTCACAGAACAGACCATCCCGTTCCGGCTTGAACGAGCGGTAGTTGATCGTCTCCGGCTTGATGACTTCACCGAACGACCACGACCGGATCTCGTCCGGCGCGGCGAGTCGGACCTGGATGTATTCGAAGTCTGCGGAGCGCTGATCCCGAGTTCTCGGAAAATCGATCATGTGTATTAAGCCTCTTTGGCACAGATAGCAGACTGGGGTACTTCACCTTCGAAAGCGTTCGACTCGGACGCGGCCGAGATCGACGCCCTCACTCTTCCTCTCCGAGTGTCACACTCAGCCCGAGCGCCTGTAGCTCCTTGACCAGGACGTTGAAGGACTCGGGGATACCCGGCTTGGGCAGGTTGTCGCCCTTCACGATGGCCTCGTAGACCTTCGAGCGACCCTGCACGTCGTCGGACTTGACCGTCAGGATCTCCTGCAGCGTGTGCGCGGCACCATACGCCTCGAGTGCCCACACCTCCATCTCACCGAAGCGCTGGCCACCGAACTGCGCCTTACCGGCCAGCGGCTGCTGCGTGACGAGAGAGTACGGTCCGATGGACCGGGCGTGGATCTTGTCATCCACGAGGTGGCTGAGCTTCAGCATGTAGATCGCGCCGACCGTGACGGGGAAGTCGAACCTCCGCCCGCTGCGGCCGTCCCGGAGCCAGATCTTTCCGTTCGGGAAGATCTCGGCGTGCTCGAGCAGCTCGATCACGGCGTCGTCCAGTCCGGACTTCACCGACGAACGCCCCTTGAGCTTCTGAATCGCGGGGAAGAGGTCCGAGACCTTCTCACCGTTGCGATCCGCCAGCTCCTCGGCCGCCTCCAGCAGGAACTCGACCGTCTTGTCGAAGAACTTCGACTGCTGCTTCGAGAGCTTGATCCCGAGGTAGGCGTCGAGCGACTGCCCGATGCCGTGGCTGTGGCCCACATGGTCCTCGCCATCGCCGTTGGTGTCGTCGTCGGCGCCGGCCATAACGACCGGGAGCTGCGCGGCGATGTCGACCATCGTGGAGATGTCGTCGAGCTCGGTCGGGGACTGAGCCTTCAGGTTCAACGCCTGATCGACCCACTTGAGGCCGGCCAGCTTGAGCAGCGCGCCGACCTCGTTCTCGGTGGCCCCCTGGAAGACCGGGGTCTTCGCCTCGAAGCCGAGCACGCGCCCGGCCCACCCGAGGTGGGTCTCGAGGATCTGACCGACGTTCATGCGGGACGGCACACCGAGCGGGTTGAGCACGATCTCGACCGGGGTTCCGTCGGGGAGGAACGGCATCTCCTCCTCCGGCACGATCCGGGCAATGATGCCCTTGTTTCCGTGCCGCCCGGCCATCTTGTCACCGACCGAAATCTTGCGCTTCTCGGCGACGTAGACCTTCACGAGCTGGACGACGCCCGGGGGCAGCTCGTCCGGCTGGAAGACCTTGTCGATCTGCTCTTCCGTCTTGTCCTTGACCCGCTGAACGCGGGTGGCCGCCTCGTCGATCACACGACGGAGTCGCTCACTCGCTTCACCGTTCTGGACCTTGAAGGTGGCCAGATCGACGCGCCGGAAGTTGATGTCGTCGATCAACTCCTTCGTGAGCTTGGTGCCCTCGTCGAGGACCGGCTCTACGGTGCCCTTCTTGAGCATCAGGGCGATGGTCTGACGCTGGAGTACGGTGCGAAGCTCGTCGTCCCGCGCATCGTTGATGCGCTGGATCTCCTCGCGTTCCATCTGGCGGAGGTCACCGATCTTGGCGCCGTGTTCCTTCTCCAGAAGCGGGTCGTCGATCCGGCGACTGAAGATCTTCACGTCGATGATCGTGCCCGTCATTCCCGGGGGCACGCGGAGCGACGAGTCCTTCACGTCCTTCGCCTTCTCTCCGAAGATCGCGGTGAGGAGCTTCTCCTCCGGAGACAGCTCGGTCTCACCCTTCGGGGTGATCTTTCCGACGAGGATGTCGCCCGCCTTCACCCGGGCGCCGACGCGCACGATGCCGCGCTCGTCGAGGTCGACGAGGCTCTCCTCGGCGACGTTCGGGATCTCCCGGGTGATCTCCTCCATGCCCCGCTTCGTGTCGCGGACGTGGAGTTCGAGTTCCTGAATGTGGATCGAGGTGAAGACGTCGTCCTTCACCAGCTTCTCGCTGATGACGATGGCGTCCTCGAAGTTCGATCCGTACCAGGGCATGAAGGCCACCAGCACGTTGCGGCCCAGCGCGAGCTCACCCGCGTCGGTGCTCGGTCCGTCGGCGATGATGTCACCGGGGTGGACTTCCTCACCGATCGAAACCAGCGGGCGCTGGTTGATGGCCGTGTCCTGGTTGGTCCGCCAGTACTTGCGGAGCCGGTACCGATCGAACTGTGCCAGCTTCGCCAGGGGCTGATCCGGGCGACCGGCGATCGAACCGGTATCGACCACGATTTCGTCAGCCGTCACCTGAACCACCCGCCCACCGCGACGCGCCGTGATGACGGCACCGGAGTCGGAAGCGACCTTCGCCTCCAGCCCCGTTCCTACGAGAGGCGCGTCCGTGTACAGGAGCGGAACGGCCTGCCGCTGCATGTTCGAGCCCATGAGGGCCCGGTTCGCATCGTCGTGCTCGAGGAAGGGGATCAGGGCCGCCGCCACCGAGACCAGCTGGTCCGGCGCAACATCCATGTAGTCGATGTCGTCCGGCTGGAGGAGCGGGAAGTCACCGCGCTCGCGGCAGAGGACGAACTCGTTCTTGAAATTGCCCTTCTCGTCGAGGGGGGCGTTGGCCTGGGCGATCCGGGCCTCCTCCTCCTCGTTGGCCGACAGCCACTCGATCTCGGCCGTGACCTTCCCGTTTTTCACCTTCCGGTACGGCGTCTCGACGAAGCCGAGATCGTTGATCCGCGAGTACGTCGTCAGAGACGTGATGAGGCCGATGTTCGGCCCCTCGGGCGTCTCGATCGGGCACATCCGGCCGTAGTGGGAATAGTGGACGTCTCGGACCTCGAAGCCCGCACGCTCCCGCGTGAGACCACCCGGACCCAGCGCGGAGAGACGACGCTTGTGCGTCATCTCGGCCAGCGGGTTCGTCTGGTCCATGAACTGGGACAGCTGACTGGAGCCGAAAAACGCCTGGATGACCGCGGACACCGTACGAGCGTTCACCAGGTCGTCGATGTTGATCTTCTCCGGATCGGTGTTGATCGACATCCGCTCCTTCACCAGGCGCGCCATCCGGCTGAGCCCGACGGAGAACTGGTTGGCGATCAACTCACCGACCGTGCGAACACGGCGGTTCCCGAGGTGGTCGATGTCGTCCGTGTACCCGCGACCCTCATTGAGCTCGATGAGGTGACCGATGATCGAGACGAAGTCCTCCTGAGTGAGGACCGTCTGGCTGCGAGGCACGTCGACGCCGAGCCGCTGGTTGATCTTGTAGCGGCCCACACGCCCGAGGTCGTACCGCTTCGGGTTGAAGAAGACCCGCTCGAGCGCTTCGCGGGCCGTCTCGATGTTCGGCGCCTCACCGGGGCGGAGAAGCGAGTAGATCGCGCTGAGCGCCTCGCCCTCGTTCTCGGTGGGGTCCTTCTTGATCGTGTTCTTGATCATCGGGCTCTCGCCGCGAGACGTCTCACGATCGCTCTTGTAGATCTTGATCTTCTTGACGCCGAGGCGCTCGAGGATCTCCATCACCTCGTCCTCGATCTCCTCGCCGTTGTCGATCAGGACCTCACCGGTCTCCGGATCGACGAACTCCTCGGCGATGACCTTCCCTTCGATCTCCAGCTTCTTCTCGTCGTCCATCTTCCCGAGCTTGACCTCGGTGACGTCGTAGTAGAGCTGGAAGATCTCCGCGTCCGAGCTGTACCCGAGTGCGCGGAGGAGGGCCGTGGCCGGGAACTTCTTCTTCTTGTCGATGTGCACGTAGCACACATCGTTGATGTCCAGGGTGAACTCGACCCATGAGCCGCGGAACGGAATGATCCGCGACGAGAAGAGCTTGGTGCCGTTGGGGTGCACGCTCTCCTCGAACACCACACCGGGCGACCGGTGCAGCTGGCTCACCACGACGCGCTCGGCCCCGTTGATGATGAAGGTGCCGAGTTCGGTGAGGAGGGGCAGGTCACCGAGATAGACTTCCTTCTCGATGATGTCCTGCGTCACCCGCTCCTCGATGGGCGTCGACTTCTTCTTCTTTTTCTTCTTCTTCTTGGCCTCCTCCTCATCTTCCTCGGGCTGTTCCCAGATGATGAGGCGAAGGGTCGCCTTGAGAGGCGCGGCGTACGTCATGTCACGCTCGATGCACTCCTCCACGGAGTACTTCGGCTCGCCGAGCGTCGCGGAGACGTATTCGAGCATGAAGTGCTCGTTCACGTCCTCGATCGGGAAGATCTCACCGAAGACGCGGTCGAGACCGAAATCCCACTGCTCCTGAAGGTCCGGCTCGACGAGCTTCTCGAACGACCGAAGCTGGACGTCGAGCAAGTTCGGCATCGGCATGACCGACTTGAGTTTGGCGAAGCTCAGAATCGGACGGTTGTCTTTGCGGAGTTCCAACGTACGTCCCCCTCTAGGAACCCGTTCCGGGGTGGGAACGGGTGACGTGACTCGAATGCGGTATGGCCCGAGCGCAGGAACCCCGGACCCCGGACACCCCTCCTGAGGAGGGATGTCCAGAGCCGGGTCCTTGCAGCGCTCGAACTGTCACGCGGCCACTGGCCGCGCCGGGATCAGCCACCGCACGATGCGGCGCCTCCCGTACGAGCTGGAGCGGTCCCTCGGTCTTTGCCGGAGCGCAATATCCTACCCGACCTCGCTGCACGCGGGGTCGAGAGGGAGCTACGCGCCTCGATGTAACCGAGGTCCCGCTTCGGCTCACTACTACTTGAGTGCGACGGCCGCGCCGACGTCCTCGAGCTTGGCCTTCATCTCCTCGGCCTCTTCCTTGGTCGCGCCTTCCTTCAGCGTACCAGGTGCGCCGTCGACCAGCTCCTTGGCTTCCTTCAATCCGAGGCCGGTGAGCTCGCGCACCACCTTGATGACCTGGATCTTCTTGTCGCCGATGCCCTCGAGCACGACGTCGAACTCGTCCTTCTCGGCGGCCGCAGCTTCACCGCCGCCAGCCGCTGCGCCCGGCATCGCGACCGGAGCCGCAACCGCGGTGACGTTGAACTTGTCCTTGAAGGCGTCAACGAACTCGGAGAGCTCGAGAACGGTCATGTTGCCGATGGTGTCGAGCAGCTCTTCGTGATTCGCCATGATTCCTGTCTCCTGATTCCAGCCGACGCCGTGTCGGCCTCGTTGTTGACCCTGTAGTGATGACCAGAGACGCACCCGCGTCCCGTGTACCTAGCCCGGGAAGCGGGCTCAGCCTGCCTGTGCTCGATCTTCTTTGAGGGCGTCGAACAGACCCGCGGTTTCCTGCAACTTCGCGCCCAGCGCACTGGCCAGAGCGGACATCGGTGCCTCGAAGGCCCCGGCCAATTCGGCCAGGAGCTGCTCCCGCGGCGGGAGCTTGGCGATCTTCTCCACCTGCTCCGGCCCGAGAACCTTGTTGTCCAGAACACCGAGCTTGAATGCCGGCTTCTGGTCGTTGTCCTTGGCGAAGTCGCTGAGCGCCTTCGCTGCAGCGGCCGCATCCTCGTATCCGAAGACGAAACCCGTCGGCCCAACCAGGCTGTCGCTGATGTCGGGGAGACCGTTGGACTCGTCGGAGAAGATTCGCTGTGCGAGCCGGTTCTTCACCACGACGTACTCGGCACCCGACTTCCGCAGGGAGCTGCGGAGCTGGGTCATCGCCTTGACGTTGAGACCACTGAAGTCCGTCAGGTAGAGGACCGGTGCGCGATCGATGCGCTCCCGAAGTTCGTCGACGAACGTCTCTTTCTGTGTGCGATCCATCAGGCCCTCCGATACAGGTTCGGGTCGATCGACACACCCGGGCCCATCGTGCTGGAGACCGTCACGCTGCGGACATAGGTGCCCTTGGCCGCCGACGGCTTCGCCCGAACGATCTGATCCATGAACGCCCCGAGGTTCTCCCGGAGCTGATCCTCACTGAAGGAGGCTTTCCCGATCGGCGCGTGGACGTTCCCCGTCTTGTCGACGCGGAACTCGATCTTACCGGCCTTGATCTCGGAGACGGCCCGACCGATGTCGAAGGTCACCGTGCCGGCCTTGGGCGTCGGCATGAGTCCACGCGGACCGAGTACCCGGCCGAGCGGCCCCACCTTCCCCATCATGTCCGGCGTGGCGACACAGACGTCGAAGTCGAGCCACCCGTCCTGGATCTTGTCGACGTACTCGACGCCCACGTAGTCGGCCCCGGCCTCGGTGGCCTCGGCCTCCTTCTCACCCTGGGCGATCACGAGCACGCGCACCGACTTACCGGTGCCGTGCGGGAGCACCACCGTTCCCCGGACGAGCTGGTCCGCCTGGCGCGGATCCACTCCGAGGCGTGTGGCGACGTCGACCGACTCGTCGAACTTCGCGGTCGCCAGCTCCTTGACGAGCCGCACGGCTTCGTCGGGAGCCAACTTGGCGCCTTCCGGCACGGCCGATTTGGCCGCCGAAAAACGCTTCCCTGTCTTCGGCATGTCGTAACTCGAGCCGCTTGGTTGACCCTCCCACCGCCGACGGCTCTCAAGCGGTGGTACACGGGTGGGACTCGTGCGAGTCCCGAAAAATCGGTCCTTCCTACCCCTCGACGACCACGCCCATCGAGCGCGCGGTCCCGGCGATCATCTCGACGGCAGCGTCGATGTCGTTCGCGTTGAGGTCTTCCATCTTGGTTTCCGCGATCTCCGCCAGCTGAGCCCGCGTGATCGTGCCCACCTTCTCCCGGTTCGGCTCACCCGAGCCCTTCGGCAGGTTGATGGCCTTCTTGATCAGCACCGCCGCCGGTGGCGTCTTGGTGATGAACGAGAAGGAACGATCCGCGTAGACGGTGATCTCGACAGGGATCGTGAGCCCCTGCTTGTCGGACGTCTTCGCGTTGAACTGCTTGCAGAACTCCATGATGTTGACGCCGTGCTGACCGAGGGCCGGTCCCACGGGCGGCGCCGGGTTGGCCTGACCACCCGGCACATGGAGCTTGATGAATCCGATGACTTTTCTTGCCATGAGTCTGCTCTGGCTTCCCGCCTAGTATCCCTTCAGATCCGTGTAGTCGAGCTCGACGGATGTCGGCCGACCGAAGAGCGACACCTCCACCTTGACCTTGCCCTTGTCCGGGTAGACCTCCTGAACCGTTCCACTGAAGTCCGTGAACGGCCCCTTGGTCACCTCGACGACCTGGTCGATGTGGAAGGGAATCTCCTCCTGCGTGCTGTCCTCGGACTCGATCTCGACCCCGAGGATCTTGTTGATCTCTTCTTCGCGTAGCGGCTGGGGCGCCTTCCCCGAGCCGACGAACTTGATGACACCCTGAATGTTGTTGATGGCGTGCGAGGTCCGCTGGTTCAACACCATGTGGACCAGGACGTACCCCGGGTAGAGACGACGCGTCACCGTGACGCGCTTGCCGTTCCGGATTTCGAGGACCTCCTGGGTCGGGACGATCACGTCCAGGAGTTCTTCCGCCTCCTCGGGCTCTTCCTCGATGCGACGCTGAATCAGCTTCTGCACCTTGTTCTCGTGCCCGGAGTAGGTCTGCACGGCATACCAGCGGGTGTCGGCCATCGTTTGCAACCTATCTCCCGCTCAAGCCCCGAAGAGGGCCATGATCTGCCCAATGATCCAGCTCACGGACTTGTCCATGAGCCAGATGATCCCGGAAACCGCGATCGTGAAGAGGAGGACGACCAGGGTGGCCGAGCGCAGCTGATCCTGGTCCGGCCAGGTCACCTTCTGCAACTCGACCCAGCACTCCTCGATGAAGTTCCGGGTCTCCTTCGCCTTCTCGACCGCGCCCACTATTTCGTTTCCTTGTGCTGCGTGTGCGACTTACAACGCGGGCAGTACTTACGGTACTCCACGCGCTCCGGGTGGAGCCGTTTGTTCTTCGTCGTGTCGTAGTTCCTCTCCTTACAGTCCTGACAGGCGAGGATCACTTTATCGCGCGGCATCTGCTGCTCCGTTACGGTTCGCGAAGTGGGGCCGAGGATGGTGCGTCATCGGAACGCCGCTCGGCGCCGATCACGAGCCTTCCTCTTCCTTCATTCCGCTTCCTCGCTACGGCGGCTACGCGCCGCCGAGCGTTCCTCCTGACGCACCACCCTCGGCCCCAAAGGCGACCGCAGCGGCACGCTTTCCAACTTTTCCTACCAGGTCCCACAACCTCTTCTGTTTCTGTTGGCCGCGCGAAGCGCCGGCCAGTGCCGGCGATCCACGACCGTGGTGGTGGGGCCCGGTGGCGGGGCCTCTCGAAGCGCGTCTCAGGCCGACTGCCGTCAACGCGCGGAGAGAGGCCCCGTCATCGGGACCCGCCGGCCTACTACTCCAGGATCTCCGTCACGACCCCGGCGCCCACCGTGCGCCCGCCCTCGCGGATCGCAAAACGAAGCTCCGGATCCATCGCGATCGGCGTGATCAGCTCCACTTCCATCTGAACGTTGTCGCCCGGCATCACCATCTCCACTCCCTCAGGAAGATGCGCCGCGCCCGTCACGTCCGTCGTGCGGAAGTAGAACTGAGGACGGTAGCCGTTGAAGAACGGCGTGTGACGCCCGCCCTCTTCCTTCGTCAGAACGTAGACCTCGGCCTTGAACTTCGTGTGAGGCGTGATCGTGCCCGGCTTCGCCAACACCTGGCCGCGCTCGATCTCTTCCTTGCCCACGCCACGAAGTAGAAGCCCCGCGTTGTCCCCAGCGCGACCTTCGTCCAGAAGCTTCCGGAACATCTCCACTCCGGTCACCACCGTCTTCTTGTCCGCGCCCATCCCGACGATGTCCACCTCTTCGCCCTGCTTCACGATCCCGCGCTCGATGCGGCCCGTCGCCACCGTGCCTCGACCCGTGATCGAGAACACGTCCTCGACCGGCATCAGGAACGGCTTGTCGATGTCACGCTCCGGCTCAGGGATGTACGAGTCGATCGCGTCCATCAGCTCCTGGATGCACTCGGCGTCCGGGCCCTCGCCCGCAGCCTCCAGCGCCTTCAGTCCGCTCCCCTTCACCACAGGCACGTCGTCGCCCGGGAAGTCGTACTCGCTCAGCAACTCACGTACCTCGAGCTCCACCAACTCCAGGAGCTCCTCGTCGTCCACCATGTCCACCTTGTTCATGAACACGACGATGTACGGCACGTTCACCTGACGAGCCAGCAGAATGTGCTCGCGCGTCTGGGGCATCGGGCCGTCCGCCGCACTCACCACGAGAATCGCGCCGTCCATCTGCGCCGCTCCCGTGATCATGTTCTTCACGTAGTCCGCGTGACCAGGGCAGTCCACGTGCGCGTAGTGACGGTTGTCCGTCTCGTACTCCACGTGAGCCGTCGAAATCGTGATCCCGCGCTCGCGCTCTTCAGGCGCCTTGTCGATGTTCTCGAACGCGACCGCTTCACCGCCGTACTTCTTCGCCTGCGTAATCGTGATCGCAGCCGTCAAAGTCGTCTTACCGTGATCCACGTGGCCAATCGTTCCCACGTTCACGTGCGGCTTGGTACGCTCGAATTTCTCCTTGCCCATCGCTGTCCTCTCGGATCCGTTGACGCTCTAGTCAGGTGCTACAAGCTCTGAGCGGGGATTGAACCCGCGACCTCGTCCTTACCAAGGACGCGCTCTACCACTGAGCTATCAGAGCAACCGCGGCCAGGGGCCGATCCCACGTTCAGGTCCTTCAACTTCGTCAGAGCGGGAGACGGGACTCGAACCCGCGACCCTCAGCTTGGAAGGCTGATGCTCTAGCCAACTGAGCTACTCCCGCCTCGCTCTACGATCCAACAGTGGTGGGGGGAGGATTCGAACCTCCGAAGGCTATGCCAGCAGATTTACAGTCTGCCCCGTTTGACCGCTTCGGTACCCCACCGTATTCGCCCCCGAAACGACGTTCTGCGGAGCTTCTCGCCCGCCCCCTCCCCGGCACGGGACCGTGGAAAAGAGCCGTCCTCGAAAGTCGTGGACGGCTTCTCTGCGAACGAGCCCAGAAAAGTAATGGGCACCCGTAGGAGCGTAAAGGGCGGGGAGCACTGGTTTTCAGCCCTCCCGCCGAGCGGTCGGTCCGAGGTGCCGGAGTCGATCGATTCGGCCGCAGAGACTAGCTTTCCCGGGCCCCGGAGCTCGGAATTCAGGAACTCGTGACACGCTCGCTCAACCTCGTGGCTGGCCTGTCGGCGCTTGCGTGGGCCGCCACGGTAGCCGTCCTCACCCTGAGTCCGGGCGGCACCGCGATTCCTCTCACGCTCGAGTCCTTCCTGTGCGTCGGCTGTTCGGAGCGGGGGCTGGCCGACATCATCCTGAATGGGCTCCTGTTCGTCCCGGGCGGGCTCCTCTTGTCCGTACTCGTCGGACCACGACGCGCGGTGGCTCTGTGCGCGGGGATGACCCTGGGTATCGAGGTCATCCAGATCACGATTCCGGGTCGGGATCCGGCGTTTCAGGATCTCTTGTTCAACAGTCTGGGCGGTTGGACGGGTGCCCGGTTGCTGTCAGGGTCCTGGACTCGCTCTTTCCAATACTCGATCGCGGTGGTGATCGCTGTTTCCTGGCTGGCTCCACCGCTGCTCCTCCTGCCCCGCTCGGACGACACGGACCTCTTCGGTCTGTGGAATCCGCGGCTCGGCAGCATGGGTCACTACGATGGAAGGGTCCAAGAAGCTCGGGTCGGCGGAGTCGAAACCCCCTCCGCACGCCTCGCGGAGTCCGACGAGGTCAGGCGCGCCCTTCTAGGTCGGGAGGCCGTCGAAGTTTCCTTCTTGAGCGGGCGGCCCGCATCGTCTCTGTCACCCATCTTTATGGTGTCGTCGGAGGACCGGGTCATACACCTCACGATTGCCAATCTCGGTAACGACCTGGTTGTGCAGAGACACACGGTGGCGCGAAAACTCCGTCTGGACCAGCCGAGCCTCCGAGCCATCGACGCACTGGCCGGCATCCCGACCGGCACGCCGTTGGACATCGCTCTGCAGCAGGTGGAGGGGGACGATTGTTTGACCGTGGCCGGGCGCTCCGATTGTCGGATCGCTCCGACCCTGTCGGACGGTTGGGCGTTCCTCCTTGCGTTCACTAGTGCCCCGGAGCGGTTTCGCGCCACTCTGCGGGTCTTGTGGCCGACGCTGTTGGGCGGGCTACTCGGCCTCGTCCTGGGTGGCCGGACAGGTGCACTGTTCGGATGGGTCCTGGCGATGGCGGGTTGGCTCGTGGCGACGGCGAGCCCCGATGTCCGCCCCACTCCCCTCGCCGCCGCGCTGCTTGCGTCCGCGTCACTGGCGGGCGCATTGCTGCGCCCGCAGGTGGAGTCGGTGTTGTCGGCTTTCAGAGGACGAGCTACCGACCCGAACCCGAGTGCGGATCCTGGAGGAGCTCCTGCCCCGCCCGCTTCCGAACCACCAGGGCCACGAGGCCGATTAGAATGAGCCAGAGTGCATCAGGCTCTGGAACGGTCGCTGTCGCACCGAGGGTCGCGCACGCCCGGAGGCTCGGATCCGACCCTCCGGGGCTGCATCGCCAGGCACCCTCCACGCCGGTACCGTCGACATAGTCGACTTCGAAGTACCGAAACGCATCCGGGTCGATCCGACTTCGGCTGCAGTTGACCGCGTCGCACACCAACGCTCTACCGCCGAACTCGGGCGGGACGTAGTTGCGGGTCTGACTCGTGCCCTGGGAGCCGACGGCAAACGTCTCCGCGGGAGTGACCACTCGTGCGCCGCTCCTCGTCGAAACGAGCGTACCCGACTCGAAGGGTATCGACACCGCCCACCCGAAGCCCGTGAACTGATAGTGCTCGGGAAGTGAGATGAAGCCGCCGTAGACATCGACGACGATGTTGCGACTGGCTTGGCCGGACACGAAAGGAGAGGTGTTCGACAGATCCAGGGCCCAACAAGCATCGCCGACGGGGGACAGGCACCACACTCGCTGAGCCCAGTCGGGTACGAGTTGAGCCGAGAGAGGGGACGCCGCGAGGAGCGTCCAGGCGAGGACTCGGATACAGCACTTGACCACGTGACCCTCCGGCGGCGGAACGTGGATCGAAGAGAGCGCAGCCAGCCCCTGTGAGCAAGCTGATCGTTCTCGAGCCCGACGGCCGACCCGACCTCGAACGAGGCACGCACGCGCCGCGATCGTGAGGGGCCGGTCGACGCTCGGCCGATGATCGGGACAACGAAGCTGGCGAAGGGACTCGAACCCCCAACCTGCTGATTACAAATCAGCTGCTCTACCAGTTGAGCTACGCCAGCACGCACTTCGCGCGGGGGAAGCTAAAGCCTAACCGACCACCTTCCAACGCGTGCCGCCGGCCCCGTCCTCCAACACGATGTTGCGGGCGGCGAGCTCGTCCCGGATCGCGTCGGCCGCGGCGAAGTCCCTGGCGGCCCGTGCCGCAGCCCGTGCTTCGATCCGCTCCTCGACCCACGCGGCGAGGTCGTCGTCCACGGTGCGCGTCGCTCGCACGACCTCGAGGAGACCGAGCACTTGGTCCACCCG